>JAEUKC010000137.1:0-24649 GCA_016794445.1 Myxococcales bacterium
CCCGCTCGGCAGGAGCCGGTAGGCGTGTACGCCCGCCGTGGTCGAGAGCAAGAGGATCGCGTGCCCCTTGCCGGGCAGGAGCCGGAAGTCCTTGAGCGTGGACGGCGCCGCGCCGTTCTCGTCGCGGAGGTCGTCGAACACGAGGGTGTCCACGCCGCCGGCGAACTCCTCGGCGCGCGCGATGCGCAGACGCAGGCCGCCCTGGTCGCCCGCGCGATACACGACGCCGAGCTTGCCGCCCATCTCGAGCGCCTGCACGTGTTTCACGTTCGACGGCGCGATGGGGAGCTCGTTCTTCATCGCCTCGCGCAGGTCGATGCGCCAGGGCTCGCACTTGGTCACGGTGCAGTGCCACGCGGTGACCGTCGGCCCGTCGAAGTCGACGACGCGGGTGACGTACGCGTCGGACGCGGTGCACGAGAGCGTGCCGCCCGCGCCCGCGACCGTGCGCGGCGGGAACCAGCGGCCGTCGAGGTGGAAGGCGATGGATTCGCTCCCGCTCCCGACCACGCGCATCACGGTGGCGCTCCCGGACCGGCACGCCGAGTGGCGCGGGGTGGTCTCGGAGAGGCCGCTGAACGGCACCACGCGGCCCACCTCGGTGTCCTCGGGCTTGCCGTCGACGAGCTTGCGCGTGAAGAGCGCGTGGCCGAGCTCGGGGTCGAAGCGCTCGATGAACAGATCGCCCCACGCGTAGGTGACGCCCATGCGGTGCACGCGGTCGTCCTTGCGGGTGGCGACGACTTCGTCTTTGCCCTTCTGCACGAGGTGGACGGCCTCGCCCTTCTCGTCCCAGCTCACGGTCGAGAGCGCGCCGTCGGCGGCGACGTGCGCGCCGACCAGCGAGAGCGTGCCGAGCGAATCCCCGGTGTCGGCGCGGAAGATGCCGCGATCGCCGTGGAGTCCGCCCGCGAAGAGCACGGGCGGGGCGCCCTCGTCGGCGCTGCCGAACGGGTGCGCGCCGGCCGGCACCTTGGCGTTCGAGGGCTTGCAGACGAGCTTCTGCGCCGTCGAGGCGCACACGATCGGCGCCGCGCTGCCCTCTCCCTCGACGGTGAACACGAGGGTGTCGCCGCGCATGGGCGCCACCTGCACGTTGGCGAGGCGGGCGCCGGTGCCGCTGATGCGGGTCTCCTTGGGGAGCTCGTGCGCCGCGAAGACCGCCGCGGCCTTGGGCGGCGCGGGGCCATCGCTCCCGACGCCGGACAGGCCGAGCGCGAGGCCCTCGCCGAACACCTTGCCGATCGGCCCGGCGACGGCCTCGGCGCCCGCGCTGCCGTGGAGCTCCTTGAGCATCGCCTCGATCGCGGTGCGGAGGTTCTCGGTCTTGGGCAGCACGGAGGCGCCGTCGAGCAGGGTCTTCTGCAGCGCGCGCGCGGGCTCCTCGCAGCGCGCCGGCCAGGCTCCCGCCGCGTCGGTCTGCGGCTTGCCGATGACGGCGAGCTGCAGCGCGCGCGCCCGCGCGGTGGCGTCGGCGGCGCTCGTCGGCGCGGAGCCGAGGAGGCACCGCGTCGACTTGCCCCACGCAGCGTCGATCGCGGCGCGCTTGGTTTTCGCGTCCTGCCGGGCGAGGAACACGGCCCCGCCCACGCCCACTGCGCCGACGACGAGCACGGCGGCGACGACCTTGGCCTTGCCACTCTTCGGTTGCGGATCCATCGAGAATTCCCCCTCGCGCGGCTCAGTCGTCCCAGCCCGAGACGAGTGGGCTCGGCGTGCCGGTCGTGATCAGCCACAGCTGGTGCGCGGCGCGGGTGGCCGCGATGTGCAGCAGGTGTCGCGCCTCGTCCTCGGCCGGGTACGTGTTGGTGTTCACGTCTAGCAGCACCACGTAGTCCCACTCGAGGCCCTTGACCTGCCGCACGTCGGTGACGTCGACACCCGCCTTGAACGGGAAGTCCATCACGCGCACGCGACGCAGGTTGGGGATCTCGGCCTGCGAGAGCACCTCCCAGTACACGTCGGCCTGCCAGGGGTGGCGCGCGATGAGCGCCACCGAGGCGAGCGGCTCGCGCGAGGCGAGGTCGCGCAGCGTGCTCGCGAGGAACGCCGCCGCGGCGCCGGCGTCGTGGAACAGGTGGCGCTCGATCGGCGCGCCGTCGCGCGTGGCGACCGGCGGCACCTCGGGCGCGAGCGGACCGAGCACCTCGCGGGCGAGCGCGAGGACCTGGCGCGTGGAGCGGTACCCGATCTGCAGCGGCTCCACCTCGACGTGCGGCAGGCCGAGCCCGCGCAGCGCGGGGGCGAACTCGCCGAGGCCCACGTCGAGGGTGAGGCGCTGGGCGACGTCGCCGGACAGCGTCATGGAGCGCTCGCCGTCGACGACCGTGGTGCAGTCCACGAGGACGCCGAGGTCGATCTGCGCGCAGTCCTGCACCTCGTCGACGAACACGTGCTCGTACTGCAGGGTGGACTTGCCCTTGCCGCGCAGCGGGCCGCGCAGCTTCTGGTAGAGGCGCAGCACGAGCGCGTCGTCCTCGGGGTCGAGCGCGGCGCCGAGCCCCTCTTCCTCGTCGACCGCGAGCCCGTCGACGCCCTCGCGCGGGGCGAAGTCGTGACGGTCGTCGTCGTCGTCGTCGTGGCGGTGCGAGGGGCGCTCGTCGTCGTCGCCGCGGCGCGGCTTCTTGGGGACGAAATCCTCGGTGTCGTGCGACTCGGCCTGGTGCGCCTCGAAATCGAGGGCGAGCTGGCCCTGCTTGCGCTCCTCGTCGTCCTTGGGCACGTGGTCGCGCGCGTCCTCGCCGGTGTACTCGGTGTGGGTGGGCTGGCGCGAGAGCACGACCTCGCAGCGCTTGGTGCACCAGCGCATCGCCTCCTCGACCTCCGCCTTGGTGAACGGCGCGAGGCCGTTCGGCGTGGGGGCCTTGGCGATCGCCTCGATCACGTGGCGGTCGGTGAGGAGGTCGGCCCACACCGAGACCACGTCCTTCGCCCTGCGCGAGAGGCGCGTGAGCGTGTGCTCGACCAGCACGCGGGAGCCGCTCGGGGGCGGGGGACGACCGAGCTCGGGGAGCACGAGGGTGCCCTGGAGCCACTTGCGCAGGCCCTGGATCCGCGCGTGGAGCGCGTTTCCTGCCAATTGCTGCCACGCGCGCAGGACCGGGTCGGCGAGGTCCTTCGGGACCTGCTCGCAGACGCGGCGCAGCTGCGCCTCGAGCTGCTCGGCGACGTGGGTGACCTTGGCGTCGAGCGCGGTGAGCAGGCCCGGGTGCTTCTTGAGCTTGGTGACGGCGAGCGGCGCCTCGTCGGTCACGCGCGAGGGCAGCGAGGGCAGGGCGCGGAGGCGGGCCTCGCGCTGCCAGTCGGCGAGGGTGGTCACGATCACGTTCGGCACGTCGAGCGCCGGGAGCACGCGCGAGGTGTACGAGGCGAGCGCCTTGCTCGGGACGATGACGATCACCTTGTCGGGCGTGAAGCGCTTGGGCGCCTGGAACGCGAGGTAGGCGATGCGGTGCAGGCCGACGGTGGTCTTTCCGCTGCCGGCGCCGCCCTGGACGACGAAGATGCCCGCCGAGGGCCGCGCGATGGCCTCGAACTGCTTCGGGTCGAGGAGGGCGGCGATGTCGGGCAGGAACTTGTCGCGTCGACCGACGCCGTCCTCGCCCTCGCCGGAGCCGAGCTGCCCCGTCTTCTGTCCGCCGCGCGCGTCGCTCGGGAGCACCGCGGTGCCCTGGCCGCCGGAGAGGCGGATCGAGCGCGAGGCGAGGGTACGCCAGCCGGCCTTGCCCTTGACGTAGGTGGCCTCGGCCGCGCCGACGCGCACGAGCTTGCCCTCGAGGATCGTGACGTCCCGACGCGCGACGACCTCGCCCTCGACGTCCTTGTCGCCGAACGACTCCTCGTACGGGTCGCCCTCGGCGTAGCGGTAGTAGATCCGCGAGACGGGTGCGTTGCGCCAGTCGACGACGCGGACGCCGTACTCGGGATCCAGGTAGGTGCCGCGGCCGATGCACACGTCGCGCAGGCGCCCGTTCTCGAGCAGCCGCATGTGCGCGAAATACGGCGAGCGCGCGTCGAGGCTCATGGTGGGCACCTCGCTGCGGCGCGCGGCCACGGCCTGCAGGCGCTCCATCTGGGCGATGAGGGCAGGGGCGTCTTCGAGGCGGACCTCGGACAGCTCGTCGCGCAGGGCGAGGAGCTCGGCGTCGTAGTCCTTCTTGACCTGTCCGGCGCTGGCCAGGCGCTCGATGCGCGCCTTGAGCGAGCCGAGGACGCGGGCGAGGACCTTCTCCTCGTCCGAGATCACGGCCGGCACGGCGGTCTCGCTGCCCGGGTTCTCTGCGGTTTCGGGGTGTTCGGTGGGCATCTTCAGCTCGACTCTCGGGCGTTCACGACCCGCGAGGGTGCTCGCGGGGGGTCGTGGGGAGTAGCCAAACGGGTGGGGCTCGTCGAGGGCGCCAGTTTTCGCCTACGATCCGGCCGATGCGCCCCCTCCCCTTCCTGCAGACCCTCCTCGTCCTCTGCTGCGCCCTCGGCTGCGGGGGAGGGCTCAAGCTGAAGCTCGTCAATCAGTCGGCCAAGAAGCCGAGCAACGTCGCGGTGTACTTCAGCGTGCAGACCTCGGACGGCGAGCCGGTGGGCGGGCTCACCGCCGACAAGTTCGTGATCTACGAGGACGGCGGCAAGGTCTCCGACTTCGAGAGCAAGCAGACCATCCTCAACCCGACCATCGCCGCGGCCCACTACACGCTGTTGCTGCTCGACATGAGCGGCAGCATCGTCGAGTCGAAGAAGGTCGGTGACGTCGTCAACGCGGCGAGCAAGTTCACCGAGAAGGTCGGCAAGTACCACAAGGTGGCCGTCGCCACCTTCGACGGCTCCACCGAGATCAACGGCGTCGTCCCGTTCACCGAGGACCAGAAGCAGGCGCAGGCCGGGCTCGACAAGCTCCTCACCTACAAGCCCAAGGATCCGTCCACCAACCTGAACGGCGCCGTGATCGAGGGCCTCAAGGTGCTCCGCAAGGCCCTCGACGCGGAGAGCAAGCCGCTCAAGTTCGGCACCCTCGTCGTGTTCACCGACGGCACCGACCGCGCCGCCCGCGTGAAGAAGGAGGACGTGGACAAGGCCCTCAAGGACGATCAGTACAAGGACTTCGAGGTCTACGCGATCGGCGTCGGCGCCGAGATGAAGGACAGCCGCCTCGAAGACATCGGCAAGAGCGGCACCATCAAGGAGGGCGACCCCAACAAGGTGGGCGAGGCGTTCGACAAGGTGGCCACGCGCATCTCGGCGGCCATGCAGAAGTACTACCTCTTCTCCTACTGCACGCCCTCGCGCGCGGGCGAGCACGAGGTGAAGATCGAGGTCTCGAACGGCAAGCAGTCGGGCTCGCTGACCTACAAGTTCAAGGCCGACGGCTTCGGGCCCAACTGCGACCCGAACACGGCGCCCGACTTCGACCTCCAGCACCCGGTGGAGAAGGACGCGCCGGGCGGGAAATCCGGCGGCAAGGTCGAGGTGAAGGGCGAGGTCAAGGGCGAGGTGAAGGCCAAGTGATCCAAGCTTCTCCTGGCTGAGGCGTCTGCGCCTCCAGCGGGGCTCGTGTGCCCCCCGGAGGTCTCATGCGCAAGCTCGTAGCCGTAGCCCTGGTCGTCGTGTGCCTTCCCGCCGTCGCCTCGGCCGGCGAGAAGAAGAAGGAAGACGTCGAGCACATCGAGTTCAAGGACGCCGACACGCTCACGACCCAGCACGGCCTCTCCGAGGACATGCGCGTGGGCGCCCGCAAGATGGGCGTGCGCACCATCCTCGTGCGCCCGCGGCTCCAGTTCGTGATCGAGCTGCTCAAGACGATCGAGAACCTGTAGTCCAGCCGGGTATGCTCCGGCCCCATGGCCGAGATCGTCCCCTGCACGGAGCTGCACCCGATCCCCGACGGCGAGGTCCGGCTGCTCGGCGCGGTGCGCACCGTCACCGGCGCCATGACCCGCGTGGACGTCCCCGGCGCCCGTATCCTGGTCGACTGCGGCATCCCCCAGGGGGCTGACGCCCGGGGCTTCCGGCTGCCCGACGCGGCGTCCGAGGCCCACGCGCTGGTGCTCACCCACGGTCACCTCGACCACATCGGCAGCATCCCGACCCTGCTGGATCGCGGGTTCGACGGGCCGATCTACGCGACCGCGCCCACGCTCGAGATCACCGCGCTCTCCCTCGAGGACGGCCTCGGCCTGCAGGGGGCGCCGCCCGGCGAGATCGAGCGCGTGCTCGGGCGGTTCCGCGCGCTCGCGAAGCCGGTGCCCTACGACCGCGCGTTCGACGTGCGCGGCACCACCGTCGCTTTCCGTGAGGCCGGCCACCTGCTCGGCTCGGCCAGCGTCGAGCTGCGGCGCGGCCGCGCGCGCGTGGTGCTGAGCGGCGACCTCGGCCGGCCCGACAGCCCCATCCTGCGCGACCCGAACACCGAGTGGGCGCGCGACGTCGGCCCCGTCGACCTGCTCGTCATGGAGTCCACCTACGGCTCGCGCGAGCACGCCCACGACCACGCGCGGATCTCGCGGGATCTCGAGGCGATCCTGCGGACTGCCGCGCAGCGCGGCGGGCACGTGCTGGTCCCTGCTTTCGCGGTCGGCCGCACCCAGGTGCTGCTCTGGTTCATCGACGATCTCGTCGAGAGCGGGCGGGTGCCGCGCATCCCGGTCGCCATCGACACCCCCATGGGCCTGGCCGTCACCGACACCTACCAGCGCTTCCGCAAGCTCTACGACAAGGAGTCGCTCGCCAAGCTCGCGCGCGGCGACGACCCGCTCGACTTCACCGAGCTGTTCGCCGTGCACCGCGGCAAGGACTCGCGCCGCCTGCTCGACCACGACGGCGCGCTCGTCGTGATCGCCGGCTCCGGCATGTGCACGGGGGGCCGCATCGTGAACCACCTGATCGAGGGCCTCCCCGACCCGCGCACCACGGTGCTGTTCGTCGGGCACCAGGCCGAGGGCACGCCGGGTGCGCGCATCCTCGCCGCCAAGGGTCGTGGCGGGCGGGTCCAGGTGGGAGACCGCGAGGTCGAGGTGCGCGCCGAGATCGCCGTGCTCAAGGGCCTGTCGGCGCACGCGGACCGCAAGGAGCTCACGGCGTGGATGAACCACCTCCCCGGCCTCGCGCGGGTCGCGCTGCACCACGGCGACGAGGAGGCCCAGCGCTCCTTCGCGGCGTACGCGGGGTAGTCACTCCCCGAGGTGCATGCGGTGCTGGGCGTCGTCGAAGCCCTTCTCGGCCGCTGGCTCCGGCCACAGCCACGACACGACGAGCCCCGCGAGGAACGAGGCGGGCATGGTGACGATGGCCGGGTTCTTGAGCGGGAAGAGCGCCTTGGCCTTGTGCAGGAGGTCGACCTGCACGGTCGGTGACAGGAAGATGAGGACGATCGCCGAGCTCGTGCCGACGACGATCGCGGCGACCGCGCCCCGCGTGGTGCACTTCCGGTAGAACATGGAGAGCAGCAGCGCGGGCAGGTTCGCGCTCGCGGCCACCGCGAACGCGAGGCCGACCATGAACGCCACGTTCTGGCCCTTGAAGGCGATGCCGAGGGCGATGGCCACGAGGCCGAGGGCGACCGTGGCGAGCTTCGCGACGCGCATCTGCTCGTGCTCGTTGGCCTTGCCGTTCTTGATGACGCTGACCCAGAGGTCGTGCGAGAGCGCCGCCGCGCCCGAGAGCGTGAGGCCGGCGACCACCGCGAGGATCGTGGCGAAGGCGACGGCGCAGATGAACCCGTAGAACGCGCTCCCGCCGACCGCCTGCGCGAGGAGCGGCGCCGCCATGTTGCCGCCCTTGTCGACGGCGGTGATGGCCGGGCGCCCCACGATCACCGAGGCGCCGAAGCCGAGCACGAACGTGATGAGGTAGAAGGTGGCGATGATGCCGGTGCCGATCAGCACCGAGCGGCGCGCGGTGCGCGCGTCGGGCACCGTGTAGAACCGCATGAGGATGTGCGGCAGGCCGCTCGTTCCGAACATCAACGCGAGCCCGAGCGACACCGCCTCGATCGGGTTCGACACGAGCTTGCCGGGCGCGAGCACCTCGACGCCGTACCGGTCGGCGGCCGCGGCGAACAAGCGCGCCGGGTTCATGCCGAACCGCGAGAGCACGAGCAGCGCGAGGAGCATCGCGCCGCCGAGCAGGAGCACGGCCTTCACGATCTGCACCCACGTCGTCGCGATCATGCCGCCGAACAGGACGTACGCGAGCATGACCAGCCCGACGACGATCACCGCGGTCTCGTACGAGAGGCCGAACATCAGCTTCACGAGGTTGCCGGCGCCGACCATCTGGGCGATCAGGTAGAACGCGACCACCGAGAGCCCGCCCAGCGCCGCCGCGACGCGCAGCGGCTTCTGGCGCATGCGGTAGGCGACGACGTCCGCGAACGTGTACCGACCGAGGTTGCGCAACGGCTCGGCGACGAGGAACGTGACGACCGGCCAGCCGACGAGCCACCCGACGGAGTAGATGAGGCCGTCGAAGCCGGACTGCGCGACGAGCCCTGCGATCCCGAGGAAGCTCGCCGCGCTCATGAAGTCGCCCGCGAGGGCGAAGCCGTTCTGGGTCGCCGTGACGTTGCCGCCGGCGGCGAAGAACTCGGCGGTGGTCTTGGTGCGGCGCGCGGCCCAGCCGGTGATGCCGAGCGTGACCGCGACGAACAGGAAGAAGAACGCGACGGCCGGCTTGTTCACGACGCACCCCGGTCGCGCTCGGCAGCAGTGGCATCATCGACCCGGACCCCGGCGAGCTCGGTGTCGTACACGCCGTTGGCCCAGCGGACGTACACGAACGTCAGGAGCCACGAGGCGAGGATGACGAGGGCCCCGAGCACGATCCCCACGCTCAGCCCGGGCGACACGAGCCGCCCGAGGAGGGGCTTGTCGAACGCCACGAGGAGGATGAAGCCGAAGTAGACCGTCATGGTCACGGCCGTCAGGAACAGGGCGAACCGGAGGCGGCGGGCCGCGATGCGCGCGAGGCGGGGGCTTTCTTGCACCGCGGGAAGGTATCCCAAACGCTTGCTCTTCCACCCTGTGGATAACTTGTTGGACAACTCCCGGTCGGGCGCGGAGCCGGGAGACGCGTCGTTCTGTAACCACCGGGAACCAAACAAGAAATCTGAATTGGTTACAGGCAGGTGTCTTTGTCGCTTGACCTGTGGACGACCCTCTGGATCGTCCGCTCGCGCCGGGCGACGCCTACATCGTCCCCCCGGCGTGGGGCGCAAAACCTGCTGCCACCACTGTCAACACATAGAGACGCTATGTCGCACCCTCAGGAGCCCAGCTCGACCGCGATGGCGATCTTCGCGGCGCCGCGCTGCAGCACGAACACGACCTTGGTCTCGTGCTGGAGCGCGCCGAGCGCGGCCAGGGCCTCGTCCGGGGTGCGGAGGGGCAGACCGTTGGCCGACACCAGGCGGTCGCCGTCCTGCACGCCGAACTTGCCGAGCTTGCCGACGCCGTGGAGCGCGAGCCCGACGACCTTGCCGTTCTCGTCGCGGACAGGGCGGGTGCTGGCGCCACCGCAGCGGCTCGCGAGGGCCTCGTCGAGCTCGGCCTGGGTGACGCGGAGGGGCGCCTTGGCGCCGCTGTCGACGGGCTTCTTCGGTGTGAGGATCGTGGCCTTGCGTGGCGCGGGGAGAGGCGCCGCGATGCTGACGGATGCTGTCACGCACGGCGCTGCGCTCGCCGCTGGGCCGGGCGCGATCGAGGGCGCACTCGCCGCGGCGTGGGCCGCCACCGCGGCGAGGGGGCGGGTCAGCGAGGGCACGAGCGCGAGGGCCGCCTGGCGGACGCCGAGCGCGAGGGCAGCCGCGATCACCGTCAGGCCGAGGAGGCGAGCGGCGACCGAGCTCTTCACGGTGTGGAGTCTCCGCGCACGCGGCGATCGATGAACTGCCAGACCTCGTCGCGCCCGAAGTCCTCCACCGCCGAGAAGCCGACGACGCGCCGACCCGCCGCCGCCGCCACCGCGGCGAGCGCCGGCTTGCGCTTGGACTTGGGGAGCAGATCGACCTTGGTCGCGACCACGAGCGTCTCGAGCCGCGCCTGCCCTGGTCGCTCGGCGCTCGCGAACTCGAGGAGCTGGAGATCGTCGTCCTCGAGGCCCCGACGCACGTCGCAGAGCACGACGACGGCGCGCAGCGTGGCGCGGGTGAGGATGTAGCCCTCGAGCAGCGGACCCCAGCGGAGCTTCTCGGCCTTGCTGCGCTTGGCGAAGCCGTAGCCGGGGAGATCGACGAGGTGCACCGAGAGGCCACCGCGCGTCTCGGCGAGGAACACGTTGACGCCGCGCGTGCAGCCCGGGGTGGACGAGGTGCGCACGAGGCCGCGGCGCTGCACGAGCGAGTTCATCATGCTCGACTTGCCGACGTTGGAGCGTCCGCCGAAGGCAATCTCGCTGAGCGCGGGCGCGGGGAGGGCCTCGGCCTTCTCCGTGGTCGCTGCCACGAACTCTGCGCGCAGCACGTCGAAGGCGTCGCCGTTCATAGTCCGCCGATCTTGGGCTTCTTCTTGGTCCCCGAGGGGACAGGGCCGATCGGCGGCCCGGTGGGGATCGTCGTCGGTGTGGTGGTCGTGGGGGGAGCGGTGGTGGTCGGGGGCGCCGTGGTGGTCGGCGGCGTGGTGGTCGTGGTGCTCGGGAAGGTCCAGCCCGGCGGCAGGTAGCTCGGGTACGGCTTCGTCGAGGTGCTCGGGGACGGGATCGTGCTCGGGACGACCGAGGTGCTCGGCAGCGCCGTGGTGGTGGTGGTGGTCGTCGTCGTCGGGGGCTTGGGTGGCGTGGGGGTTCCGGTCGTGGGGGGGGCGACGGTCGGCTTGGGGACGGTCGCCTCGGTGGGCTTGATGGCCGGATCGTCGTCGGGCTCCTCAGGGCCCGTCGACCCGGGCTCCTTGGTCTTCTTCTTCTTCTTCTTGCCGCTCTCGTCGCCGCCGCTCGCCGGCTGCGCCGTGGGTCCGTCGTTGCCGCCGCCGCCTCCGCGGGTCGCGAAGTAGATGCCGCCGCCGATGAGCGCCACCGCGAGGAGGCCCAGCACCACGAACAGCGCGGTGCGACCACCACCGCCGCCGCCGTCGTCGTCGTAGTCGGGCGCAGCCGCGGGGATCATCGGAGCGGGCGTGACCGCGGGTGCGGGCGCGAACGGCATCGCGTTGGGCAACGGCGCGGCGGCCAGCGCACCCGGTGGCGGGGTGGGCTCGCCGATCAGGGTGCGCTGCGGCTCACGGCTCGCATCGGGCCCGGGGAACGGCGCCATCATGGCGGTGCCGGAGCCCGTCGGGTTGCGATCTTCGACGGGCGGCGGGGCCCCCCCCACGAGCTCCCCGGCACCCGAGGTGGCCCCGGGCGCCGGGAACGGCGCCATCGGCTCCATCATCGCGGTCGCGCCCTTCACCAGCGGGGGCGCGGGATCGACGCTCCCCCCGGCCGCCACCGGGTCGGTGGACGCAAAGGCGATCGGCCCGGGTCCGAAGCCGACCGGCACCGCGGGGTTGAGCGCCGGCGTGCCCTCGGGCCCCGCCTCGAGGCGCGCGATCACGGCGTTCGACCGCAGGTCGGCGAGCGGCTTGAGCGCGTCGGCGAACGTGGTCGCGCTCGAGAACCGCCCGCTCGGCAGCTTGGCGATCGCGCGCTCGACCGCGCCGGCGAGGGTGGGGTTGAGATCGGGGCGCACCTGCCGGATCGGGATCGGCGGCTCGGTGCAGATCTTGACGATGATCTCGTTGTCCGAATCGCCGTCGTAGGGGCGCTTGCGGGTGAGCATCTCGTAGAGGATGACCCCCACCGAGTAGAGATCGCTGCGGGCGTCGGCGGCCTTGGCGCTCTTGGCCTGCTCGGGCGACATGTACGCGGGCGTGCCCATCGACACCGACGTGCGGGTCATCGCCCGCGAGTCGTCGCCCATGATCTTGGTGATGCCGAAGTCGATGAGCTTGACCCAGTCCGGGTCGGCGGGCGTGCCGACCACGAAGCAGTTCGAGGGCTTGAGGTCGCGGTGGACGATGCCGCTGTGGTGGGCGACCTGGAGGGCCCGGAGCAGCTGGAGGGCGAAATGCACCGCCCGCGCGGGCTCCATGGGCGCGTCCGTCTCGACGATCTTGTCGAGATCTCGCCCCTCGAGGAGCTCCATGACGATGAAGGGGGTGCCGTCCTCCGTGGCCTCGACGCCGTAGGTGTGGACGACGTGCTCGCAGGCGAGGCGCGTGGCGGCGGTGGCCTCGTTGGCGAACCGACCCATCATGCCCGGGCGGGCGGCGATCTCGGGGGCCGGGAATTTCAGGGCGACGGGGAAGTTCTGGTTGAGCTCGGTGGCCCGGAAGACGGCGCCCATGCCCCCCTCGCCGAGCATCGCCTCGACGCGGTAGCGGCCAGCCACGATGGTGCCAGGGGTCGGGTACGCCTGCATGCGGCGGAGATCCTAGGAGGGATCGCCCGCAGCGAACAGGCGCTTCCGGGGACGACAGGGCCGCGCTACGTCGTTCTGCGCCTGATGACCGCTGGAACGCCGCAATCCCTGCGCACGCGCTGCCTGGCCTGGGCGCTCCTCGTGTCTCCCGCCCTGCTCGCGGTGGTCCCCGCGTGCAAGAAGAAGCCTCCCGCCGGCGCTCCTGGCGCGGCTTCTTCGCCATCGGGCTCGGTCGCCCACGCCGCGCCACCCCCGTCGATGGCCTCGGCCGTGCCCACCGGCGCCACGCTGGCCGCGGTCGCCCTCACCACCTGGGTGCACATCGAGCCCAAGATCGGCCAGACCAAGCTCGGCTACCTGCGCTCCGGCGCGATCGTCGCCCGCGACGACAAGCCCTCCGGCACGAGCGGGTGTCAGGGCGGCTGGTACGGCATCAAGCCCGCCGGGTACGTGTGCGTCGGCGAGAACGCCACGCTCGACCTCGAGAACCCGGTGGTGAAGGTCACCAAGCACCGCCGGCCCGACCTCGAGAAGCCGATGCCCTACCGGTACGGATTCATCCGCACCGTGTCGCCGCAGTACCTGAAGGTGCCCAACAAGGAGGAGCAGCTCCAGTACGAGTTCAAGCTCCTGCCGCACCTCGAGTTCTACAAGAAGCACGAGGCCGAGATCAACGCGCTGTGGCCCGGCGCCAACGACGTGCCCGAGGTCGAGCGCGACAAGGTGCTGAGCAAGCCGCAAGTGAGCCACGACGCGGGCGGCGCCAAGAAGAAGCACAAGGACAAGGACGACGACGACGAGGCCGACGAGCCGGCCGAGGAGGAGAAGGGCCCCGGCCTCGGCAAGCTCTCGCTCATCGAGCTGTTCGGCGCCGACGGGCCCAACGACAAGGTGCCGTGGTGGCTCGCGGGCCCCGACCGGTCCATCCCCCACCTGTCGTCGTTCGTCGCGCCCAAGCACGCCGTCATCGCCGGCCGCGTGAAGCGCCACACGGGGCTCGCGTTCATCGGCGCGTTCGAGACGCCCGAGGAGAACATGCTCCGGCGGTTCGCGATCACGACCGACCTGCGCCTCGTGCCGATCGACAAGCTCAAGCCCAACGTCGGCTCGCAGTGGCACGGGTTCTCGCTGAGCGACGATTTTACCCTCCCCATCGCCTTCGCCTACCCACCCGAGGCCAAGAAGGACCCGAAGAAGCGCCGCGCGATCAAGGTCTACAAGGGGGTCGACGCGGGCAAGGTCACCGAGGACGGCACGCTGTTCTTCCGCCAGGCGGTCGCGCTCACGGGCAAGGACAAGACCCTCGACGGCGCGCGCTACTTCGAGATCAAGGACGCCAAGAACCCGGGGCGCTGGCTCAAGAAGGACGACATCATCATCGCCCGCAAGCCCGACGAGTGGCCGACCTACGCCAAGGGCGACCAGAAGTGGCTCGACGTGAGCATCATCAAGCAGACGATGATCCTCTGGGAGGGCGACAAGCCCGTCTACGTCACCCTGGTCTCCACCGGCCAGGACGGCATCGGCGACCCGAAGACCACCAAGAGCACCGTGCGCGGCACCTACAAGATCCGCGAGAAGCACGTGACCACGACGATGGACGCCAACGAGGTCGGCAACAAGTTCGAGCTCCGCGACGTCCCGTGGGTGCAGTACTTCGAGGCCGGTTACGCGCTGCACGCCGCCTACTGGCACGACGTGTACGGCACCCCGCGCTCGCACGGGTGCATCAACATGGCCCCCATCGACGCCCGCAAGGTGTTCATGTGGACCGACCCGCCGCTCCCCCAGGGCTGGCACGCCGTGCAGGCCCACGAAGAGACGGGCAACGGCACCATCGTGTACACGCACATCTGATGCTGGACGCCGTCCGCAAGGCCTGCCCGACCGCGCTCTACTCGACGGGCGTGAAGCTCGCGCGCGACGGCGCGGTGCGCTTCGAGAAGCGAGACGCGCACGAGGCCATCGCGCGGGTGAGGGTGCCGAACCGCGTCGTGCCACCCACCGTGACGCTCTACCTGGACGAAGAAGAGTGGTCGTGCGACTGCGACGGCCGCTTCGACGCCTGCGAGCACGTGACCGCCGCGGTGATCGCGCTCGCCCAGGCGCCGGTCGAGACGAAGACCGAGGGAGAAGCGCCGCGCGAGGCGCCGAGCGGCCCGGCCATCGTGTATCGGCTGCGCACCGTCGATCGCTCGCTCGTGCTGACGCGGCACCTGCGCGAGGGGGAGAAGGAGACCGAGATCGGCCCCTCGCTCACCCAGCTCGTTGCGCGCCGGCGTGACCTCGCGCCGACCCACGACGACCTCGCCCTCGATCGCGTGCTCGCGGGCAACGCGCGCGGCCTCGTCCTCGTCGCCAAGGCGGCCGAGATCCTGGGGCGGCTCTCGGGCCGGGAGCTCACCCTCGACGGGGAGCCCGCGCGCACGTCTGGGGAGCCCGTCGCGCCGCGCGCGATCGTGAACGACACCGAGACCGGGGTCTCGCTGCGCATCGAGCGCGACCCGAGCATCACCGCGGTCGTCGCGCGCGGCGTCGTGCGGGTCGGCGAGCTCCTGCGACCGATGGCCGAGACCGAGCTGTCGGGCGACCTCCTCGAGAAGCTCCCGAGCAAGAGGGCGTTCGGGGCCGCGCAGCTCGGCGAGCTCTGCACGCGGGTGCTGCCGGCCCTCGAGTCGCGCATCGAGGTGATCGTCCGCGCGCACAAGCTCCCGAAGGCCGTGCGCGATGCCCACCCGCGGATCGTGCTCGACGTGGCCCACCGCGAGGAGGGCCTCTCGGTCGTGCCGCTCCTGGTCTACGGCGACCCGCCCGTGGCGCGCGTCGACGGCGAGTCGCTGGTGCTGCTCGGCGACTCGTCCCCCACGCGGAACCGCACGGCGGAGAAGTTCCTCCTCGCCAAGCTGCGCGACGAGCTCTCGCTGATCCCGGGCCGCCGCGTGGACTTCAAGGGGCGCGACGCCGCGGTGTTCGCGGGGCGCCTGCAGGCGTGGTCGGTCTCCGACCCCGAGCGTGCGCTCGCCCAGGAGCGGCCGCTCACGTTCTCGCTCGAGGTGGACGATCTGCGCGCGTCGTTCGACTTCGTCGTCGAGGGGGACCCGCCGCGCCACGTCGCCGCGGAGACGGTGCTCCGGGCGTACCGAGACGGCCTGCCGTTCGTCGCCGTGCCGGGGGGAGGCCTCGCGCCGCTGCCAGGGCCGTTCCTCGAGGCCCACGGGCGCGCGCTCGAGGCGCTGCTCGCGGCCCGCGACGCGGAGGGCGTGGTCGAGAAGGCGGCGCTGCCCGCGCTCGCCGAGCTGTGCGCGGCGCTCGACCGGCCCGCGCCCCCGAGCTTCGCCCGGCTGCGTCCGCTGCTCGAGGGCATTGCTGCCATTCCTGCCGCGGCGCTCCCCGCAGACCTCGTCGCCGAGCTGCGCCCGTACCAGCGACAGGGCATCGATTGGCTCTGTTTCCTGCGAGAAGCGGGGCTCGGGGCGCTGCTCGCGGACGACATGGGCCTCGGCAAGACGCTGCAGGCACTTGCTGCCATCCGCGGTCGCACGCTCGTCGTGGCGCCGAAGAGCGTGGTGTTCAACTGGCAGGCCGAGCTCGCGCGGTTCCGCCCCTCGCTCACGGTCGCCACCTACCTCGGGCCGAACCGCGCGCTCGACCCGCGCGCGCAGGTCACCCTGACGAGCCACCCCATCCTGCGCCAGGACGAGGCCACGCTCGCCGCCGTGAAATGGGACCTCGTCATCCTCGACGAGGCCCAGGCGATCAAGAACCCACAGGCCCAGCTCGCGCGCGCGGCGTTCGCGCTCTCGGCCGAGTCGCGGATCGCGCTCTCTGGGACGCCGGTCGAGAACCGCCTCGAGGAGCTGTGGAGCCTCATGCACTTCGCGGCGCGGGGGCTGCTCGGGGGGCTCTCCGATTTTCGCGCGCGCTACGTGGGGCCGATCTCGAGCGGGGACGAGGCGATCGCCGCGGAGCTGCGCGCGCGGGTGCGGCCGTTCCTCCTGCGACGCACGAAGGCGCAGGTCGCCATCGATCTGCCGCCGCGCACCGAGATCGTCGTGTCGGTGGAGCTCGAGCCCGAGGAGCGCACGGTCTACGACGCGGTCCGCGCGGCGACGCGCAAGGACGTGGTGGAGCGGCTGCGGCAGGGCGGCGACGTGCTGGCCGCGCTCGAGGCCCTGCTCCGCCTGCGCCAGGCCGCGTGTCACCGCGGGCTCGTGCCGGGGCAGCAGGCCGACACCTCGTCGAAGGTGGAGCGGCTCGCGGAGCTCGTGGCCGAGGCGTCCGCCGAGGGGCACAAGTGCCTCGTGTTCTCGCAGTGGACCTCGCTGCTCGATCGCGTCGAGCCGCACCTGTCCGTGCCCTTCGCGCGGCTCGACGGGTCGACCAAGGACCGCGCGGCCGTCGTCGAGCGGTTCCAGACCGACCCGGACGTGCCGGTCTTGCTGCTGTCGCTGAAGGCCGGAGGTGTCGGCTTGAACCTCACCGCCGCCGACCACGTGTTCTTGCTCGACCCGTGGTGGAACCCCGCCGCCGAGGACCAGGCGGCCGACCGCGCCCACCGCATCGGCCAGGACCGCCCCGTGCTCGTGCACCGCCTCGTCGCGAAGGGCACCGTGGAAGAGGGCATCCTCGCGCTCCAGGAGAGCAAGCGCCGGCTCGCGGCCGCGGCGCTCTCGGAGGGGGCGGCCGCGGCCACGCTCGGTCGCGACGAGCTCCTCGCGCTGCTCGAGCTCTGACCGAGACACACCTCGGGTGAGGTGGCATTGATCCAGGACAACCCCAGGAATCTCAGCAAGTTGGGCCTCCGTGACAGATCGGAGGCGGTAGACTGGAGGGCTCATGATCACGCCGTCGAGCAGCGTGTCGTTCGCGGGTCGCATCGGGTGGCTCGCCACCTCGACCACCGACGACGCCGCGCCCTTCGTCGGCCGGGTGGCCGAGCTCGCCCGGCTGCGCGCGCTGTTCGCCGCCGGCAGCTCGGTCGTCCAGCTCGTCGGGCCCTCGGGCATCGGCAAGACCCGCCTCGCGCGCACCTTCGCGCGGCAGCGTCGCGGCGACTTCCAGCGCGCGTGGGTGTGCGACGTGCGCGAGCTCGTCGAGCCCGACGACGTGCTCGTCGCGATCGTGCGGGCGGTGCTCGGCGACGCGCGCGCGGCGGTGCCCGACCCGCGCAAGTCGGCGCCGCGCGTGCTCGAGCGGCGGGGCAAGGCGCTCGTCGTGCTCGACGACGTCGACGCCTCGGCGCGCTCGCTCGCCGAACCGCTGGCCTGGCTGCTCGCGGCGGCGCCCGACCTGCGGCTCTTGATCACGGGGCGCACGCTCGTGCCCACGGTCGAGGGTGCGCCGTTCCTGCTCGGGCCCCTGCGGTTCGAGGAGGGCGTCGCGTCCGAGGCCTACGAGCTGTTCCTCACGCGGCTGCGCGCGCTGCGTCCCGACCACCGCCCGTCGTCGCGCGAGCAAGGGGCGATCGCGTGGCTGTGTGAGCGGCTCGGTGGAGTGCCGCTCGCCATCGAGATGGCCGCCGCGCGCGCCGCGATCGAGGGCACCGAGGCGGTGGGCCGCGCGCTGCCCGTATCGCGACCGCTCGAGAACCCGACCCCCGAGGCTTCGGCCGCCGCGGCGATCGCCTCGGCGTTCAGCCTCTTGCCCCGCGCCGAGCAGGCGTGCCTGGCCCAGTGTTCCGTGTTCGCGGGCAGCTTCGGGCTCGACGCGGTGCGCGCGGTCGTACAGCTCGAGGCGGGCGTCGATGCGGCCGACGTCGTGGTGTCGCTGGCGCGCCGCAACCTCCTCTCGACCACCCAGCTCGCGCCGCTCCGCTTCGCGATGGGCGCGTGCGTGCGCAGCCACGCGGCGGAGGTGCTCGAGGCCTCGCTCGCGACGTGGGAGGTCGACGAGCGGCACGCGCACTTCTTCGGGCGTCTCGCCGAAGCGATCGTGCGGGTCGACCCCGAGCGTGGTGCGGCCTGGCTCACCGATGCCCTCCGCGATCGCGACAACCTCGACGCGGCCATGGCCTTCGCTGCGCGCAGCAACGAGCCCGCCCTCGTGCTGCGCCTCGCGTGGGCGCTCGACGCCGTCTCGCGCGGCGCGGGCATCACGGGCTCCGAGCTCGCGTGGGTCGATCAGGCCCTCGCGCTCGACGACGGGACGATCCCCGCTGTGCTCGTCGCGCACGCGCACGCCATCCGGGCCCGCGCGCTCCTGAGCCTCGGCTGGCTCTCCGAGGTGCGCGTCGCGGGTGAGCGCGCGCTGCCGTTCGCCGTCGAGTCGGGCGACCAGCGGCTCGAGGGCGCGCTGCAGCACGCCATCGGACAGGCGTGCTTCCAGCTCGGCGAGATGAACGAGGCGCTCACCCGGTTCCGGCGCGCCCTCGAGCTCACCCGCGCGCGCGGCGACCGGCCCGCCACCTCCGCCGTCCTCCAGCAGCTCGGCTCGGTGTACCAGTCGCTCGGCGACGGCGCCGAGGCGCGGAACCACCTCGAGGCCGCGCTCGCGCTCGCGGTGGCGGCGGGCGACGGCCCCGCCGAGGCCCGCGCCGCGATGAGCCTCGGATCCTACTACCTCGAACAGGGCGAGCTCGAGGCAGCCGACGGGCTGTACGAGCGCGCCCGCGATCTCACGCGCGCGCTGCGGATGCACCGGGCTCATCGCATCGTCACCGCGTACCTCGGCGTGCTCGCGTTCGATGCGGGCCGCCTGAACGAGGCCGAGTCGCTGCTGCGCCGCGCCGCGGTCGCGAGCGGCGAGGTGGGCGATCTGCGCGTGGAGGGCATCTTCGAGGGCGTGCGGGGCGCGGTGCTCGCCGCGCTCGATCTGCGCGACGAGGCCCGCCGATCGTTCGCCCGCGCGCGGGCGCTGCTCGGCGGGAACCTGTTCTTCTCGGCGGTCATCGACGTGCACCGCGGCCACCTCGATCTCGCCGACGCGCGCGTCGAGACCGACGCCGTGCGCGCTCGCTCGCTGCGCCTCGCCGCGCGCATGCGGATCGAGGACGCGCACTCAGCCGGAGAGGCGCGCACCGGGGCGGCCGAGGGGGACCACCGCTCGCTGGTCGAGCGCTCCGACGACGCCCGCATCGCGGTCCGCATCCTCGAGAGGGCCCTCGCGCGGCCCGTGCTCGAGGCCGTTCCCGGGTCTCGCCGCTGAACCCAGGCTCGTGCTAGCTTCGCAACTCCATGTCCCGCTCGGTCTTCCTCGCCTTCGTCACCCTCGCTCTCGCCCTCGGTCCCGCCCTCTTCGGCTGCGACAAGGCCGAGCGCTGGGGTTCGCCGTGGGCCGCGGGCAGCGCGAGCGGCGCGAGCTCGGCCGTCGAGCCGGGCGCCGCGAAGGTCGCCGCCTCGACGCCCGCTGCTCACCACTGATTCCCTGACCGACCGATCCCAGACCCCGGAGGGTCCCAGCATGTCCGACGTCTCCGCGGTGTTGGTCGTGGGCGCGGGGCCCACCGGCCTGCTGCTCGGCACCGAGCTCGCGCGCCGGGGTTTGCGCGTCCGCGTGGTCGACAAGGCCCCCGAAGCGAGCAAGCTCTCGCGCGCCATCGTGCTGCACGCGCGCACGCTCGAGATCCTCGACTCGCTGGGGATCGTCGGGGAGCTGCTCCGCTCGGGTCACCAGCTCGGGGGCGCGCGCCTGTACTCGGGCGAGCGCCTCGTCGTGTCGGCCAGCTTCGACGAGCTCGACACCCGCTTTCCCTTCGCGCTCGCCATCCCGCAGTACGAGACCGAGCGGCACCTCGAGTGGGCGCTGCAGTCGCACGGCGTGAAGGTCGAGCGCGGCGTCGAGCTGACCGATCTCGTGCAGCTCGACGATCGCGTGCGCGCGACCTTGCGCCTCGGCGATGGGTCCACCGAGACCGTCGAGGCCGCGTACCTGGTCGGCTGCGACGGCGCCCACTCGCTCGTACGCAAGAAGGTCGGGCTCGAGTTCGAGGGCGAGCAGTTCCCGGAGGGCTTCTTCCTCGCCGACGTGCGCCTGCGCGCGCCCGCGATCCCGAGGGAGTTCATCACCACCTACTTCACCGAGGAGGGGATGCTCGCCTGCTTCCCCATGCCCGACGATAGGTTTCGCCTCATCGCGACGAGCCCGGTGGAGAAGGACGGCGCGCTCACCCTCGAGGAGCTGCAGGAGTGTCTGGATCGTCGCGCACCCGGCGGGGCCATCGCCTTCGACCCCGCGTGGCTCGCGCGCTTCCGCGTCCACTCGCGGCAGGTCTCCGCGTACCGAAAGGACCGCGTGTTCCTCGCCGGAGACGCCGCGCACATCCACAGCCCCGCCGGCGGGCAGGGCATGAACACCGGCATCCAGGACGCCCACAACCTCGCGTGGAAGCTCGCGCTGGTGATCGGGGGCCACGCGCACGAGGTGCTGCTCGACAGCTACCACGCCGAGCGCCACCAGGTCGGCGCCGCGCTGCTCCGGTCGACGGAGCTCGCGACGCGGGTGGGCACGTTCAAGAGCCCGGTGGCGCGCGCGGTCCGCGATCGCATCGCCCACTTCATGTCGAGCCTCGAGGTGGTGCAGCAGCGCATCATGCGATCGATCGCCGAGCTCGACCTCGACTACAAGGCGAGCCCCATCGTCGAGAACTTCCAGGAGTCGCTGTTCACGGCGCGCGTGGGCGACGAGGCCGCCGGCGAGGGGCCGACGATCCGCGCGTGGCGGGAGTTCCACGCGGCGCCCCACGCCGGGGCGCGCGCGCCCGACGCGATGTGCTTGCTGGACGGGAAAGAGACGCGGCTCTCGGCGCTGTTCGGCGGGGGCGCGCACACGCTGCTGCTGTTCGACGGCCGCGCGGCGACCGAGCACGGGTACGACAACCTCGCGCGGATCGCCGCGGTGGTGCACGCGCAACACGGCGATCGGGTGCGCGTGCACGTGGTGGTGCCGCGGGCGGTGCGTCCCTCGAGCCTCCCGGGCGACCTCTCGGTGCTGCTCGATCCCGAGGGCGAGGTCGAGCACCGCTACGGCGCTGCGTGCGAGTGCGCCTACCTGATCCGGCCCGACCTCTACGTCGGCTTCCGCATGCAGCCCGCGGTGCCCGAGCGCCTCGTGCGTTACCTCGAGCAGACGCTGCGGCTGCGCTAGGCCTCGCCCTTGGCGCCCTGGGCGTACCGCTGGGTGATCTCCTCGACGGCCACGGAGAGGTCCTCGATCGCGCCCTCCTTGTCGCCCTTGAGGTAGGCGCGGAGGCCGTCGACGGCGACCATGGCGATCGAGGCGTTGACCCGCCGGTCGGCCAGGACACCCTGCACGTCCGGGTTCTTGAGGAGATCGACGATCTCGTCGAACAGCTCGTCGATCTCGCGGGTGACGGACTCCGGACTCGTCATGCCGTTCGGCGTAGCCCGCGCTACGCTCGCGGCCAACCATGAAGCGCACTTTCGTGTGGTCGCTGGTCGTCTTCGGTCCGGTCTTCGGCTTCGCGGCGCCCGGCTGCGCGAAGAAGCTCACCAAGGACGAGTGCAACGCGATGCTCGGCCGGTCGATCGGCATGCTCGCCTACCCCGGTGGCTCCGGCGAGCCGCGCAACGAGCTCGGCCTCTACGGCGGCATCCCCGGGCTCGACGTGGAGAAGCTCCGCAAGGACGCCAAGGGACCGACCAAGGCGGCCCTCGACGCCTACGACCAGGTCTGCCTCGGCTCGACCGATCAGGCGGCGTTCCTCTGCGCGCGCCACGCCAACGACGCGACCCAGCTGTGGGCGTGCGGCGGCATGGTGAGCGAGGCCAAGAAGGCGGCCACGCTCGCCAAGGACATGCTCCCCCGGAAGTACGACGCGAACCAGTGTTCGGCCTACGCGCAGCACGCGATCGCCGTCCAGGCCCTCACCGCGGACGAGGTCAGCAAGGCCGTCCAGGACTGCGACACCTGGCTCCCGATCGGCCGCTACGATTGCCGGATGGCCGCCAAGGACGCCCAGGCCTGGAAAACCTGCCCGTAGCGTGATACTTCGCACGCTAAGCAATGGCCAGCCCGCTCTTCGACAAGGTCCTCATCGCCAACCGCGGCGAGATCGCCCGCCGGATCGCCCGCACCTGCAAGCGCCTCGGCATCGCGACCGTCGCCGTCTACAGCGACGCCGACGAGTCCGCGCCGCACGTCCGCGAGTGTGACGAGGCCGTGCGCCTCGGCCCCGCGCCGGTCAAGGAGAGCTACCTGAACGTCGAGGCGATCCTCGCGGCCGCGAAGCAGACCGGCGCGCAGGCGATCCACCCGGGCTACGGGCTCGTCAGCGAGAAGGGCTCGTTCGCGCGCGCCGTGGTCGAGGCGGGCCTCGTGTTCGTCGGCCCGCCGGGCGACGTGCTCGACCAGTTCGGCGACAAGATGAAGGCGCGCCACGTCGCGCTCGCCGCCGGGGTGCCGCCGGTCCCCGGGATCGACGCGCCGCTGCCCGCGGGCGACGTGGAGATCGCCCGGCAGGAGTGCGCGCGCATCGGCTACCCGATCGTGGTGAAGGCGGTGGGCGGCGGCGGTGGCATCGGCATGCAGATCGTCCGCGACGAAGCCGGCCTCGAGCGCGCGCTCAAGTCGTGCAGCGACCGCGCCGCGCAGGCGTTCGGCGACGCGCGCGTCTACCTCGAGCGCTACCTCGAGCAGCCGCGCCACATCGAGATCCAGGTGTTCTGCGACACGCACGGCAACGCGGTGGCCCTCGGCGAGCGCGAGTGCTCGCTGCAGCGCCGGCACCAGAAGATCCTCGAGGAGTCGCCCTCGCCGCTGCTCGACGACGCGGCGCGCGCCACCTTCTTCCGCCGCGCGCTCGACGTGGTGAAGCACGCGAACTACGTGAACGCCGGCACGGTCGAGATGATCGTCGACGCGCGCAGCCCCGGCGAGCCCTACTTCCTCGAGGTGAACGCGCGCCTTCAGGTGGAGCACCCGGTCACGGAGATGTGCACCGGGCTCGACCTCGTGGAAGCGCAGCTCCGCGTGGCGAAGGGCGAGCCGCTCCCGCAGGAGCTCTTGTCGGTGCAGCGCCGCGGGCACGCGATCGAGGTGCGCATCTACGCGGAGGAGCCGCGCAAGGGGTTCCTGCCGCGCCCAGGGCCGATCGACCAGGTGACCTGGCCGAAGACGGACGCGGGCCTGCGCGTGGACGCCGGGGTGGAGCAGGGGTCGAAGGTGACGCCGTTCTACGACCCGATGATCGCGAAGATCATCGCGCACGCAGAGGATCGCGCGAGCGCGATCGCGCGGCTCGACGCGGCGCTGGCGGAGCTCTCGATCGGGCCCTGCATCACGAACACGGAGTTCCTCCGCGACGTGCTGAAGAGCGAGCGGTTCGGCAGCGGCGCGTACGACACGCTGTTCGCGGAAGCCTTCGCGAAGCAGCCGCGCACCTGACGATTGCGAGGGCGGCGACGCCTCGATGCACTCCGAGCTCAGCGTCTTCGTCGACTCTCTTGCGCCGCTCGCCGAGGTTCGGGCAGCGCTCGTCCAGATCGTCGGCTGCGACTTCGAGGTCCACGAGCGCGATGTCGGGACCCTCTGCTGCGCGAGGATCCTCGATATCCGCTGGGAGCTCGTCGCCGCGGATGGCTACGAGGACGATGCCGGCATCCCTTTCACCAGGTACCGCCATCAGCTGATGCTGGTGCCGCTCCATCCCGGGTGCCTCGCTGCCGGCTTCGCCGCGATGCACGAGGCGATCGCGCGCTACGTCGGTGAGCGGCTTGCCGTCGTGCTCGGCTGTCGCACCATCTTGGTCGCCAACCTGCAACGCCAGCTGGCGGACTTCGACGGGCGTCCCGACCCATGACGCCTGATCCGAACGGCGCTCAGGTCGGGAGCGTGCGGGTCGTGCGCAGCGACGTGAGGATCGCGTCGAGCTCGGTGAGCTCCGCACGCGCGAGGCGGCTGTGGAGCTGCTCGTCGACCGGGATGGCGAGGAGCTCGCACATGCCAACGATCGCCTCGACGCGCCCCTTGGCGAGTCCCTCGGCGAGGCCTCGATCGAGTCCTTCGGCGAGTCCTTGGGCTCGCCCCTCGGCCCGCACCACTTCGTGGACGGTCTCGAGGAACAGTCGCTGCTTGAGGCGCGCCTCGTAGAGGGCGCGCGCGGCCGGATCGGCCGAGAGCCGCTCCAGTGCTTCCTTCGCCTCTGCCATGATGGGGTGCTCCTTGGCCAACGATTCTAGCTCGGCGGGGTCGACGGTGCGAAGGAAGCGGACCCAGTAGTGGAGCAGGTCGTCGGGCGCCGCATCCAGCAGCGGCAGCTCGAGGAGGTGGATCTCGAGGAGCTCCTCGTCGCCGAACGGCGTGTGGTCGTGG
>JAEUKC010000168.1:0-5686 GCA_016794445.1 Myxococcales bacterium
CCGGGGCCTCGGCGAGGACGCCGCGGCCGGGCCTCGCCTACGCAGAGTGCCTCGTCGTCGTCGAAGGTGACGATGACGAAGCGGAACGATCACGCAGCACGGACTTCGTCAGATCGAGGCGCTCGGTGAGGATCGTCGACAGGAGGTGATGGCTGCACTCGAGTCGCTGCGTCAGGCCGTCGACGCCAAGCTCGCGACGATGGAGTCGGCATGGCGCCCTGTCGCGCGCGACCTCGCGGCGTGGCTCACGGGCGCACGGCAGGTCGAGGCAGACCAGGCGTCTCTCGACGTCCTCAAGGATGCCGAGAAGTGGATGAAGGACATGGAGGCCTCCCTGCGCGACGAACGCTTCGCACCGATCGCGGAGCAAGCGCAGGAGATCTGGGCGCTCTTGCGACAGGAGAGCAGCGTAGACCTCGCGGCGGTGCGACTCGAGGGGACGGGGACGCGTCGCAAGGTCAGTCTGGACGTTTCGGTCGACGGCCAGGAGGGCGTGGCGGTCAGCGTGATGTCGCAGGGGGAGCTCAACGCGCTCGCGCTCAGCCGCTTTCTCCCGAGGATGACGCTCGCCGAGAGCCCGTTCCACTTCGTGGTCGTCGACGATCCAGTCCAGGCGATGGACCCGCACAAGGTCGACGGCCTTGCTCGGGTGCTCGAGAACGTCGCGCGTACGAGGCAGGTGATCGTGCTCACGCACGACACCCGGCTGTCGGAGGCGGTCGACAGGCTCGGGATCAAGGCTTCGATGCACGAGGTTGCGCGACGAGCCCGCTCGGTCGTGGAGATTCGATCGGTGCTCGACCCCGTCGAACAGTATCTGCGGGACGCATGGGAGTGCTTGCAGCAAGAGGAGAAGATTGGCCCCACGATGGCTGCGCGGCTCGTGCCGGGGTTCTGCCGGCTCGCGCTCGAAGCCGCGTGCGTGGAGTCGATTCGCCGCCGACGGCTGGGACGCGGGGATTCGCACGCCGATGTCGAGCGGGTCGTCGCGGAGGCGAGAGGCGTCCATCCGCTCGCTGCGCTCGCCATCGAAGACGACGTGACCCGCGGGGACCGCGTCTTCACGTACCTGAAGAACAAGGGGGGACACGCGGCGGCCGATGCGTTTCGCGCCATCAAGGAGGGGACGCACGGGGGCTACACGGGCTCTCTTGCGGAGTTGCTGAGCGACGCCCGCAAGCTCGCGATCACGCTGCGGTCGGTGCGATGACGGCCCGACCTTGCGATCTGCTCTCGGCGGCGCGTCGGCTCGTCGACACGCACGCGAGCACCACCACCGGCGTCTGGGCGCGCGCGGCGGCGTTGCTCGCGCGGCAGGCGCTCGAGGTGACGGTCGGGGAGATGCTCGACGCGGAGGCCCCCGGCGTGCGCGCGGCACCGTTTCGCACGCAGTTCCTCGTGCTGCGGGCGTTGCACCAGTCGGACGACCTCGCGGCGCGGGCGGCGTACACCTGGGTCGCGCTGTCGCAGGCGACGCACCATCAGGGGTACGAGTTGCCGCCTACGTCGGAGGCACTGCGCGGGTGGATTGCGGCGGTCGAGCAGCTCGTGGCTGCTCGGGGGTCGCGGTGAGCCCGGCGGTCGATTGGGCTCCGTGAGCTCGCGGGCCGGCGCGATGGGGGGCACGAACACGGGCAAGGCTGGTTCGGCCCCCCTTGTTCGCCATGAGGGCCTACTGCGATCGAGGCGCCGCGGCGACAGGAGTCGGCAGACGCCTGCCGAATTTTCCGCAGACGCCTGCCAAATCGGTGTCGTCACCGACGCTTCTGCCGGTTCCGCTTCTGGGCAGGGGAGCGGGAAGGTCGAGCTGGACGGGGTCACCGTCGAGATCGAGCTCTCGCGGGCCACGGCCACGGCCACGACGACGCCGCCTGCCGAGGTCTCGAAGCCGAAGGGGCGCTCGAGCGAACTCGTGGGTTAGAGGTCTGGCGCGTATCTGAAACTCCATATCCCGAGAGGCGCGACTGCGCCTGCGCTGTGCTCCGCGTATCGAGTTCCATAGATGGAGCACGCCATCCTCGGTCCATAAGCTCGTCTGAGGAGGAGTGAACGTGCGAGCTACCTGGGCGGTCGTGGTCGCGGGAGTGCTGGGTGCGGTGCCGGCGACGGCCGACGACAAGGCGACGTGCGCAGCGGCCTACAAGAGCGCGCAGGACCTCCAGGAGAAGTCCTCGCTGCTCGAGGCGCGCGAGCAGCTGAAGATCTGCGCCCGACCGACCTGCGCCGAGTTCGTGGTCAAGGACTGCACGGTGTGGCTCGAAGCCGTCCAGAAGAAGATCCCGAGCGTCATCTTCGTGGCCGAGCCGGCCAAGGGCGACAAGCTCGCCGACGTCTCGGTGCGCGTCGGACAGAAGGTGTTCGCCGCCACGCTCGACGGCAAGCCCGTCGAGATCGATCCCGGTCGCTACGAGTTCGTCTTCGCGACGAAGGACGGGCGGACTGTCGTCGTCGAGTCGGTGGTCGTCCAGAGCCAGAAGGACGTCGTCGTCCGCGCCGTGCTGCCCGCTCTACCGACCACCACCGTCACCACCGAGAAGGACAAGGATCCGACCGTGGTGACCCCACCCCCACCGGTCGACGAAGGCAGCGGTCGTCGCACCGCCGGGTTCGTCGTTGGCGGCGTCGGCCTCGTCGGCATCGGGCTCGGCACCATCTTCGCCATCGATGGGAAGAACAAGTACGACCAGGGCGACTACGACGCCCGGAAGAAGTTCCAGCTCGGCGTGGGTGTCGGCGTGGTGGGTGCCCTCGCGCTGGTCGGTGGTGCGGTGCTCGTGCTGACCGCGCCGAGCCGCTCGTCGAGCGTCGCGCTCGGGCCGGACGGCGTGCGTTTCGCGATTCGCTTCTGAAGAAGTCAGGGAGGACGACATGGATCGACGTCATGCGTGGGTCATCGGTTTGCTCTGTGTGGGCGGTTGCTCGACGGCGGTGAAGGACGCGCCTCCAGTACCGGAGCCCACACCCGGCGACGGGCTGCGTGCGGTGCCGGAGATCGCCTCCATGTTGCAGGCCTCGTCGCCGTTCACCCTCGGGGCGAGCGGCTTCGCGGTGAAGCCGATGTTCCCCGATGGGGTGAGCGCCCAGCTCGAGGCAGGCCGGCTGCGGTTGTCCGCTGGGAGCGAGCCGGGCGCCTTCGTCACCATCGAAGGCTTCGGCCACAACTGGAACCTCGAGCGAGGGCTGCTCCACCGCAAGAGCGTCGACGTGGAGACGTGGATCCTGGCAGGCGCCAACCGGCTCGAGGACGTTCGCGTCCTCGCGAGCGCCCAGGCCGCCCACGCGTTCGAGTACCGTATCGCGTTCGGGCCTGCGTACTCGAAGGTGTCGGTCGAGGAGGGCAGCGTGGTCGTCACGGGAGCGCCGGGAGTGCCGGGCCTCGTGGCAAGTCGCGCCTGGGCCCGCGATGCGCACGGGGTCCGTCGCTGGCTCGACGTCGACGTCGTGCCGCACGAGGGCGGCGCCACCGTCCGGTATGCACTCGCCAAAGAAGGTCTCGCCTACCCGGTGATCGTCGACCCCACGTGGTCGACCAGCAGCGCGCTCATCGCGAAGCGGACGGCCCATGGACAGGCGCTGATGGGGGACGGTCGCGTCCTGGTCGTCGGAGGTCGCGATGGCACCACCGCATTCTCGAGCGCCGAGATCCTGGAACCGGGCAAGGCGACGATCTCCACGGTGGCGATGAGTTCGCTCCGCAACCGTCCGCTCACCATCACCATGGCCGACGGCAACGTGCTCGTCGCGGGTGGCATGACGACCGACAGCTTCTCCAGCTCGGTCAGCACGGCGGAGGTCTTCGACTACACCACCAAGACGTGGTCCACCGTCGGACCGATGATCACTGCGCGCTCCCACGGAGGGATCTTCCTGCTGCCGAGCGGGAAGATCGTGGTCGCCGGTGGTACGAAGGCGACGGATGGCACAGCGATGTCCCTCGCCGAGATCTACGATCCCGTCGCCAAGTCCTGGACGGCGTTGAGTCCGCTGACGACGGCGCGCCACAGCTTCGCGTTCGGTGCCGTCGGCAGCAAGCTCGTCGTGGCCGGAGGTGGTTCCGGCTGCTCGGGCGGCGCATGCACGTGGTTCTCGTCGGCCGAGCTGTTGGATGGGACCAGTCCGCTGAGCGCGACCTGGAGCAGCGCCACCAACATGTCGACCGCCCGCTACGGAGCCGTTGGTTTGCCTGTGGCCGGCAAGTTCCTCGTGGTGGGAGGTGAGGGCACGCCGGGCGCGATCTCCTGGCTCAAGTCGACCGAGCTCCTCACGCTGGCACCGTCGCCCGGCTGGGCCAGCGCTGGTGACATGAGCTCCAGCCGCTCCCTCGCGGTGCTCGCGCCGCTGAAGGACGGGCAGGTGCTCGTTGCCAGTGGTTGGACCGACCCGGCGCCGACGAGCTCGGCCGACCTCTTCGGCGGGACGGGGTGGGCAACGACCGCCAACCTCGTGCAGGCCCGCGGCGACGCAAAGGGCACCACGCTGAACGACGGCCGGGTGCTCGTGGCCGGCGGGACCATGGGCGGGAACGTCGGCCTGTCGCAGGTCGAGATCTACTCGCTGACCAAGTCCACCGGAACGGCCTGCAGCGCGGTCGGCGAGTGCCTCTCGGGCTTCTGCGTGGATGGCTTCTGCTGCGACACTGCGTGCACAGGCAGCTGCACGGCGTGTTCGGCCGCGAAGAAGGGGTCGGGGGCGAACGGCACCTGCGGCAACATCGGTGCAGGTACCGCTGACTCCAGGTGCACCGCTGCGGCGGCTTCGACTTGCGGCCAGGATGGGACGTGTAACGGAGCTGGAGCCTGCGCTACCTATGCAGCGGGCACGGTCTGTCGTGCGGCGAGCTGCTCCGGGAGCACGCTCACCAACGAGGCCAAGTGCGCCGGTGGCGGCGCAGCCTGTCCGGGTGCCACCACGGTGAGCTGCGCAGGTGGCTGTTCGGGTGGAGCCTGCCTCGATGCGGGACCTCCGGATACCGGCGCGGACACGGCGGACATTGGCGTCGACGTGGGGGACATCGGCGTCGACGCCAGCGATGCGAGCGACGCTGGCGAGGCGGGAGATATCGGTGACGTGGGTGACGCCAGCGACGCGGGTGACGCCAGTGATGCCAGCGCGGACATCGGCGCCGACACGCCCGTGACCGAGACCGGCACCACCCCGACGACGGACTCCAGCTCGCTTCCCGCCGACACCGGCTCGACGGAGACCCCACCGGCGGACTCTCCGGGCATCTGCGACTGCTCCACCCCTGGTGCCGGCTCCACCGGCAACGGGCGCCTCGCCGTCCTCGGCCTCGTCAGCCTGCTCGCCTTCAAGCGCCGCAAGCGCTGAACCTACCCGGGCTGGCGGAACATCGTGAGCAAGCGCGTGCGGCTGGGCACACCTACCTGGTGAGCACAGCCGACGCGTGCAGCTACGCGGTACGCCGTGCAGCCCTCCACGAGGAGTCGCTCATCTGCCTCGGGCCATTCCATGACTGCCCGCACCGACTCACCCCGCCTCGGTGGGCCGCTGGGATGGTGGCCGGGCGTGTCCCCAGAACGCGGCCAGCAGGCGGCTGCGCGTCCCGACGCCGGTCTTGCGGAGCACCGCTGCGACATGGAGCTCCGCTGTGCCGACGGTGACCGCCAGCACCTCTGCGATCTCCTTGTTCGAGCGTCCGTCGAGCAGCAGCCGGGCGACGTCCGTC
>JAEUKC010000171.1:0-45984 GCA_016794445.1 Myxococcales bacterium
CCGGGGCCTCGGCGAGGACGCCGCGGCCGGGCCTCGCCTACGCAGAGTGCCTCGTCGTCGTCGAAGGTGACGATGACGAAGCGGAACGATCACGCAGCACGGACTTCGTCAGATCGAGGCGCTCGGTGAGGATCGTCGACACCGGATGGACTATCCGTATCAGCCACCGCTCACGATCGCCTTTGGGCGATCCGTCTGGGACTCGACCAACGGATACACGACTCTCTATGTCCACCGCGGGCCAGGATACGGTGGCCCGGAAAACGTGGTCCACGCTAGTACCTGGTGCATCGGATACCCACCCGGCGCCTCGTTCGACTGGAGCTACTCATCCGTACATTCCACCCCCGGAACTCTTACTGCCACAGCATCCACTCAGTGCATGCTCGACGACTTCGGTGGAGAACTGTCGAGTTCGTCCAACTACACGCAGATCGGAACGAGCGGCTCAAACTGGACCTTGGCCAACGCCTCCTCCACAGATGGCATGGCAACCTGCATACCTGCGGCGCAGTAGCGCAGTGGCGGCGGCGGTGACGTCAAGATGCCTGGGGCCACCGCCCCGGTCGCGAAGCAGCCGGCCTCGAGCTTACTTAGAGGGGGGCGGCAGGGGGGGGCGGCACCATGAAGGCACGCTCGAGCATGCCTTTTCGTGAGCGTGGCGCCGTCGAGGACCGACTGCCCTTCTGCTTGTCAAGGACGCGCTCCACTGGCAGGATCCTTGGCCCGCGCTAGCCAATGCGGCGCTCGCTGGGAGTTCTTCAGCCAATATGGGGCGACCAGTCCGACCACTCAATTCGTGCGGAGCGACGTGTATTCCCGACACGCGGCACTAGTTCTTGTCGGCCTCGCCGCATGCGAGCGGCCTCTGCCTTCATCGGAAGGCTCCGCTCTCGTCGGGGCGAAGGCCCTTCTCGTCTCGGAGTCCTCAGCCGAGTACGACAGCGCTGCGTTCGAGATTGTCTCAAGCGAAGGCAGAATCAGAGACTCTGGGTTCGGCAACGACCCCGACACGGCAGTTCGACGTGTATGGGATCCGTTGGTCCGCCGGTGGCGGTACTTTTCATTGGCCCGACGTACGGGTCGCATCGTGGAGAAATCGCGAACCGGCAAGGTTGCCGAGTGGTCCGCCGTGGCTGAGGGAGACCAGCCTTCTGCCGTGAACCCCTTGGACATCGCCCTCGACAGCCGTGGTCGGCTCTGGGTCAGCCGTGGTGGGTCGTCCCAGATCCTAGTCGTGGACAGAGGCACCACCACCCGCGTAGACCTCAGTCGATTCAGCGCATCTGTCTCTTGTACTCGCCCGGGACGAAGTTGCGGGAACCCCTCGATGAGCGCCGTGACCTTCTGGGGAGGGGCGATCCACGTTGCCCTGCGTCGGCTTCGCGATGGCTTCGACGTCGAGACCGATGCCCTGATCGTTCGGGTAGACCAAGTTACCCTTGAGGCGAAGGAGTTCGTGACCCTTGAAGGGTTGCGAAATCCGGGCGAACGCTTCTCACTAGTCGCCGGACCGGAGAGTCCTTGGAGAACCTTTGAGACGATTGGGGGACCGTTGTCGAATCCGCCCGAGAAGTCGTCGGCGCTCGTTCGACTCGATCTGTCGACTGGGGCATGGAGCAAGCTCGTCGATGGTCGCGCCATGAACGCCTTCGTGGTGTCTCATACGCTCGACAACGATGGCGGATTCGCGATCTTGGCGGATTACGACGCGGATCGTCTGAATCCGACGCGACTGGTTCGGTTCTCAAACGACGGCCGAGTGACGCGAGAGATTCTACGCACAAGCGGCTATAACCTCTGGCGAGTCGACAGGCTCGGCGCGGGGGAGCTGTTGGTGGCGGAGCGTTCTAGCTTGGCCTATGGGATTCGCGTTTTCGGGCTAGATGGACGCGAGGTTGGTAGAGTAGACACGCTCCTTCCGCCATATGATTTTGAGGTGTATCGCGATGAATAGGACCAGTGCCACATTCTTTCTTGTCACCCTCCTGGGGTGCTCCAGTGCGGACGTGCCGCCTCCCATGCCCGCAGACTCCGGCGGAGTCTCTGACGTCAAGGCAGATGTAGGTGACGGCTGCGTGCGAGGCCCCACGTGCCAGGCGAACGGCGCACCGTGCGACCCATGCAGCCCAGACACACTCACGGGCTCCTTCTGTTGCTCAGGCGCCTGTGGCGGCGCTGTGAGCGGTCCTCCCGTCTGCGAGTAATCGAGCCAAGTTCCGCTGCTGCGAGCGGCAGGAAGCGCGGCGCGCCGCGATTTGCCGACTTGGCAACCAGTATGGAAGAAGTGCTTCGAGCGCTGCAAGGAACAGTGACCCGATGCGCCACCGGGTCACCGTCCAGGTCTACTTGGGGGTCAAGGGAGGGTAGGTAGTCCAAGTCCGTTCCCGCCACCACGGGTCCCGGCTTTACATAACCAAGGTTATGCGATCTCGCTCTGCATTGGGCTCGAGCCACGGAACCGTCTCTATTGAACCAATGCAAGCAGGCGTCTCCCGGAGGAGGGTAAGCCCTCGGCGAGCGGCGTCCCCACTGAGGTTGCCTGTGAGCGCACGATGCGCCGCAGGAGGTTCAAGTGGGACGAGGCACGAACAAGCGCGAGGCGCGCCGCGGATGGCAGCAGTGGTCTGAGGATGAGGCGCGAGCGGCGCTCGCCGAGCTGTCACGATCAGGGCTGAGCGAGGCGGCGTTCGCCCGCCGAGGTGGATACTCGACGCAGCGGCTGCGGTACTGGAAGGCGCGCCTGTCCGCGCCGGAGTCGACGCGAACGACGACGGCGATGTCTTTCGTCGCAGTCCCGTTGCCGATGGCGTCGCGCACGTCCTCGATGGCAAGGCACATCGAGATCGACTGCGACGGGATCGTGCTCCGCGTTCGCGAGGAGGCCGACGTCGAGCAGGTAGCACGCTTGACGGTGGCGTTGGTCCGGGCCCGCCGATGCTGACCCTGCCGCCGGGCACGCGTGTCTTCGTGGCCACCGCGCGCGTCGACGGGCGCAAGGGGATCGATGGGCTGTCGATGCTGGTCCGCTCGCACTTCGGCGAGGACCCGCTCAGCGGCTCGATGTACGTCTTCCTCTCGCGTCGGGCGGACCGGGTCCGCGTCCTCCATTGGGATCGTGACGGCTACGTGTTGATCACCAAGCGCCTGGAGATCGGCCGGTCTCGCGTGCCGTGGCAGGACGTGTCGGGACGGGTGGTCATCGAGGCCGCGGAGCTCCTGCTGGTGCTCGAGGGGATCGAGCTGTCGGGCTCGGTGCGGCGCGGCCGTTGGTCACCGCCGCGACCGCCGGTGGTCTGAAGACGTCGACCGCCTCGCGCAGTGCGAGGTGACTTTTGTTGTGACGTGCTCGTCCAAAAGGGGCGATGTCGACGAAGGAGCCGATGCCGACCCCGATCACGAGCGCGCAGGCGCCGGATCTCGAGGTCGTGGGTCGGACGATCTCGACGATGATCAAGGAGGGGGCCATCTCGGCGATGATCGCCGCGATCCGGCACCCAGCGCACGCTCCTCAACGAGGCGCTACGCCGGGGTGAAGACGTGCGCGAGCAGGTCGAGAGCGCGATCACCTCGTACGGCAGGTGGATCGTCGGCGCGGTGTTCGCCGACGATGCCGCCGCCGCGCTCGACGATCGCACCGACAACCCCGTGTGGAGGGAGCTCGTCCGGCGGGCTGGTGGCCCCACTCTCAAGGTGACGCGTCATCTCCTCTACGTCGCCGTGCGCCTCGCCGCGCGCGACAAGCGCATCCTCGATCAGAGCTGGCAGGGCCTCGACGCCGGGCGCAAGGAGCTGCTCTTGCCGCTCGGCACCGACGAACGGCCTCCGCGAGGGCGCGCAGCACGTCGCGAAGTTCAACCTCACCCACGCGAGCACCAAGCAATACGTGACCGAGCTCCTCCGTGGCTCCGGTCGCGCGCCCGCGGTCCGCGTCACCGTCCCGCGCCTCGTCCAGCGCGTGCAGCGCCTCCGCGAGACGCTGGGCAGCCCGGCGATCCTGCGCAAGGTGCACGACCTCCGCGAGACGACCGACCCGGCCGACCGCAAGGAAGCCGCCGACGAGATCGAGCGCCTGCGCGGCGTCCTGGGAGAACTCGCGAAGGCGCTCCGCAAGCGCTAGTAGAAGGTGGCGGTCCCGCCGGGATACCAGTTCCACGAGCCGCCGCCCGGGCAGACCGTGTTCGTGGCCTCGAGGCGCACGGTGACCTGCCCCGAGACCGGCGTGATCGACGCGAACGTGAACGACTGCTTCACGGTCTTGTCGCCGCCGAAGCCTCCCACCCAGCTGTACGTGCCGACCGAGGCGCCGTTGATCTTCACCGCCCACGTGAGCGTGCCGACCGTGCAGTAGCTGCTCGTGCTGTCGGACATCTTGATGTCGAGGTCCATCTTGGTGACGGGCGCTCCGCGGGTGAGCTTCTCCTCGACGTAGTCGCCGGTGACGTAGTGCGAGCCTCCCCCGCCGCTGCCGAGGGTTCCGATGCTGCCCGTCGTGTACGTGGTGGCCGCGCTCGTGGGGAAGGTCACCGTGGTCGAGGTGACGCACACGCCACCGAGGCAAGGGACGCCGGTGCTGCACGTCTTGCCGCAGACGCCGCAGTTGGAGGCGTCGGTGGAGAGGTCGGTGCAGAGCGTGCCGCAGGTGGTGGCCTTGCAGCTGCAGGCCCCGCTGACGCACGCCTCGAGGGCGCTGCAGACCTTCCCGGTGCTGCCGCACCCGCACTTGCCCGAGGTGCAGGTCTCCCCGGTGGCGCAGGCCTTGCCGCACGCGCCGCAGTTGTCCTTGTCGCTCGTGACGTCGACGCACCCGCCGCCGCACTTGGTGGTGGGCGCGGTGCAGACCTTCTCGCAGGCCGCGAACGCGCAGACGTCGCCCGCGGGGCAGGCCTTGCCGCACGCGCCGCAGTTGTCCTTGTCGCTCAGCAGGTCGACGCACTTGCCGCTGCAGGTGTAGGTCCCGCTCGGACAGATGCAGCCGCCGCTGATGCAGACCTTGCCGTCGATGCACGCCTTCCCGCAGGCGCCGCAGTTCGCCGGATCGGTGTCGAGCGCCACGCAGGTCGCGCCGCAGCGCTCCTTGCCGGTCAGGCACGCGACGCACTTGCCGTCGGTGCAGCTCTCGGTGGTCTGCACTTGTTGGCGCAGCTGCCGCAGTGATCCGGGTCGGTCTTGCCGTCGACGCACACGCCGGAGCAGGAGAGGTCGGCGCAACCCGAGTCGCCGGCCTCGGCGCCCGTGTCGGCGGCGTCGACCGCGCCCGAGTCCTTGGCCGAGTCCGTGGTCCCTCCCGTGTCGATGGACGAGCCCGTGTCCGCCGAGGCCTCGACCGAGCTGTCCTTCGCAGTCTCCCCCGGGTCGGTGGCGGTGGAGCAGCCGGCCAGGAGCACGGAGACGAAGAAGTCAGAGCGACGCATCTCCCGAGTGTGGCGGACGGGCGGCTCTCTGCCAACCTCACTCGTTCACTTGAGCTTGGCGAGCTCCTTGGTCGCGCGCTCGGCCACGTACTTCTCCTTGTCCTTCGACAGGGCGGTCAGCACCGGCTTGGCGGCGACCGGGTCGCAGCTCGCGAGGCAGTCGACCGCGGCGGCGCGCACGTTGACGTTCTTCACCTTGGTGTCGGTGAGCATCTTGGCGGCCACGAAGCCCTTGGCCTTCGCGCCCCCGTTGCCGCACATGAAGCTGATCGCGAGCGAGTAGGTCACGCCGTGCTTCTCGACGACGGCGAGGTCGGCGCTGCGCTTGACCAGCGTGCTGCCGAGCGTCTCGTAGATGGACGTGCACTTGCTCGAGCCCGCGCTCCACAGCATGTCGCCGTGGGTCTCGTCGGTCTTGTCGAGCTGCGCGCCCATGAGCTTGCAGGCCTCGGTGTTGTCCTTGGCCCGCTGCGCGCCCATCGAGAGGGTCGTGTACGCCGACTTGCGCACCTTCGCGTCCTTGTCGGCGACGAGCACCTTCACGATGGCGAGGCGCTCGGGGGTCTGCTTGTCGGCGTAGACGTGGAACGCGAACGAGTCGCGGAACGCGGCCTCGGGGTGCACCGCGAGCTCGCCGAGCTTGCCGACGAGGCCGTGCTTCTCGAGGTCGACGCGGGCCGAGAGGCTGCCGAGCGTGTGGAGGATGTTGGCGTTCTTCTCGGTCTTGCCGATGGCGAGGAGCTTCTCGACCAGCGGCTTGGTGGAGAACGCCGCGGCCGGGATGCCCTTGGCGACCGCGAGCGTGCGGATCTTGAGGTCGGGGTCCTCGAGCATCGAGAGCAGCGTCGGGTCGCCCTTGCCCTCGTCGAAGAGCTTCTCCTCGTCGGTCCACGCGACGTACGCCTTGCACTCGGTGTCGAAGTACTCGTCCTCGAACTTGCACTTCGCCGCGGCGTTCGCGAGCGCCATGATCTTCGGGTCGCGCGCGGGCGCGGCCTCGCCGACGGCCGAGATGGAGTGGACGGCGGAGCCGGCGGACAGGACGGCGAAGGCGGCGAGGACGAGGCGGCGACGGGACATGCGCGCCGGATACGGGCCGGCCCCCGCGCCGTCAAGGCGACCCGACGCCTCCCTCAGAAGTTGAGGGTCAGCGTGAAGTTCCCCTTGTTGGAGAACACGCCGTCGACGAACAGGTAGTAGGTCTTGCCGTCGGTCACCGGGAACGACATCGTCTCGATGCCCGCGCCGGTGGTGGTGACGTCGTTCACGCACTTGAGCTCGGCGCCCGTCTCGCAGGGGGTCGCGCGCACGTAGAGGCCCGCGTTGAAGTCGGCGTCGAGCTTCACGTTGAGCGTGCCGGTCTGGTGCGCGGTGACCGCGTACACCCGGTCCTGCGCCGCGGTGCCGAACGTGCAGACCGTGGCCTTGTACGTGTTCGGGTACGCGTTGGTGGAGCCGGTGAAGCTCAGGGTCTTCCCGGGCCACACGTGCGCCGGCATGCCGGGGCACTTGCCGCCGGAGACCGGGTCGCCCTGCGGGCGGCAGTCGTTGCCGCAGCCGTCGTCGGCGATCTTGTTGCCGTCGTCGCAGCCCTCGCCCGTGTCGACCTTGCCGTCGCCGCAGAACGAGCCGGCCTTGAGCGACGCCGTGAGCGTGTACGCGCCGGTGCTGCCGGCCTTGCCGTCGACGAACACCCAGTAGGTCCGGCCGGTGACGACGTTGAGCGAGAACGTCTCGGTGCCGCCCGCGCCGGTGGTCTCACCGCACTTGACCTGCGGGCCGGTCGCGCAATCGGTGTCGCGCATGTAGACGGTCGGGTCGTAGGTGCCCTTGCCGGTCACGGTGACCGTGAGGCTGCCGCTGCCGGTGGGGATGATCGCGTAGACGTGCTCGGGCCCGGTGCCCACCGCGCAGGCGCCGGTCGCGCCCGTGTAGTCGGCGCTCGCCCCGGTGTTGTCGGCGTCGATCACGGTGTCCTTGACCGGATCGACCGCGAGCACGTGACCGGGGCACGTGTCGTTCTTGGGGACGCCGGTGTCGCCGGGCGTGCCGGTGTCGGGGTCGACGCCGGTGTCCTCGACGCCGAAGTCCTCGATGGCCGTGTCCTCGACGGGCAGGCACGCGCACTCGTCGAACGACTGCCCGTCGTCGGCGCACTTCTTGGTGCCCTCGGAGAGATCGGCGCAGCGACAGAAGACGAAGTTGCCCGGCGTGCAGAGGCGCGAGGTGGTGGGCGGCGCGCCACCGCTCGAGCAACCGCTCGGGAGCAGGAGGGGGGTCGCGAGGGCGACGAGGAGGGGGAGCGCGGCGAAGGGGGAAGCTCTCATGGGGTTCGACGACGGACGCGCCGGACGAGCAGCGCGAGCGTCAAGAACCCCAAGTGTAGGCCGAAGCCGCCCCCCGGGCGAGCCGGCCCGGTCACGCACCCTCCTTCGGCGGGCGGTGCGCAGCTCGTCGCGAGTCCGCCCCGCGGCTCGGCCACGCACTTGGCGGCGCGACCGGGTGGGTAGACCGCGCACAGCGCCCGCACGTCATCGGGGGAGAGCGCCCGGATGCGGGTGCTGCCGGCCTCGTACGAGGCGTACATCGTGGCGTCGAAGTCGCTCGAGTGCGCGAGGCCGACCAGGTGCCCGACCTCGTGGGTGAGGAGCGACTGCAGGTCGAACTTCACGCCCGTGTCGCCCACGGTGACCGGGTTGGTCGCGGTGTTGACCTCGATGTCGGCGTCGAGGATCTCGCCGGTCGCGGCGTCGAAGGTGACGGTCGTCTTGGCGAGGGTGTTGTCGACGCCCTTGTAGGTCCAGTCGTCGTCCTTGAAGGTGACGACGTGGACGTTGGCGCCGTCCTTGACGTAGCCGATCTTGTTGCAGGTGGTGTCCGCGAGCGGGCTGAACGTGAGCGAGGCGCGCCCCGTCGCGCAGTCGAGATCGGCCCACGCCATGAAGGCCTTCTCGATGGCCTTGCGCGCCCCGTCGGCCGGCAGGTTGGCGGAGAGCTTGGAGTCGACGCTGAAGCCGACGCAGCTCGTCGACCAGTAGAGCGGCTTGCCGCTGGTGACGCAGCCCTCGGTGTCCCGGGCGCAGGTCGCCTCGCGACAGGTCGTGGTGCGGCAGTAGGCGGACGCGCGCGCCGGCACGAGGAGCGCGAGCGCCGCGACGGCGACGGCCAGGGACCGCATGCAGGAGGTGTAGCACACCGGGGCCGTACCTCTTCGGCTACCATGGGCGGATGCGCCCCTTGTTCGTCTCTCTCCTCGCGCTCGGCCTCGTCGCGTGCAGCTCGGGCGGCACCGGCGACGAGATCACCGACACCGGCGCGGACGACGCCAGCATCGACACCTCCACCGACACCTCCACCGACGACACCGCCGGCGACACCGCCGGCGACAGTGGGGCGACCGACGGCGGAGCGGACGGCGCGAGCGAGACCACGATTGCCACCGACGCGAGCGACGCCGCCGACGCGAGCGACGCGGCCGAGGTCGACGCGGGCTGCGTCGCGCCGCGCGCGATCTGCGGCGGGGTGTGCGTCGACACGAGCACCGACGGCGCGCACTGCGGCGCCTGCGACAAGAAGTGCCTCACCGGCCAGACGTGCACGGGGGGGCTCTGCTGCAGCGCGGGCTTCATCGGGTGCGCGGGCGGCTGCAAGTACGCGGCGACGGACTCGAGCAACTGTGGCGCCTGCGGCGTGAAGTGCGCGAGCGGTGGGTACTGCGCCTCTGGCAAGTGCACCTGCCCGGCGACGGCCGAGGTGTGCGGCGACAAGTGCACGTACACCGCGACCGACGGCAAGAACTGCGGCGTCTGCGGCAAGGTGTGCCCGGCCACGGCGAGCTGCTACGGCAGCAAGTGCAACTGCCCGTTCGGCGAGATCGTCTGCGGCGACAAGTGCGTGAACACGACGAACGACAAGGACAACTGCGGCGGCTGCGGCAAGAAGTGCGCGCCCACGGAGACCTGCACCTCCGGCGTCTGCGGCTGACCGTTTCTCAGAACGCGCCCGCGAGCGACAGGCCGACCGCCGACCCCGTGACCAGCGGGATCGCCCGCAAGGAGGTCGATCGGTCCACGGCCCTGGGACGCGTCACCTTGCCGTAGACCGCGCGCATCGCGCCGTGCGTGAAGGTCGCGAAGCCCACCGCGGCGCAGCCGATGGCCACGGCCTTCTCGGCCCCGCTGCTGGCCGTCGCGTCGACGAAGCAACCCACGCCGCCGACCGCGCCCCACAGCGCCTGCAACACGGCCGTCGGCGGGTGATCGGCGAAGCCCGCGGTGGTCATCAGCGCGTGCTGCGCGGCGAACGTCGTGAAGCCGAGCGAGCCGCCGAGCCAGGGTGCGCGCGTGCTCTGGCTCGCGAGCCTGCCGAGCCCCACGCCCGCCGTGCTCCACAGCGGCCCGCCGATCAGCATCAAGGCCGTCGCCTCCTGGTCGGCCTCGACGAACCCGAGCCCGACCGCCGTGGCCGCGCCGAGGATGGTGCCGGGGAGGAAGAGCGCGACCGCCCCCTTCGTCTCGATGACCCTCTTGTCCCCGTGGAGCTCGACCCCCGCGACGACCTGCGGGAGCAGCGCGGCGAACGCCGACATCCCCGCGATCGTCCAGGTCATGCCGTCGACCTGCCCGCGCGGCGGCGGCGCGGGCGTGATCCACTGCGCGACCGCCGGCCGGGCCACCGCCAGGCCGAGGACGACGAGCGCGAGCGAGCGGAGGCGCACCGCGGCACCGTAACCCACGCGCGCCGCGGGTCCTACCGCCCGAACCGATCCAGCCGCAGCACCGGCCGCTGCGCCGCCTTCGAGGCCGCGAGGTCGCAGTCCATCTCCAGCACCCAGTCGTCGTCCCCCGCGACGTCCGGCACCACCTGCTGCAGCCGGTACGACACGTCGCCCGGCTCGATCGTCAAGAGCCGCGGCGACCGATCCAGCCGCAGGCCCTCCGGGTGGTCGGCGCGGAACTCCGCGAGGCAGGCGCCGACGCGCGCGTCCGTCCACGCCTCCCCCGCCCCGTCCTCGGCGACCACGAGCTCGCGGAACGCCTCGAAATCCTGCACCGACAGCGCTTCGAGCAGCCGGTAGCACGCGTTGCGGATCAGCACTCCGAAGCCACGCTTGTCGCGCGTGATGTCCCAGGCGTCGGCGAGGTCTTCCGCCTTCTTCGGCATCAGCGCGGCGACCGGGTCGCGCAGGCGCTCCCACTCCTCGAGCAAGCTCGCGTCGGCCTGGCGCGCGACCGCGCCGAGGAAGTCCACGATGTCCTCCACCGCGTCGTTCTTCGCCCACGCGGGGACGCTCTGCACCATCACCTTGTAGACCTCGGAGAGGTAGCGGAGCAGCACGCCCTCCGAGCGCTGCAGGCCGTAGCGCTTCACGTAGTCGGAGAACCCGGCCAGCGTCTCGACCATCTCGCGGGCGACCGACTTGGGGCGGATGTTCTCGCCGACCCACGGGTGCAGCCGGGCGAAGGCGTTGAACGAGTCGTAGACCAGCTCGCGGAGGGGCTTCGGGTACTCGAGCTCCTCGAGGCGCTTCATGCGCTCCTCGTACTCGACGCCCTGCGCCTTGAGCTGCGCCACGAGGTCGCCCTTCATCTTGTCGAGCTGGCGCATCAGCACGACGTCCGGATCCTCGCAGATGCTCTCGGCGAGGGTGAGCAGATCGAGCGCGTAGTCGGGGCTCGCCGGGTCGAGCTGGCGCGCGGTGTCGACCAGCCACAGGGCGAGCGCGTGGTTGAGGGAGAAGTCCTCCTGCAGGTCGAGATCGAGCTCGATCCCGCCCTCCTTGCGCTCGATGATCCCACCGTCGACCAGCGAGCGGAACAGCGTACGCGCGTGGGCGCCGATCTTCCGCTTGGTGCCGTCGGTCTCGTGGGCGCGGCGCACGAGGCGGATCATCTCGCGGCACCCGTTCGGGCGGCGGAGCACCGCGAGCAGCATGCCGTGCGACACCGAGAACCGCGACACGAGCGGCTCGGGCGGCGCGGTGCAGAGGCGCGCGAAGGTGGTGCGATCCCAGGGGACGAAGCCGTGCTCCGGCGGCTTCTTCTTCACGATCTTCTTCTTCTTGCTCGGGTCCTTCTGGGCCTTCTCCTCGAGGCGCAGGTTCTCGATGACGTGCTCGGGGGCCTGCGCCACCACGTAGCCCCGCTCGTCGAACCCCTTGCGCCCGGCGCGGCCGGAGATCTGCCGGAAATCGCGCACGGGGAGGATCGCGGTCTTCTGGCCGTCCCACTTGCAGAGCTGGGTGAACAGCACCGTGCGGATCGGCACGTTCACGCCGACACCGAGGGTGTCGGTGCCGCACACGACGCGGAGCAGCCCCTGCTGCGCGAGCTTCTCGACCAGCAGGCGGTAGCGGGGCAGGAGGCCCGCGTGGTGGATGGCGACGCCGTGGCGCAGGAGCTTCTGCACCTCCTTGCCGTAGGGGCTGCCGTCGAAGCGGTGGCCGGCGATGGCCTCGGCGATGCGCTTCTTCTCGTCCTTGGTGCAGAGGTCGGTCGAGAGCAGGTCCTGCGCGAGCTCGGCGCACGCGCGCTGCGTGAAGCTCACGACGTAGACCGGGGCGCGCCCGCCGCGGCACAGCTCGGCGATCGTCTCGTGCAGCGGGGTCTCGCGGTACTCGAAGTCGAGCGGCACCGGCCGGTCCTGCCCGCGCACCCACCGGGCGCCGTCGCCGGTGAGCGCCTCGAGCCGCTCGACGAACGCGTCCATCGGCCCGAGCGTGGCGCTCATGAGCAGGAACCTCGCGTGCTTCAGGGTGAGCAGCGGCACCTGCCAGGCGACGCCGCGGTCGCGGTCGCCGTAGTAGTGGAACTCGTCCATCACCACGGCCGCGACGTCGAGCTCGGAGCCCTCGCGCAGGCAGCGGTTCGAGAGGATCTCGGCGGTGCAGCAGATCACCGGCGCGTCGGGGTTGACCGCGGCGTCGCCGGTCACGAGCCCCACGTTGGTCGGGCCGAAGTCGTCGCAGGCGGCGAAGAACTTCTCGCTGACCAGCGCCTTGATCGGCGCGGTGTAGTAGACGCGGCGTCCCTCGGCGATCGCCTTCCAGCACATCGCCGTCGCGACCAGCGATTTTCCCGAACCCGTCGGCGTGTCGAGCACCACGTTCTTGCCGGCGAAGATCTCGAGGACGGCCTCCTCCTGCGCCGGGTAGAGCGACAAGCCCCGGCCCTCCACGTAGGCGAGGAAGCGCTCGAGGATGGCGTCGGCGTCGAGCGGGCAGGCGCTCGGCTCCACGCTCAGCGGGGGCGACGGGGACATGGCCCCTCTCGTTAGCACCTACCCGTGCGTGACCCGCTTGAGATCGAGCAGCTCGCTCGGACCTCCGTCCGCGAAGGCCACTTCGACCTTGTTCCCCTCGCAGCGGACGACGATGCCCGCGTACCACTGGCCGTCGGAGGCCTGCGCGCGCACCTTGGAGCCCGCGGGGAACGCGCCCTCCTGCACCACCGCCACCGCGGTGCCGGAGTAGCCCTTCTGCACCATGACCGGGGCCTTGCGCGCCGATTCGCGGCTCAGGGGATAGGGCGTGCTCGCGAGGTTCCGCGCCGCCGGCACGGGCTGCGACGCCGGCTCGGACTGCGAAGCCGACTGGGACGACGAGGGCGGCCCGTACGCGGGGGAGCCCTCGGCGGGTGCCGGGGCGAGGTTCGCCGGTGCCGCGGGCATGCCCCCCCCTGGTGTCATCGCGAGCGGATCGACGGGCGCCGCCGGCCTGTGGCGGTCGGTCTGCACTCGCACCGGCGTCATCATGTCGGACTGGATGGTGAGCTCGTGGCCCGTGATCCGCAGGCTCTCGGCCAGCGGCGGGGGCTGCTTCTGCAGGAGATCCTCGGTACCGGGCGGGACGTCGAAGCGACCGGCGTCGAACCCGAGGAACGAGACGCCGAACGAGCCGAGGAACTGCCGGCCCGCCATCAGCGCGTAGTCGAGGATCAGCTTGGTGGGCTCGTCCTCGCGCAGGTAGAGCACGGTCATCGTCGAGGCGTCGAGCGACGCTTGCACCGTGCTGCGGAGCGCGTCGAGGACGTGCTGCCCGAGCAGCACCCGCTCGTACGCCTGGTCGAGCGGGAGCCGGGTCTGCAGGAGCTTGGTGACGAACTTGGCCGGATCGGTGCAGGCCATCCCGCAGGTGCCCGAGAAGGAGATCGGGATCGAGATCCCATTCTCGTACACCTCGCACCCGCCCACGACCGAGATTCCGCCCGTCGGCAGGGTGGAGACGTACCAGAGCTCGCAGTCGAGGGGGCTCCCGAGGGGCGCCGCCGGGGCGTCGGGGCCCAACAAAGCGGCGCCGATCTGGGTGGTACCCACCTTGAGGATCACCGCGAGGCGCCCCTGCCGCACGAGGAAACCCGCGCTCCCCGCGTCGACCTTGACCCGACCCCCGCTCGGGACCGGACCGGGGTGACGGACGAGGAGCCCCTTGCTCCCGGGGTCGCGGACGAGATCCATGGAAGGAAACATGATCGCAGAACGTGGGGGCGATACCATCACAAAGCCGGATGAGCGACGACCCCAGCAGGAAGACCGCGCTCGCGCGGGTGGGTAGCACCCTCGTCGGGAAGTGGCACGTCGATCGGCTGCTCGACGTCGGGGGCATGGCGGCGGTCTTCGTCGCCACCCATCGCAACGGCAAGCGTGTCGCCATCAAGCTGCTCCACGCCGAGTTCGCCCAGAACGAGGACGTGCGCGCGCGCTTCCTCCGCGAGGGCTACGTGGCCAACAAGGTCGGTCATCCGGGCGCCGTCGAGGTGCTGGACGACGACACGCTCGACGACGGCGGCGTGTTCCTCGTGATGGAGCTGCTCGAGGGCGAGTCGCTCGACGCCCGGCTGCGGCGCGCGGGGGTGCTCACGCCGGTCGAGTGCTTCTTCCTCGCCGACCGCCTGCTCGACGTGCTCGCGGCGGCGCACCAGAAGCAGATCGTCCACCGCGACATCAAGCCCGCCAACGTGTTCATCACCCAGGCCGGCGAGATCAAGCTGCTCGACTTCGGCCTCGCCCGCGTGCGCGAGGCCACGGTCGACGCGAAGACCCGCGACGGCATCGTCCTCGGCACCGCCGCCTACATGCCCCCCGAGCAGGCCCGCGCCAAGACCGATCTGGTCGACGCGCGGAGCGACCTCTGGGCGGTCGGCGCCCTGATGTTCACCGCGCTCTCGAACCACTACGTGCACGACGCCCCGACCGCGATCGACCGCATGGTCGCCACGATGAAGCGCCCCGCCCGCTCGGTCACGACGGTCGTGCCGACCCTGCCCCCCGCGGCGGTGCAGGTCATCGACACCGCGCTCCGCTTCGAGAAGGACCAGCGCTACCCCAACGCGAAGGCCATGCAGCTCGAGACGCGCCGCGTGTTCGCCGAGCTCGCGCGCGCGCAGGCGCCGATGGTGCAGATGACCGCCGCCGCCACGCAGGCGGTGGTGATCGAGCGCGCGCCCGCCGAGAGCAGCCCGATCGCGCGGTCGATCGCCGTGGCCCTCGACGGCCTCGACGCCTCGCTCGAGAGCCTCGCCATCGAGGTGGCCATCGAGAGCGAGCCACCGCCCGTGTCGCAGCGGCCGACGATGGCCGACCCGGTCGCTGTCGCGGAACTGGTGGCGAAGGAACCGAAGGCTGCGCCGGCGCCGCGGCCGACGACGGTGAAGGCCCCCGTCGCCCCGCCGCGCCCGCGACCGACCACCAAGAAGTGAACGGTGCCACCAGTCGGTGCCGGGCCCGGCGGGCGACAGGCCGATTTTGTTTTTGCACGAATGTAAAACGCCCGTTTTACATTCGTGCGGCGCCGAAAATGGACCCCGCGCCGGCCGAGGAAGTCGCGGGGGCGGTGTAAGTCCAGGAGAGCGCTGGCGTTGAGCAGACATTCGACATGCAGCGTTCCGCCGTCGGGCTTGCGTTCTTGCTCACTGCCTCCCTGGCCTCGGCCGCGCCGAAGAGGCCGGACGGCAACCAGAACGGCAACGGCAACGGCAACCAGAACGGCAACGGCAACCAGAACGGCAACGGCAACGGCAACGGCAACGGCAACGGCAACCAGAACGGCAACGCCAACTACCCGCCCCCGCCCCCTCACGTCGCTCCGCCGCCGGCGCCTCCGCCGCTGCCGCGGTACCTGCCCGCGGATCACGCGTACGAGCCGAAGGCGCGGTTCGTCCACCAGCTCGGGTGGATCCTGCCGGTCACCATCAGCGACCAGCACGTGACGCTCGGGTTCTACGGCCTCACATACTCGGCGCGGTACCGCAAACCCTACGACCGCGACGGCGTCCTCGCGAAGAGCGCCGCGGTGGGCAACGAGTGGGGGATCGAGACGCGGCTGCTCTCGAGCTACCGCACCCACTCCGGCATCACGACGACGATCTCGCTCGCGCCGCTCAGCCAGGTGCGGCGCAAGGACTGGCCTTTCACCTTTCCCTCGCTCGTCGGCGCGCTCTTGCCCGAGGCCGCGCTCGTGATCGTGAACCCGAAGGAGATCGGTGGGCGCTACCGCGCCGAGGTCTACCTGCGGCACCTCGCACGGTTCCAGTTCCTGATCGGCAGAGGCATCCTCGCGCTCGAGGCGGCGCCGTTCGTCCAGGTCTCCTTCCCTCTGGACGGCGCGCCGCGACGGCTCGAGGGCGGCCTCTTGTTCGGCATCTCCACCCAGATCCCGCCGAAGTACTGAGTCACCCGGGCGCCCCGGAGGGCGCGGGTCACTTCAGCGGAGGCGGGGTGTAGATGGGCTTCACGTCGGCGCCGCCCGTGAAGGCGTAGCTGCCCGCGGGCCCGTAGCCGTAGGCGGTGACGCCGAAGGGCTTGTCGCCGACGACGCGGCGAACGCCGTCCTTCACCGGGCAGCGGCGGGCCTCGTAGTCGACGGTGCCGAGCTTGCCCGCGGCGGCGACGACGCAGTCGGTGGGGACCACGCCGTCGATCTTGATCTCCGCGCCGACGGGCGCCGAGAGCACGACGTAGTTCTTGTTCCACTTGGGCGGCACGAGGAACAGGTAGTTCTGCCGGTACTGCTCGACGGCGGGGAAGATGGTGAGCGAGGGATCGCCGGAGTACGCGCCGTCGACGTACTCCTGGCTCACGAGGATCTGGCCGATCGCGACCGGCGCCGTCGACTCGACGATGATGTCCTTGTCGGTCCAGGTCTCCTTCATCTCGCCGGGCGCGATGGTGAACTTGTCGAACGGCGGCGGCAGCGTGGTCGTGACGGTGGCGGTCTCGGCGACGCCGAGGAAGCGCAGGATGTCGGGCTCGCGGTAGCTCGTGGTCGAGCGGATCGGGCTTCGCGTGATGACGAACTTCTTGCCCATCGCGGTGACCGGGAACACCTGCTCCTCGAGGTGATCGACGCAGCACTTGGAGCCGGTCGAGCCCGGCGGCTTGGGCACCGTGTCGCCGACGGGCGCGGTGCTCCCCTCGGTGCCGCTGAACACGGCGATGGGCCCGTCCGCCTCCACGATGGTGCCGGTCATGTCGCCGGGCATGCCATCGGACTCGAGGTTCAGCACGTCGAACGGCTGCAGGGTGACCTCGACGATCTCGCCCTTCTTCTTCGGGGTCTTGACCGGACCGCCGGCGACGATGGCCTGGCCGAGCGTGACCTTCACCTTGGTGTTGGCGGTCGTGCCGATGATGGTGACGAAGGCGTGGTCCAGGATGTCGAAGCCCGGGATCTTCACCGGCTTCGAGGTGGGGTAGCCGAGCACGCGGTGGATCTTGCCGAGGCCGTTGCGCGGCAGGAGCAGCGAGGCGTCGTTGCTGAAGGTCGGCTCGAAGGCGTTGAACTGGTAGACGACGAGCGGGATGTCGGAGGTGACGCGGAGGGCGTTGGCCGACAGGAACGTGCCCGGTCCCTCGTTGTTGCCGAGCACCGACCCGTCCACCTCGCGCGACGGCAGGATCACCGTCTTGAGCTCGTCCTTCGCGATGGTGAGGGTCTGCACGACGGTGAGCTTCGGCGGCGAGCCGGGCGGCGCGTCGTTGCGCTCGATGGTGACCTTGGCCGTGGTCTCGCCGGCGTTGGAGAGCACGAGGCCCCACGGCTTGTTGGCCGCGTCGTCGATGAAGTTCTTGAGGTTGTCGAGGTCGGCTGCCCAGAACTCGCAGCCGACGTTGCTCGGCGAGTCGGCCACCGCCTCGCACGCGGTCTTGCAGACGCCGGCGCTGCAGCGCTCGCCCTTGCCGGGGTCGCAGTCCTTGACCTTGTCGCCGACCGTGCCCCCCTCGGTGCAGCCGTGGATCTCGTTGCCGACGCACACGTCGACGCCGGGCTGGCAGTCGCCGCAGCCCTTCTGCGGGATGCACACCTTGCCCTCGGGACACTCGACCGCGGTGCCGGGAACGCCGGGCGATGCGCACGGCGTGTAGAAGCGATCGATGCAGTAGCCGCACAGCGCGGCGTCGACGCCGATGCCGCCGTCGCCCGGCGGCTTGGTCGTCGCGTCCTTGTCGCCGCCGGCGGAGCACGCGGGCACCGCGTTCAAGGAGAGAGCGAGCGCGCCGAGGGACATGGCCAGCGTGAGGCGGGGGCGTTGCATCGTCGTGGCAGTCTATCGCCGCGGCGTGGCTCTGCGATGTAGGCCGGTCGCGCACCCACCCGTTCATCCCGTCTGCCCGGCGCGGACGGTGGCGGATCAGAAGTGGGCGCCAGTCGTGTCGAACGTGGTCCACCGCAGGACGAAGGCGAGCTGGAGGACCACGAGACCGGGCCGGTCGAGCGCGCTCTCGATGCGATCGCCGTAGAGCCCCTCGAGCGACAGGCGCGCGCCGACGCGGTAGGCGCCGTGCTCGGTGTGCGTCGCAGCGACCCGGTAGAGGAGCTGTCCGGCGACCCCGCCCCCGAACGCAGTGAAGCCGGCGTTCGTCAGGTGCCGGGGCCCACCGAAGCCGCCGAACGACCAGCTCCACACGGTGCCACCCTCGACGCCGGCCTCGAGCGACGACGTGAGGTAGCCGGTGCGCAGGGCGCCGAGGTAGCCGTACCCCGCCGCGAGGCTCGTGTAGAAGCGCACGGTCGGCGTCCCCACCGCGGCCGCGCCCTCGAGGCGCCCCTCGGACCCGACGTGCCCGGTGCCGTCCACCGTCGGCGCCGCGGTGAGCGACAGGTGCGTCGCGCACCCGAGGAGCGGGAGGAAGACGAGGGCGCGTCTCATCGGGACAGTCTACGTCGAGCGGCGAGCGCCCGGGGAAGGCGCTAGCCTTCCACCGATGGCGAAGGGGAGCTACGCGACCGAGTTCGCGACCATCACCCCGACGAGTCACGAGGTCCGCCTCTCGACCTCGCCGCTCGACGCGCTCCCGCCCGCCCTCGCCGAGGCGAGCGAGCTCGAGGTGCTCCGCCTCTACGACCTCCCGAACCTGCGCGGCGTCGCGGGGCTCGAGCGCCTCGGCACGCTGCAGACGCTCTCTCTGTCCGGCCTGCCGGCGGCGCCCCTCGACGATCTGTTCGCCCGCGCGGCGCAGCTCCCCGCGCTCACCGAGCTGCACCTCGGCGCGGACGTGGCGAACCGCCTCCCCCCGGCGTTCTCCGGCCTGCAGGGCCTGCTCGCGGTGTGGATCCACGGCGTGTCCTCGGTGAACCTCGACACGCTGTTCGTCGAGCTCGCGAAGCTCTCCGGGCTGCGCATCCTGCGGCTCCAGAGCTACTACAAGGAGGGCGCGATCGAGCTGCCCGACTCGGTCGAGCGGCTCGTGCAGCTCCGCGAGATCGTCATCGACGGTCCCTTCTCGCGGATCCCGGCGACCCTCGTGCGGCTGTCCGCGCTCGAGGCCTTCTCGGTGTCGTCGCCGATCCTCAAGCGCAAGCGGGTGACCGCGCTGCCAGCCGACGTCGGACGCCTGCGCTCGCTCCGCGCGCTCCACCTCCGCGGTCACTGCGTGAAGGAGCTCCCCGACTCGCTGTGCGATCTCCGCGAGCTGCGGTCGCTCGACCTGTTCGGAAGCCCGTTCCCGCGGCTGCCCCCGCGCTTCGGCGAGCTCACGAACCTCGAGACCCTCGACCTCAGCTACTGCAAGGAGCTGAAGGAGCTCCCCGCTTCGTTCGGGGACCTCTCCGGCCTGCGGACCTTCCACGCGGGGGACAGTGGCCTCGTCTCCCTCCCCGCGAGCTTCGGCGCGCTGCGCCTGCGCGAGTGCACGCTCCGCCCCGAACTGCTCGCGCAGGTGGTGCTCGCGCCGCCCGAGGTGACCCACGTCGACGAGCTCGTCGTCGATCGCCCCTACGATCGCGCGCTGCCAGTCGACCTCGGTGACCCGATCCGGCTCGAGCTCCGGGTGCCCTCGCTCGCCGAGCCCGCCCCGGCCTTCGAGGCGCTCCGTCGCCTCGAGCGGCTCCAGATCCACAAGGCGCCCGCGTTCGACCTGGAGGACGCCTTCGTCCGCCTCGCGACCGCGACCCGCCTGCGCTCGCTGTCGCTTCCGAACTGGGGCCTGTCGACGCTGCCGAAGGCCATCGGTCGGCTCCGAACCCTCACGTTCCTCGGTCTCGGCGGCAACGCACTCACCACCCTCCCCGACGAGATCGGCGCGCTCGAGGCCCTCGAGGACCTGAGCCTCGCCGAGAACCCGTTCGTCGAGTTCCCGCGCGCGTGTCTGTCCCTCCCGCTCGCGGAGCTGTCGCTCGCGCGGGCCCCCATCCCCGTGCTGCCGCGGGGTCTCGATCGCTTGCCGCGCCTGAAGAAGCTCGTCCTCCACAAGATCAAGCTGGCTTCCCTCGCGGGGCTCGCGGGCCTCCCTGCCCTCGAAGATCTAGACCTCGGCTCGGCGGAGGTCGACGACCTCTCCGCCCTCGGCGAGCTGCGCTCCCTGCAGCGGCTCGATCTCACGTGGGTGCGCGCGAGGATCGACGCGGCGATCTTCCGCGCGCTCGCGCGCACGCCGATCCGATCGCTGACGCTGCACTACACCTCGCTCGAGGCGCTCCCTCCCGAGCTCGGCGGGCTCACCGAACTCACCTTTCTCGACGTCCGCTCCACGAAGGTGGAGGCCTTCCCACAGGAGACCGCGAGCCTGCGCGCGCTCACGCGTGTGGTGTTCGAGGATTTTCGGGTGGACGCGGCCGCGCTCAAGCGCGTGCTGCCCCCGGGCCGCTGGCGCAAGCAGGGCTCGGGGAGCCACGCCTGCTACGCGCGCGTCGACGACCCGTAGGGTCACGCGCGGCGCACGAGCTTGGTGCCCTTGCGCTCGAAGCGCTCGCCGACCAGCGGCGACAGGGCGTCGAGCGTCGAGGCGGACACGTTGCTGACCCTCTCGAGGCGACCGAGCGCCGGATCCAGGATCACCCTTTCGAAGTCGGCCACGTCGATCCGATCCTCGCTCGTCCGGTCGAAGGCGATCGAGGAGACCACCGCGAGCAGCGGGTGCCCGCGCAGCGCGCGGAAGGTGAACGCACCGACGTCGCCGAGCTGGAGCTCGCCGAGGAGGCCGCGATCGAGCTTGGCGTCCCGCGCGACGAAGTCCGACAGCGCGCCCATCAGGTAGGGCGCCGCGCGCAGCGTCCCGAGCCGCTGCTCCTCGGCCTTGGTGCGCTGCTTCTTGCAGGCGAGGACGATGAGCTCGCCACGCGGGTGGCCGCGATCGCTCAGCCAGTCGGCGTAGACGAGGCGCGGCCCGTTGTCCGACCACGCCCCGGCGATCTCGGCGAGGAGCTGGCGTTCGGTCTGATCGGCGCGCGCCTCCGCCTCGGCGAGGCGCACCAGCACCTGCTCGAACTGCCGCTGCGTGTCCGCGTCGAGCACGAGCGGCCACTTCGCGAAGGCCGACGCGGGGTCGAAGACGAACGGCCCGACGATGCGCCGGCCGTGCTTGTGGTGGTACCAGTAGGTGCTCTCGAAGTCGCGGAAGTCTTTGCGCAGCGGCGCGCAGGTGCGCACGTCCTTGGCGCGGGCGACGATCTCGAACAGCGTACGCCAGTACTGGGCCTTCTCGGGGCTCACGCCGAACATCGCCGCGACGGCCGAGAGGTGGGTGGCCATGCGGGGGTCGTCGGGCAACGTGGCGAGCTCGGTCACGTGGTGCGTGGCGGCGGTGCTGCCCCCGACCCGCACGTACTGGAGCAACTGGGGCAGGTGCAGCGTCGCGTCTTCGGCGAACGCAGCGAGCCAGGCCTCGTGCGCGCTCTTCTCGTCGAGCGCGTCGAGCGGCTTCTCCCAGGTGGGCAGGAGCCGCGTCGCGCGGTCGATGGCGTCGGCTACCGCGGGCACCCGCGTCTCTCGCCAGCAGGACAGGAGCGCCTCGATCGCCGCCGGGATGCGGTTCGCGGCGAGGTGCGCGGCGGCCTGCACGAGCGGCGGTCCGTCGACCGTGGGGATCTTGTCGGCCTTCGCGGTGACCGCCGGAGCCTCGGAGCGGCGCAGCTTCGAGACGGCGCGCGCGAGCTCGGCGATCTGCGCGGCGTCCGCCGCCGACGGCGCCTTCACAATGAGGGCCGCGAGCGCGTCGGCGGCCTTGCCGACGGCGGTGGTGAACTTGGGCCAGAACGCCGACCCCCCACCCTTGGTGGCGAGGCGCTCTCGGAGCCGCGGGAGCACCCGCACGTCGCCCGATCGCGTGAGGATGTCGAGCACGCGCACCCAGAACGGGTAGGTCGAGCTCGAGGTGGTGGGCGGATCGAGGACCCAGCCGGCGATCGCGGACGAGAGCCGCGGGTCCTTCGGGAACGTCTTCAGCACGTCGGCTGCCACCGGCAGGAACGACACCGGCACGCTGCGGATCGCCGGGAGCATCTGGCCGAGCACGAGGGGATCCTTGCTCTTGGCGAGCGTGCTGAAGCCGCGCTCGTCCTCGGCCGGCGGGCCGGAGATCTGCGCGGAGATCGCGTCGATGAGGTCGGCGAGCTCGGGCCACGGCTGCTCCTGCCAGCACGCGAGCGCGGCGCGCAGCGCGGCCACGCCGTCGCCGGCCCTCACCGCGGTGGCGAGGGCGGTGAGGCCTGCGCTCGAGGCCGAGGCGACCGGCGGCGGGGTCGGCTCCGGAGACGGCGGCGGCGCGGGCGACGCGGGTTTCACGACCTGCGCGACGGGCTTCGCGACAGGCGTCGCCGCGACCGGCTTCGGCGCGACCTTCGAAGTGGGCTTCGACGCGGCGGGCTTCTCGCCCGGCGCCACGCCCGCAGCGGCACGCAAGAGCGCCTCGTCCTCCGCCGACAGCGCGCGCGGCGTCTGCAGCGACATGCCGAGCGCCCCCGCCGCCGCGGTGAGGCCCTTGCCGTTGGCGAACCGCAGCTGGCCCTTGAGGTGGGTCACGTCGGTGATGGCGACCGTGCTCGCCGCCGCGTGCCACCCGTCGTCGCCGAGCGTGGGCTGCTCCAGGACCGCGACCAGCCACAGCGCCTCGTTCGGGGGACGCACCGTCACCGCGAACAGCGCCCCGCCCTCGGCGAGCGGCGCGAGCGCCTTGTGCGTGCTGCCGTAGCGGTCGAGGCCGAGCCGCACGCCGAGCGCGGCGCCGCCCTTCTGCTTCGCGAGTTGCTCGAACACCGCCTTGCTCACGATCGCCATCACGCTCGCCATCCCGCGAGGGTGCCCGAGCCATCCGGGCGGGGAAAGCGACGCGAACGAGGGCTCTCCCTCGTGGGCAAAACGTCGGCGCGCGGCGCGCCCGCCCATTGCGGACGGACGCGTTTCCGCCGCCGCTCGCGCCGAGCTGCTCCGCGACGAGCGGAGTACGATCGGGAGATGCTCCGCTGGCAATACGGATGGCTGCTCACGACGGTCGCGTGTGGAGGCACCGTGACCACGACCGCGCCCGACGCCTCGGTCGACGGCAGCGCCGACTCTGCGGTCGACGTGACCGACACGGGGCCGACCCTCGCCGATGCCTGCCGGGAATGGGCGCGCGGCGTGTGCGCGACCTACGCCGAGAACCTCTTCCTGCGATCGCTCCACGCGGACGCCGCGCGCTGTCAGGTCGAGCAACAGACCCTCTGCCTGCACGACGCGGCCTTGCCCGGTGTGGTGGACGCGATCGGCTTCCTCGGACGTTGCCACCCTCCGGCTGCGGGGCGCTCGGAGTTCGCGCTCTCGTGCGGCGATCGGCCGGGCGTGGTGCGCGGGACGCTCACCGACGGCACGGCGTGCAACGTCGACGAGCAGTGCGCCTCGGGCAACTGCGAGCACGTTCTCCTCGGCGTCTTCTCGCCCTGCGGCAAGTGCCGCGACAACGGGCGACCGGGGATCAAGTGCGCCGCCGACGGCGTCGACTGCTGGCACGACCCTCGCCTCGGGCGGGGAGACGGCTACGTGTGCGACCCGGAGACCCACGTGTGTCGCGAGTTCACCGCCGACGGAGATCCGTGCATCACCAAGGACGTGTGCGCGAGCGGGCGCTGCGAGGGCGGACGCTGCGCGGCGCGGATCGACGACGGCGCGCCCGCCGGCGCGAGCTGCGCGGCCAAATACTGCGACCAGAAGAGCGTCTGCGTGGCGGGCGTTTGCCAGGCGCTGCCGCTCGCGGTCTCTGCCCTCTGCCCCTACGAGGGGCTCGGCGACTGTGTGGCCGGGACCGTCTGTCGCAAGGTCGAGGGGGAGCCCGAGTTCCGCTGCCTGACCCCGCGCCCCCTCGGCGCCAGCTGCTCGAACCGTCCGTGGGAGTGTGGCCTCCTCGCGCACTGCGGCGGCAAGCCCCTCGTGTGCACGGCCGGGCCCCTCACCTGTGGCGACTGAGCCGAGCGCAGCCGGTCCTACGACGGGGGCGCCGCGCCCAGCGCCTCGTCGACGGCGGCGCGCAGCGTGGCGGGCTCGAAGGGCTTCTTGAGGAAGAAGAACTCCCCGGCGCGGATCCCGCGGCGCACGAGCTCCTCGCGCACGAACCCCGAGCACACGAGCACCGGCGCGCGCGGGTGGCGCTCGAGGAAGTGCGCGATCACCGAGCTCGTGTCCGTGCCGGGCACCACCGCGTCGGTGAACAGGAGGTCGAAGTCGCCCGCGGTCGCGAGGGCCTCCTCGGCGCCCGCGCCGTCGACCGCCGAGGTGACCTCGTGGCCCGCGGCGCGCAGCACGCGCTGGATCGCGCGGAGCACGAACGGCTCGTCCTCGAGCAGCAGGATCTTGGCGCGTCGCGAAGGGACGAGGCGTGGCTCCGAGGGCGCAGAGGCCGCGGGCGCAACGGCGGGGAGACAGAGCGTGAACGTGGTGCCCTTGCCCGGCGCCGACGCCACTTCGACCGTGCCCCCCACCTCGGTCACGAGCCCGTGCACCATCGACAGGCCGAGGCCGATGCCACGGCCCGGCTCCTTGGTGGTGAAGAACGGCTCGAACACGCGGTCGCGGACCTCTTCCGACATTCCGACGCCGTCGTCGGTGACGGTGAGCACCAGCTGCTCGCCGCGGTCCTCGATCGAGAGGCGCACGGTGCCGCCTGCGGGCATGGCGTCACGCGCGTTCAACACGAGGTTCAGGAGGATCTGCTCGAGGCGGGCGCCCGAGAGCGCGACCGACCGGGCGCTCTCCCCGCGCACCTGCAGCAGGATCCCGGGCGGCAGGAGGCGCTGGACCGATCGCACGAGCTGCTCGACCACCGTCGTCGGGATGCAGCTCTTGCCCGCCTCGGTGTCCTTGCGCCCGAGGAACGTGAGCTGGCGGGTGGTCTCCTCGGCGCTGCGAGCCGCGTTGATCAGGTCGGAGAGGAGGCGACCGTGGTCGTCCTCCTGCGAGCGCAGCGACTCGGCGTTGCACAGGACGACGGCGAGGGAGTTGTTGAGATCGTGGGCCACCCCCGCCGCGAGGCGCCCGACCGCCTCGAGCCGCTGCGCCCGGGCGAGGGCGTCCTGGGCGCGCTCCCGCTCGCCCCGCTCCACTCGCTCGCGCTCGAGCGCCTGGGTCGCGTCGGTCAGCGCGGTCTCGAGCGTCCAGATGATGCGGTTGGTGAGGAGGCCGATCGCGGCGCCCGCGGTCCCGAGCGTGGCCACGACCGCCGCGAGCGGCAGGGCGACGTACACGAGGAACGGGTCGCCGATCGCGAGCATCCGCTCCCGGACGTCGCGCGACACCCTCTCGGATACGTCGTCGTTCTGCACTCCCGAACCCGATCGTTCGGCCTCTTCACTGCGAAGTAAAGGGGGACCTCGGGCTCGGCTGCGCTCGCGCCGAGTTCGGCGCTGCTGCCTTCAGCGCCAGCTCTGGAGCACCCGCATGTAGTTGCCGCGCTCGAAGGCGCTCGGATCGGGGCAACGGGACAGGTTCATGTTGCCGCGGAGCTGCGCCAGCGACTCGTACTCGTGCTCCTCGAGGAAGCGCACCACCTCCTCCTTCAAGGTGCGCAGCCGCTGGGGCCCGTCGTGGAGCAGCGCGGAGACCGTCTGCACCACCGTGGCGCCGGCCATCAGCGCCTTGACCGCGTCGAGGCCGGTGTGGACTCCACCCGAGCACGCGAGATCCACCTTGGCCTTGCCGGACAGGACGGCGAGCCACCGCAGCCGGAGGAGGAGCTCGTGCGAGTCCGACAGCACGAGCCGCGGCACCGCCTCGAGGAGCACGGGGTCGATGTCCGGCTGGTAGAAGCGGTTGAACAGGACCAGCGCGCTCGCGCCGGCCTTCTCGATCTCGCGCGCGAGGTGGGCGAGCGCCGAGTGGAACGGCGACAGCTTCACCGCGAGCGGCAGCTTCACCGAGCCCTTCACCCGCGCGACGATGTCGAGGACCCGCCGGTCGACCTGCTCGGCGCTCTCGTCCGGGTCGGTCGCCACGTGGTAGACGTTGAGCTCGAGCGCGTCGGCGCCGGCCTGCTCGAGGAGCTTCGCGTAGTCGAGCCAGCCCTCGGCGCTGTGGCCGTTGAGCGAGGCGATGACCGGCACCTTGACCGCTGCCTTGATGCGGCGCAGCTGCTCCAGGTACTCGTGCGGCCCGAGGTGGAACTCGCTCTTCTTGGGGAAAAACGAGCTCGCCTCGGCGTAGGCGTCGGTGTGCGACTCGAGGTCGTGCTGGGTGCGGCCGCGCTCGCGGAGGATCTGCTCCTCGAACAGCGACCGCATCACGATGGCGGCGGCGCCGGCGTCCTCCACGCGACGGACGGAGTCGAGGTCGTCGGCGAGCGGCGACGCGCCCGGCATGAACGGGTGCGCGAGGTCGAGGCCCAGGTAACGGGTTGCGAGATCCATCTCAGTGCTCCTTGGACCCGGGCTTGTCGGCGGCGGCGTCGAGGACGACGGGGGTCGGGGTCATGGCCTTGGCGAGGCTCTCGTAGGTGGCCCAGCGGGTGTAGATGTCGTCCTGGGCGGCCGCGGCGAGCGCGCGGAACCGCTCGGGGTCTTGCTGCTCGACCACGCGGAAGCGGGTCTCGTTGCGCGCGAAGTCGACCAGCTTGCCCTTGGGCGCCGCCGAGTCGAGCTTGAGCGGGGTCTCGCCCTCGAGGCGCTTGCGGGGGTCGAAGCGGTAGAGCGGCCAGTAGCCCGTCTCGACCGCGCGTCGCTGCTGCTGGGTGCCCTGCGCCATGTCGTAGCCGTGGGCGATGCAGTGCGAGTACGCGATGACGAGCGACGGCCCCGGGTAGGCCTCGGCCTCGAGCAGCGCCTTGACCGTCTGCACGTCCTTGGCGCCGAACGCGATGCGCGCGACGTAGACGTTGCCGTACGTCATCGCGAGCATGCCGAGGTCCTTCTTCTGGCCGTCCTTGCCGCTGACCGCGAACTTGGCGGCCGCGCCGCGCGGCGTGGACTTGGACTGCTGACCACCGGTGTTGGAATAGACCTCGGTGTCGAGCACGAGCAGGTTCACGTCCTTGCCCGACGCGATCACGTGGTCGAGGCCGCCGAAGCCGATGTCGTACGCCCACCCGTCGCCGCCGACGATCCAGACGCTCTTGCGCACGAGGTAGTCGGCGAGGCCGGCGAGGCGGCGCGCCGAGAGGTCGGCCGAGCCGGCGAGCTTGCGCTGGAGCTCGACCACGCGGGCCCGCTGCGCCTCGATGCCCGCCTCGTCGCCCATGTCGGCGCCGAGGAGCGCGGTCACGAGCTCGACCCCCACCGTGCCCGCGAGGGAACGCAGCAGCTCCTTCGCCTGCTCCGCGTGCTTGTCGACGGCGAGCCGCATGCCGAGCCCGAACTCCGCGTTGTCCTCGAACAGCGAGTTGGCCCAGGCCGGGCCGCGGCCCTCGCGGTTCTGCGTGTACGGCGTGGTCGGGAGGTTGCCGCCGTAGATCGACGAGCACCCGGTGGCGTTCGCGATCAGCGTGCGGTCGCCGAACAGCTGGGTGACCAGCTTGATGTACGGGGTCTCGCCGCACCCCGAGCACGCGCCCGAGTACTCGAACAGCGGCTCGAAGAACTGCGCGCCCTTGACGTCGAGCGACACCTTCGTGCGCTTGGCCTCGGGGAGGTCGAGGAAGAACTGGTAGTTGTCGGCCTCGGGCTCGCGGAGCGGCGCCTGGGGGGCCATCTCGAGCGACTTGTGGCGCGGGTTGGCCTTGTCCTTGGCCGGGCAGACCTCGACGCAGAGCGTACAGCCGGTGCAGTCCTCGGGGGCGATCTGCACGGTGTAGGCGTCGCCCTTGAACTCCGCGCCCTTGTACGGGACCGACTTGAACGTGGCTGGCTTCTTCGCGAGGAGCGCCTGGTCGTAGGCCTTCACACGGATGGCCGCGTGCGGGCACACCATCGCGCACTTGTTGCACTGGATGCAGATCTTCTCGTCCCACACGGGGATGTCGACCGCGATGTTGCGCTTCTCCCACTTGGCGGTGCCCGTGGGCCAGGTGCCGTCGGGCGGGAACGCGCTCACGGGGAGCAGGTCGCCCTTGTTGCCCAGCATCATCGCGGTGACCCGCTGCACGAAGTCGGGCGCGTTGGGCGCCACGATCGGCGGCTTGTTGCGCGTGCTCGTGGCCTTGGCCGGGACGGGCACCGGGTAGAGGTGCGAGAGCGCGGCGTCGACGGCGGCGAAGTTCTTCGCGACGACCTCCTTGCCCTTGGCCTTGTAGCTCTTCTCGATCGCGCCCTTGATGTAGCCGATGGCCTCCTCGCGCGGGAAGATCTTGGCGAGCGCGAAGAAGCAGGTCTGCATCAGGGTGTTGATGCGGCCGCCCATGCCGACGCTGCGCGCCACCGAGAGCGCGTCGATGGTGTAGACCTCGATCTTCTTGGCGAGGATCTCCTCCTGCAGCTCGCGCGGGAGAGCGTCCCACACCTCGGCCGGCGCGAGGGGGGAGTTGAGCAAGAGCGTGGCGCCCGGCTGGGCCTGCTCGAGCACGTCGTAGCGCTCGAGGAAGCTCCACTGGTGCACCGCGACGAAGCTCGCGCGCGAGATCAGGTACTCCGACTTGATCGGCCGGGGCCCGAAGCGCACGTGAGAGATGGTGATGGCGCCCGACTTCTTGGAGTCGTAGACGAAGTACCCCTGCGGGTAGCGGTCGGTCTCCTCGCCGATGATCTTGATCGAGTTCTTGTTGGCGCCCACGGTGCCGTCCGCGCCGAGGCCCCAGAACACCGCGCGCACCACGTCGTCGGGCTCGATGTCGAAGGTCGGGTCGTAGGTGAGGCTCAGGTTCGTCACGTCGTCGCGGATGCCCACCGTGAAGCGACGCTTCGGCGCGGGCTTCTCGAGCTCGTCGTACACGGCGCGGACCATGGCCGGCGTGAACTCCTTCGAGGAGAGGCCGTAGCGTCCGCCGATCACGCGGGGCAGCGCGCCCGCCCAGAGACCGTCGGTCTGGGCCTCGACGAGCGCCGTCACCACGTCCTGGTAGAGCGGCTCGCCGACCGCGCCCGGCTCCTTGGTGCGGTCGAGCACGGCGATCGACCTGGTGGTCTTCGGGAGCGCGGCGGCGAAGTCGCGCAGCGAGAAGGGACGGAACAGCCGCACCTTGAGCAGGCCGAGGCGGGCGCCCTTGGCGTTGAGGTAGGCGATCGTCTCCTCGACGGTCTCGGCGCCCGAGCCCATCATGACGATCACGCGGTCGGCCTCGGGGTGACCGACGTAGTCGAAGAGGCGGTAGGCCCGGCCGGTGCGCGCGGCGAAGGCGTCCATCGCCGCCTGCACGAGGCCGGGGACCGCGTCGTGGTACTTGTTGCAGGCCTCGCGCGCCTGGAAGAACGAGTCGGGGTTCTGCGCCGTGCCGCGCAGCACCGGGCGGTCGGGCGTGAGCGCGTGGGCGTGGTGGGCAAGCACCGCGTTCTCGTCGATCAGGGCGCGCAGATCGTCGTCCGCGAGCATGCTGATCTTGGTCACCTCGTGCGAGGTGCGGAACCCGTCGAAGAAGTGGAGGAACGGCACCCGCGCGCGCAGGGTGGTGGCGTGCGCGATCAGCGCGAGGTCGTGCGCCTCCTGCACCGAGTTCGAGCACAGCATGGCGAACCCGGTCATGCGGCAGGCCATGACGTCGGAGTGATCGCCGAAGATCGAGAGCGCGTGGGTCGCGAGGGTGCGCGCCGAGACGTGCATGCAGAACGGGGTGAGCTCGCCCGCGATCTTGAGCATGTTCGGGATCATCAGGAGCAAGCCCTGCGACGCGGTGAACGTCGTCGCGAGTGCGCCCGCCTGCAGCGCACCGTGCACGGCACCCGCCGCGCCGGCCTCGGACTGCATCTCGGTGACGTTGGGGATCGTGCCCCACACGTTGAGGCGTTGGTGCGCGGCCCACTCGTCGCTCAGCTCGCCCATCGTCGAGGAGGGAGTGATGGGGTAGATGGCGATGACTTCGGAGAGGCGATACGCGACGTCGGCGACGGCGGTGTTGCCGTCCAGCGTGACGAGTTCTGCAGCCATGGGGGCCCCCGTGTGCAAGCGTCGCGCCCAGGGGGCGAGAGGTGCAGGTGCGCCGCGGGCGACGAGCGATGCTGCAATCGCCTCGCTCGACGCAAGGTATGCGTGTTCGGGAGGACGGATTGCGGTCCACGCGCGGGCTTCCCGTCGCTGGCAGGACGATTGCTCTGTTCGGCTCCATGACCCACGTCCAAGACGCCGTCGAGGGGTGCCGTGCCCTGGTTCGCGCGAAGAAGAACGACGAGGCGGAGGCCCTCGCCCGCGAGGCGCTGGCCGACTTCGTGAAGCTGCACGGCGAAGGCAGCGTCGACGCGGCGCGGGGGCTCGCGACCCTCGGCGAGGTGCTGGTGCGGACCGACCAGGTGAAGGAGGCGCTCGACCCGCTCGCCGCGGCGTACAAGGGCCTCGCACCCCACGGGGCCGAGCGTCGTCGCGCCGCCGAGGTGCTCGACTGGATGGGGATCGCCTACGAGAAGCTCGGCGACCTCACCCACGCGGAGCAGGCGTTCGTGAACGGCCTCCGCCTACGCGAGACCGCGCTCGGCGCGCAGGCGCCCGAGATCGCGGACTCGATGGATCACCTCTACCACCTCTACCACGACCTCCGGCACGACGGCGCCAGGGACCTCGCGCACAGCGAGGAGGTCCTCAAGCGCGCGCTCGCGGTGCTGCACGGCGCCGGGCCGGAGCACCTCCCGCACATGGTCGAGGAGCTCGTCGCGCTCGGCGAGCTCTACGAGCAAGAGGCCCGCTGGTACGACGCGCTCCGCTGCTTCGAGCGGGCGGTGCGCCTGCGCGCCCAGCTCGAGGGCATCGAGTCGAGCGGCCTCGCGCCGCTGCTGCGCTTGCTGGGGCGCGCGTACCGCCACGTCGCGAACCTCGACGCGGCCGAGTACTGCTGCCGCCGGGCGGTGCTGCTCGTGGACGCGAACCACGGGGGCACGCCGCGGCGCGCCCTCCCCTACGTGCTCGACCTGGTCGACGTGCTGCGCGACGCGGGCAAGGTCGCCGACGAGAAGGCGTTCCTCGCGATCGCGCAGACCCTCCGCACCCAGTCGATCCTCCCGCCGCCGCCTACCTGACGCGGCGGCGACGGACCAGGAGCAGCAGCGAGAACGCGACCGCGAGGGGCGCGCTCCCGCTCGACCCAGGGCGCACGGCGCAGCCGCCGTCCTCGACGACGGGCGCGCTCGCGGGCGCGCACTTGCCGGAGGCCGTGTCGCACGCGTAGCCCGCGAGGCAGACCGTGCTGTCGCTGCACTTCTCCACGCACGCGCCGTCGGCGCAGCGGAACGGCGCGCAGTTGGTCTTGGTACCCGACGGGCTCACGACGAAGCGATCGCCCTCGCAGGTGGAGCTCGAGGCGCACTTGCCCTCCTTGCATCGGTTGCCGGGGGCGCACTGCTTGTCCTCCGTGCACGCCGTCAGGCACGTGGCGTCACCGCACGCATAGGGCGCGCACTTCTTGGTCTCGGGGAGCGGACAGGCGCCGACGCCGGCGCAGCTCACCGCGCGCCGTTCGACGCCGTCGGTGCACCCCGCGGCGCCGCAGGCGACCTCGGGCCCCGGGTAGGCCGCGCAGACGTTGCCCACCTTGCCGTCGCAGGTGGTCGCGACGCATGGATCGCTGCTCGCGGGCTTCGGGCAGGCGCCGTGCCTGGCCGCGCCGGCGCGCGGGGTGCAGGTACCCTTCGTCGCGTCGGCGTCGCAGGCCTCGCAGACGCCGGTGCACGCGGTGTTGCAGCACACCCCGTCGGCGGCGAAGCCCGTCGCGCAGATGCGCCCCTCGGTGGCGGCGTCGCCGGCCTTCTTCTTGGCCACGCACGCGCCCGCGTCGCAGTACGCGCTCGGGTCGCAGTCGTAGTCCACGGCGCAGCTCGTCGCGCACGCGTCGCCCGCGCAGCGGAACGGCGCGCAGGTCTTGGTCGTGGTGACGCACGCGCCGGCGCCGTCACACGTGCCCGGCAGGGCCGCGATGCCGTCCTTGCACTTGGGGGCGCCGCACGCGGTGCCCGACTTGGGGAGGGCGCAGGCGGTGCGAGAGACGCCGTCGCACGCGAGGCCGCACGCGGTGGGCGAGCTCGTGCACGCGGTGCGGGCGCCGACGGGTGCGCCGGTCACGGGGGAGCAGGTGCCCTCCTTGCCGGCGACGTTGCACGCCTCGCACTGGCCGGTGCACGCGCCGTCGCAGCACTTGCCGTCGACGCACCTGTTGGAGAGGCAGTCACCGTCGAGCGTGCAGTCTCCGCCCTTCGCGCCGAGGAGCGCGCCCTTCCACATGGCGCCCTGATCGACCACCAGCGGCGCGCCGCCGTGCAGCACGAGGGCGCCGTTCGGCACCGGCGTCGAGGGCACGATCTTGGCCCAGGTCGCGCCGTCCCAGGTCCACGCGACGTCGTTGACGGGATCGGGCGTCGTGCCGCCGTAGTAGAGCGCGCGCCCGCCCAGGTTCACGAACTGCGAACCGTAGAGGCCGGGCGGCTCCAGGACCGGGGTCCTGGCGGCCCAGTCGCTGCCCGTCCAGGTCCACACCGTGCCGATCGCGCCGTACCACCAGGGCCCGACGCGCGCGAGGGTCACGTTCGTGCCGTGGCGCGCCATGGTGCCGCGGAACGCGGTGGGCGTGACGGTGGTGGGCTTGACGACGCACGCCGCGGAGCTGCACTCCCAGGTCTCGGCGGTCGACACGTAGCCGCTCGAGGCCCCGGGGTAGCCGCCCCCTTGCAGGAGGACCTTGGTGCCGAGCCCCGTGGAGCTGAAGTCGCGGGTCGCGTCGGGCCACTTGGTGAGCGTGCGCGACGTCCAGCTCGTGCCGTCCCAGTCTTTCCAGTCGTGCGCGTAGAAGTCGACGTGCGCCGCGCGATCGTCGAGCCCGTAGAGCAGTCCCTCGTAGAGGCCAGCGCCAGGATCGACGGCTGACTTTCGGGTCCAGCGACTGCCCGACCATTCCCAGGTCCCGAGCGCCCCGAACGCGACGACCTTGCCGGCGCCGTACGCGGCCACGCCCTTCGACGGGGGGATCGCCGACTGGGTGGTCTTCGCGAAGCTCGTGCCGTCGAAGTCCCAGGTCTCGTGGGTGCCGGTGGTCGGGTCGCCGTCGTTGAACACGAGGACGTGGCTCCCGACGCCGCTCACACCCTTCACGGCGGGCGGGCTGCCCGCGACCGCGCGGAGCGCCCAGGCGCTGCCGCCGAACTCCCAGACGCCAGCGCCCGCGACGTCGACGATGGTCGGGGTGCTCCCACGGCTCACGCCGATCGTGCCGTTGACCGCCGGCTGGTAGTTGCCGACCTTGATCCAGTTGGTTCCGCTCCACTGGAAGGTCTCGGCGTTGGTGCGCAGGATCGGGCGGGAGCCGCTCGCCATCATCTGCGGCTTGTAGTCGGACCCCGGCTTGGTGGTCGGCGACAACTCGGTCCACTTGGTGCCGTCGAACTCCCACGTGTCGTCGAGGGGCACGAGGTCCGGCGCGCGCAGCCCGCCGAACAGGATGATCTTGCTCCCCGTCGACGCCATCGCCGCGCACGTGCGCGGGATCGGCGCGGGCGAGATCCCGATCGCGCTCCAGCTCGTGCCGTCGAAGAACCAGGTCACGAAGCTGTTGCCGAGGCGCACGAGCTTGCCCCCGAGCTCCGCCATGTCGTTGCAGCCGTTGCCGGGGAGCACGCTGCGCGCGCCGGTGTCGGCCCACCCGCCCGTGGGGTTCCAGGTCCACGTGTCGCCACCCGCGCCGACGGCCACCACCTTGCCGCCCAGCTCGGCCGCGCTCACCTGGGTGCGCACGGGCACGAAGCCCGGCAGCTTGGTCCAGGAGAAGGTCTCGAGCACGGGGTCGATCGCGACGGGGAACGCGGCGTCGCCCGGAACGTCGAGCGTGTACGTCGACCCCTCGAGGCGCGGGGTGAGGGCGAAGCGACGACCCGCGTGGTCGCGCGCGTGCGCCGGGCGCAAGCCGGCGACGGTGGCCCCCTGGTCGTCCGCGAGGAGCACCGCCGCGCCCTCCAGGCGGGGTCGGAGGGCGCTCGGCAGGCGGAGCGAGAAGCTGCGCGGCGCGCGGGGGTCGCGAGCAATCCACGCCACCTCCACCGTGCCGTCGGGGGCGGCGACGACCACGGCGTCGGTCGACGGGTAGGCGTCGCGGTACACGAGCGCGCCGCCTTCCACGGTGGGGGCGACCTTCGCGGCGCCGGCGAAGTCCACGCCGAACGCGCGGGCGCCGTGGACGACGAGCGGGAGGTCGGCGGAGCGAGGCGCCTCGACCCGTCCGCTCGCCGAGCGCGCGACGAACGCGGTCGAGCCCGGCTCGAAGGCCACGCCCTTCGCGAGCCGCGCGGCCATCTCGGTGTCGGCGCGCAGCGGGGCGAGGTCGACCGCGACAGGCTCGCGCGGCGCCTCGGTGGTGGAGCACGATGCCGCCGCGGCGGCCGCGACGAAGCCGAGGGCGCGACGCCGACGGAGGACGAGCGAGCCGATCGCCGCGAACAGGAGGAACGCACCCGAGCGGGTGCGAGAGCCGCGACTCGTCATGCACCCACCGCCGCTGTCCACGGGGGCGTCGGTCACGGGGATGCAGACGCTGCTCGCCGGGTCGCAGAGGTGGCCGGTGACGCAGTCGGCGGAGGAGCTGCAGGTGCCACGACAGGCGGCGCCGGCGCACCGGTAGGGCGTGCAGTCGATGTCGCCGCCCTTGGCGCCGTGGATCGTGTGGTCGCCGTCGCACGTGGCGCCGTCGAGGCACGCGCCGCTCGCGACGTCGCACTTGAAGTTCTCGACGCAGTCGGCGTCGGCCGTGCACTTGGTCTTGCACGCCGCGTCGCCGCAGCGGAACGGCGCGCAGGTCTTGGTCTCGAGCGCGGGGCAGCTGCCGGTGCCCGCGCAGCTGGCGGGCAGGGTCTCGACCCCGTCCGCGCAGCTCCGCGGCCGACAAGCCACGTCGACCCCGACGAAGCCCGCGCAGGACGCGCCGACGACGCCGTCGCACAGGGTGGCCGCGCACGCGCTGCCGCCGGTCGGCGCCGGGCACGCGCCGTGGCGCGCCTTGCCGAGGACGGGCGTGCAGGAGCCGAGGGTGGCCGGTAGATCGCACGCCTCGCAGGCACCGCCGCACGGCTTGTTGCAGCAGACGCCGTCGGCGACGTTGCCGCTCGCGCACTCGGTCGGATCCGTGGCGGTGACCCCGTCGACCTTCTTGGGCAGACAGGCGCCCGCGGTGCAGTGGGCGGTCGCGGCGCAGTCGGCGTCGGTCGTGCAGCCGGTGGCGCAGGCAGTCTCGTCCTTGCAACCGTAGGGGGCGCACGAGGTCGGGGCGTCGCTGCAAGCACCGGCGCCGTCGCAGGTGCCGACCTTGGTCGCGATGCCCTTGGCGCAGGCGACCTTGCCGCACGTGACGCCGGTCTTGGCGAACACGCACGCGGTACGCGAGCTACCGTCGCAACGCGCGGCGCAGGGCCCGCCCGCGCCAGTGGCGGGGCAGCTCGGGTGGGTGGCGCGCGGCGCGCCGATCACCGGGACGCACTCGCCGGGGAACCCGGGCTCGTTGCACGCCTCACAGGTCCCCTTGCACGCGGCGCTGCAGCAGACGCCGTCGGTGCAGGCGTTGGACGCGCAGTCGGCGTCGCTCGTGCAAGCAACGCCCTGCGCCTTGCCGAACCGCATGCGCCAGAACTCGTCGCCGAACCAGTATCCACTCATCGGCGAACCGCCGGTGAGGTACAGGTCACCGCCGAGCACCGCCACGTTCGCGGTCGTGCGCGGGTCGGGGGTGATGCTCGCCGTGGGGAGCCGCGACCAGTCGGTGCCGTCCCACAGCCAGGTCTCGTCGACGAGCCAACCACCTTGCAGGATCGCCCGCGCGCCGAACGACGCGAGGACGGCGCCGGTGGCCGTGGTCGGCGCGTGCACCGCCGTCTTCGGCGTCCACTTGGTGCCGTCGTACTCCCACAGGTCGAATGGGCCTGGACCGGTGGAGCTCGCGCTGAAGATCCCCCCGCTGAGCAGGAGCTTGCCGGAGACGGTCGCCATCGCGGGCTGGTATCGAGAGCCGGGATTCGGGACGAGGGTCAGCTGCTTCCAGGTGGTCCCGTCCCACTCCCAGTGCTCGCCGCCCACGAGGCCGCCGCCGCCGTACATGACGACCTTCGTGCCGAGCGTCGCCATCGCGTGGTACTCGCGCCCGGTCGGGCTGGTCGTCGGCGCGAGCTTCTTCCAGTCGGTCCCGTCCCACTCCCAGGTGTCGGCGAGCAGATCGTAGGTGGTGGAGTCGCGGCCACCGAACACCACGGCCTTGGCGCCGAGCGCGGCCATCGCAGGGTTGCGTCGACCGGGCAGCTTCGTGGTCGGCTTCTTCTCCTGCCACCTGGTGCCGTCGTACTCCCAGGTCTCGTCGCCGAGCGTGCCGCCGAGCGCGACCAGCTTGGTGCCGACCGTGGCCATCGCCGCCACGTTGGAGGGGATCGCGTGGTCGAAGGCGGTCGTCAGCTTGGTGCCGTCGAAGGTCCAGGTGCGCGTCTGCGAGACGACGAACATCTTGCCGCCCGCGAGGCCCGCCCGCGCCTTCTTGATGACCTCGGTGGTGACGCCCGCGGTCTTCGCCCACGAAGTGCCGTCGAACACCCAGGCGTCGGGAGAGCTCCCGCCGACGAGGGCGGGCTTGTCGCCCACCGCGGTGAGCGTGCCGTCGTCATAGATCGAAGCGCCCCCGCTGCTCGCCTTCGTCCAGTTGCTGCCGTCCCAGCTCCACAGCTCGGGCGCCGAATAGAGGTAGGTCTTGCCACCGATCTCCAGCATCTGATGGCACTGGCTCGCCTTGGTGGGCGAGGTTGCGGGGGCCTTCTTGGTCCACGCACCCGCGGACCACTCCCAGGTGTCGGTCTGCTCGCCGCCACCGGCGCCGAGCGTGTAGCCGCCGAACGCGACGGCCTTGCCGCCGAACGAGCCGAACGCGGGCGAGTTGCGCGCAGCCGGGCCCGAGCTCGGCGCGAAACGGGTCCACGCGGCGCCGTCGTACTCCCACACCTCGGCGCCGTTCCCGTCCCACGACGCGAGTCGCGATCCCACCGCCGCGATCTCGCGGTTGCCGCGCGGCGGCCGGAACTTGGGCTTGTGGGCGATCCAGTTGGTGCCGTCGAGCTCCCAGAGGACGTCGTCGTTGTAGGGCAGGATCCACAGGTGCCCACCGAGCACCGCGGCGCCGCGTTCCTTGCCCGGCGTGGGCGTGACCAAGGTCCAGCGTACCGCCTCGACCGCGGGGTCGACGACGATGGGCGCGGTGAGCGCGCGCGCGTCGAGCGAGACGACGATCTTGCCCCCTGTGTACTCGAGCTGCACGGGGCGCCGCTCGCCACGCGCGTCGACCGCGTACGGCGCGGGCATGCGCAGACGCGGGCCCCTCTCGTCGCGCCACTCGAGGCCACCGGCGAACGGGCGAGGCTCGCCGAGCCCGGCGAACGCCTCCACGTCGAGCTCCATGCGGAGCGCCTGCGCGCGGTGCGCGACGTAGAACCACTCCATCGCGTCGGGGCCGGCCGCGACCGCGGTGTCGACCGCAGCCTGCGTGTCGCGATAGACCGCGACGTTGCCGTCGAAGGAGAGCGGCGCGTCCGCGCCGTGGGGCCGCAGGCGCAGCACGTCGGCGCCGTCGAGCGAGAGCGTCCACGCTCCGCCGTGGCGCGCGCCGAGGTGCGTGACGAGGCCCGCGCCACCGGTCGCGTCGCCGCTGGCTGCGCGCGCGAACGGCGTCGCGTGCGCGAGGCGCTCCGCGAACGTGGGCGTGCGCGCGAGCAGCGCGGAGGTCCCGGCCGACGCGTCGGTGGCGGGAGCGTCGACGACACAAGAGGCACCGAGGACCGCGGCGAGCGCGACCAGCATCTTCCAGCCCATGACCGCAGCGTCCCAAACGAGCCGCGATCGAGCAAGTACACTGACGCGTGTACGATGAGGTGATGCAAGCGCGCTGGCTCGCGTTCTCGCTTTCCGTCACGATCGCCGCGTGTGGGCAGGAGGGATCCATCGAGGGCGAAACGAACGATGGGATGGCGGAGACTCATACCGACGTCTCCGTCGACAGCGCTGACACCCAGGCGCTCTTCGAGACCGAGGGTGAGGCCTCCACGGACGTCGCAGAGGCGACCGTGGACACCCCGCTGGAGACCAACCCCCACGTGTGTCCCGCGGGGAGCGCCCCCATGGACTGCTCGCCGGGCACGGGCACCGGCCTGGGCGATCAGTGCAAGGACGCGCCGTCCTGCTGGGTGACCAAGGTGCAGAAGGCGGTCAACGACACGGTGGCCACCCACCCGGAGTGGTTCGACACGAGCGGCACCTGCCCGCTGATCAAGAACGTCGACGGGTTCCTCGACAACGTGGTCGCGCTGCTCGCGGCGCAGGGGCTCTGCGTGAAGCGCGACCCCAACGCGCCGAACGAGGAGATCACCCTCAAGAAGGACAACGCCTTCACGGAGAACTTCGACGTCGTCGCGTCGACCGGGTGCGCCCGGTCGGGCGCCGCGATCTACACCGGCTACTGCGCGCCGGCGTGGTGGTGAGCCCGCAGGCCTCGGTCACTTGGTGTGGTAGATCTTGGCCTGGTGCTCGGCGAGCTCGCGGGCGTCGGCGAACAGCTCGGGGGGCATGTCCTCGATGGCGACGGCCACCTTGCGGCGCCAGAGGAGCGCCTCGCTCTCGTCGAGCGCCTCGCTGCGCACCACGTGGCCGACCACCTCGAGCGGTGGGAGCGCGGTGTCGGAGCGGTGCACGTGGAGGCGGACCTTGTCGCCGATGGCGAGCTCGGCCCGCGTGAGGAGCAAGAGCCCAGTGGGGCTCGCGTCCTTGGAGACGGCGCTGCGGACGCGGCCGTCGGGGGTCTCGATCTCTGCACCGAGGAGGACCGGCAAGCGGGACGCACTGCGACGCTCGGAATCGGGCATGGAGGAGAGGATACGCGGTCGCGCGCGGTGCGGAAAGCGGTTCAGGGGACGCGCGAGAGGCCACGTCGACTCGCGACGAAGAGGCCGCTCGGCGTGCGCAGGGCCGCGGTGACGTCGCGCCCGAGCGCGCCGCTGCGGGCGACCAGCGGCCCGGAGGCCTTGCGCGAGAGGAGGCCGTCCATCGTCGCGACCAGCAGGGTGTCGCCGTCGAAGGAGAGCCCCGCGAGGTTGACCATCCCGCCACCGAGGGGCGTCGCCGTGAGCTTCTGACCGAGCGTGGCCTCCACGACGCCGCCCGCGTAGGTGCCCACGAAGACCTTGTCCCCCCTGGCGACGAGGGCCGTGACCCAGTCGTCGGGCAGGTGCCCCGAGACGTGGGAGTACCGCTCCCACACCTTGGCCGCCTTGCGCAGCACGAAGAGGCCCGCGCTCGTGCCGACCCACTTGCTGCCATCCGGCGTCTCGAGGACGGCCCACGCGGCCTCGCCGCCGAGTCCCTGCTTCTTGCCGAGCACCGTCACCGCGCCGCCACGCACCAGCGCCGCGCCCTTCGCGGTGCCCACGAACACGCCGCCGCCCGCGAGCGGCGCGAGCGCGTGCACGTCGCCCGCGGGCAAGCCCTCGATCTCGCCGACGTGGGCGACCACCGCGTTCTTGGCGTCCACCGCGTAGAGGCCGCGCGCCGTGCCCACCCAGAGCTTCTCGCCGTCCACGGCGAGCGCGTTCACGCGCGGGTCGACGCCGGCGATCACCTTGACGACGCCGCCCTCGATCACCGCCAGGCCGTGGTCGTAGGTGCCGACGAAGGTGCGGGCCCCGATCGCCGCGAGCGCGACCAGATCGTTGCTCGGGAGCTCGGCCCGCGTGACCGGCGCGAGCGCGCCGCTGCCGACGCCGACGAACAGCCCTTCGCGCGTACCCACGCAGCGCGCGGCGGCGCTCACGCCGAGCGCCTGCACGTGGCCCGGCACGTTCGCGAGCGGGAGCTTCACGAGCCCCGCCTTGCCCGGGTGCAGCAAGCCCGACGAGAAGGCGCCCGCCCAGAGATCGCTGCCGGTCGCGGCGAACGCGCGCACGTCGTCGTTGGCCTCGAAGCGCAGGCCGCCCGGGCCGAGGGTGCGCACGCCGTCGAGCGCGCCGATCCACAGGCGACCGCCGTGGGTCCCGAGCGCGAACACGTCGAGGGGTCCGTCCTTCACCACGGCGCGCAGCGCGCCGCCTTCGAGGCGGTAGGCGCCGCCCATCGTGCCCGCGACGAGCGAGCCCTCGTGCGCGACGAGCGAGCTCACCTTGCTGCGCCCGAGCGGGCCCGGCGCGGCGAAGGCGAGCGGCGCGAGCGCGTCGCCGTCGAGGCGGAGCAGGCCCTCGCCCCAGGTGCCCGCGTAGAGCGAGCTGCCGGAGCGGAGCAGCGCGCGCACGTGCGGGTGGCCTTTGCCCTTCGGGCTCACGACCCCGTTCGCGAGGCGCGCGAGGCCGCCCTCGGTGCCGATCCACGCGCCGTCGGGCTCGACGAGGAGCGCCGAGGCCTGGGTGTCGGGGAGGCCGTCGAGCGCCGTGTACACGCGCTCGATCGCGCCGTCCTTCACGCGCACGACGCCGCCGGTGGTGGCCGCCAGCACCACGTGGGCGTCGACCACCGCGCACGCGCGCACGTCCCTGGTCGCCGTCCACACCTCGGCCGCCGCCGCGGGCCCGGCCGACAGCAGCGGCGCCACAGCGAGCGCGCCCCAGCGCCTCACGGCGCCCCCGGATCGACGGTCACGTCGAAGGCGTTCTGGTTGAGCGCGCGGTCCACCGCGACCACCTTCAGGGTCACCTTGCCCGTGACCGGGGCCTTCGGGGTCCAGGTGCCGTGCAGGTCGCCGAGCTTGCTGGCGCTCAGCGCGAGGAGCTGACCGTCGGGCATCGCGACCTCCACCCGCTTGACGTCGAGCAGCACGGTGGCGAAGGCCTTCTGGTCCTCGGCGAGCGAGCCCTTGCGGCGCGCCTTCGGGATCTGCGCGTCGAGCTCGTGCGCGGTGATCACCTGCACCGCGTGGATCTCGAAGCCGGCGCCCTTCTTGGTCATGGTGACCTCGAGGGTGGGCTTCTGGGTGTCGACGACGTACTCGAGGCGCTGCACCTCGACCGAGTCGTCGTGGCGGGTGATGCGCACGACGAGCTCGTAGGTGCCGTCGGGCGTCTCCTTGTCGACGAGGAACCGCACCGTCCACGCCTGGGCGCCGACGTCCCAGGTGGCTGGTAGCGTCTCGCCGGTCGGCAACACGAGCACGACCGACTTGCTGTCCTTGGGCGCGAAGATGCGCACCTCGGGGTCCCCGGGCTGCAGGTGGTCCGGGTCCATGTGCGGCTTGCCTCCACCCTCGAGGTCGGCGCCGGTCACCTTGGGCGCGTTCGGCCCGTTCTTCCGCACGATCGCGTACTTCGCGTACATCTCCTCGCTCTCGAGCACGAGGAAGGACGTGTGGCGGCTCATCACCTGGTAGGTCAGCGAGAGCTGCACGATGTCCTCGCGCTTGCCAGCGGTCGCCTCGAGCCGGCCGATCTCCGCCATCGCCCAGCGGCGCGCCACGCTGGCGCCCGGCGTGGGCGACGTGAGCGCCACCGTCTGGGTGAACCCGGGCGCCGAGAGCACGAGCGCGTCGGCCGGCTTGTGGTCCTTCTTGGTGTGCACGTAGGCGACGACGTCCTCGCCCTCGAACACCGTGGTCGGCGAGGCGAGCACCACCTCGTCCTCGCCCGCCTTCGCGGTGAGGCCCGTGATGCGGCGCACACCGTCGGCGGAGAGCAGCGCGAACGTGGCCGCGTTGGCCTCGGCGAGCGAGCGGGGCTTCTGCACCCTGCCTCCCGTGAGCCCGGCGAGGACCGACAGCGCATCGAGGTCCTTGCTCTTGCCGACCGCGAGCGCCGAGAGCGGCGACGGCGTGGCCTCGTGGAACGCCTTGCCGAGCACCAGCGGGTCGGTCTCGCCCCACGTGGGCGTGCCGTCGCCCACCAGGACCACGTGTGCGCGCGCGCGGCCCTTGGTGAGCTGGCCCGCGGCCGAGAGCGCCGCGCCGAGGTCGGTCGCGCCGTCGAAGTCGAGCTTGGCGAGCGCGGCGAGGGTCGCGTCGCGGCTCGCCTTCGGCTGCCAGTCGGCGGTGACCGGGCGCACGGCGACGTCGGCCGCGAGCAGCTGGTAGCGGTCGTCCTCGCCGAGCCCGTCGACGAGCGCGCGCGCGGAGTCGAGGGCGAGCGCGCGGCCTTCGAGCGCGCTGCGCGAGGTGTCGACGACGATGACGAGCGAGCGCGGCCCCGTGGCGGGCTTCTCGGCGGGCAGCGAGCCCCAGGCCGGCTTGACCACCACGCGCGTGAAGGTCCCCTCGGGCCGCACCTCGCGGAGCAACGGCGCGTCGACGGCGCGCGCGACGATGACGTCTTCACCAGGGACGAAGTCCTTGCGGTCGAGGACCTTGCTCCCGAAGGCGTCGACGGTGAAGCGCGCGACGCTGCCCTGCATCGCGGGCGCCGCCGTCGGGTAGACCCAGGCGGTACCGGCGGCGGTCCTGCTGAGCGGCGAGAGGAACCGAAGCACCACCTTCTTGTTCGACTTGGGCTCGATCGGGAACACGCGCAGCTTGAAGGTGGAGCCGTGCTCCCACGAGAGCAGCGCCGGATCCTGCATCTGGTCGACGACCTCGTTGAAGACCTGCTCGGCCTTCTTCGACTCGACGAGCTCGCCGTCCATCATCTTGCCGTCGATCTCGAGCGACAGCCCGGTGAGCATGGCGCCGTCGGGCAGCGGGAACCGGAACGTGCCCTCGAGCCGGCGCTCGTCGTCGCTGTGGAACACGTGCTCGACCTCGGTCTCGACGAGGTCGTCGATGGCCTTGGCGCGCACGGCGAGGGACACGAGCGCGAGGCGCGGCGAAGCGATCGGCTTGCCCGCCGGCGTCGGGTCGCTGACCTCGAGGCTGCCGATCCCCACCGGCTCCCCCGCAGGCGCGAGCGACCACTGCGCCTCGACGAGGTGGGTCGCGGTGCGCAGCACCCTGGTCTCGCCGCCCACCTTGGCCACGAGCACGTCGTCGCCCACGGTCGCCACCGGCTCGTACGCGCCGAGCGGCCCGCTGACGTCGAGGTCGATGCCCGTCACTCGGAGCTCGCCCTCGTGCAGGGTGAGGCGCAGGCGGCCCTTGGCCTCGCCGAGGTCGAGCCGCGCGCCCGCGCGGAGGTGCAGCACGCCGCCCGCGAACGAGAGCCGGGCGTGCTTGCGCGCCACCAGGCCGACGACCCCCTTGGTCGGGGCGCCGACGACGAGCGGCACGTCGGTGGTGGCGCCCGCGAGGCGCGCGTCGACCACGCCGTCGAGGAGCACGAGCGGCCGCTCGCTCGCGACGAGCGCCGACCCGGTGTGGGTCTTGTTGCCCGAGCACGAGAGCAGCGCGAGCGAGGAGCACAAGACGAGCGCGGAGAGACGGTTCATGGCTTCACCTGCACCTTGGCGACGGTCACCGTCTGCTTGGGGACGAAGAGGCGGTAGGGGAGCGCCTGGCGCGTCTCCTCGGCGGTGCCCTCGTGGAGGACGACGATCACCTCGCCGCGCGCCTCGGTGAACGTGGTGCGCGTCGTGCCGAAGTAGTTGACCTTGATGGTGTAGGTGCCCGCGCGCGCCTTCCTGGCGGTGAAGCTCTCCGGCCCGTAGCCGGTGGTGACGTCGTCGAACAGCGCCTCGCCGGTCTTGGCGACCTTGTTCTCGTAGAACACCTTCTCGCCGCCCGGGGTCTCGACCCAGAGATCGACGTCGGTGCGGTCGCTGTCCCAGGAGAGGAACACCTTGAGGTCGTTGACCGAGCCGCCCGCGAGGCCGAGGTCGTCGATCTTCTTCTGCAGCGCGGCCGCGGCCTTGGCGTCGGACTTCTGGAGCGCGGCGCGTCGGCCCGCGGACCACAGCTGCGCGAGGCGCTGCTTGGCCGGGTAGCGCACGGCCTCCGGCGCCTTGGCCGAGGCGACGATCTCGGAGAACAAGCGCTCGGCGTCGGCGTCCTTGCCGAGCCGGTGCGCCGCGTCCGCGAGCTCGAACCGCAGGCGCACGTCGTCGGGGGCGATCTTGGTCGCCGCCGTGAGCTCCTGGTGCGCGGCGGTCAGATCGCCCGCCTGCTTGAACACGGTCGCGAGCGCGCGGTGGGCCTCGGCGTCCTTGGACAGGAGCTCCACGATGGCCGACCACGCGCGGCGTGCCTCGAGCGGCTGCCCGAGCTCGGCGTAGATGTCGCCGACCAGGCGGACGACGACGAGGTTGTAGGCGTCCTTCTCGCGCCACGCCTTGGCCGCGGTCAGGGCGGCGGGCAGGTCGGGCTTGGCCATCAGCGCGCGCACGAGGTCGAAGCGCTTGTTGCGATCGCCCGGGGCGTCGGCGACGGCCTTCTCGAGCGCGGCGAGCTTCTGCGGCGTCGGCTTTTCGCGGCCCTCCTTGGGCTCGCGGTCGACCGCGACGAGCGACAGCCGATCGGGCGTCGGGGGCGCGGCGACGCCGAGGGACACGACGAGGCAGCCAGCGGTCAGCGTGACCGCGGCGAACGACGGACGGGGCATGGACCACCTCCTCGAGAGGGGGGACGTTCGGCCGCACTCCTTCAAGGCCCGGGCCAGCGCGCATCGCGGCCGCGATCGTGGATCGCGGTGCTCAGCCCGTGTCCGCCGTGGACCACCGGCGTGGGGGCGTGGCCACGCCGCGTGTGTATCCTCCCGGCCATGCGCAGCGTGTCGCTCCTGGTCGTGGTGCTCGTGGGCTGTGCGGAGCCGAAGGGGGTCGTCGGTTCTCCGACGCCGACCGCCTCGAGCGCGCCGTCTGCCGACCCGGGCCCCTCCCCCGCTCCGAGCGCCCCGAGCGCCACCGCGTCGGTCGCCGCGTCCGCACCTCCGCCCGCGGCGCCGCCCGCCGCCAAGTACCCGCCCAAGACGGGCTACCTGATGCGCGAGGCCGACGGGCGTTGCCTGTATCGACCGCACCTCTACTACTGTCCGCCAGACGCCGCGTGCAAGCCGCTCCCGGAGCCCGACGTGGTGATCTGCCCGCGCGTCCTCGGTGGTCCCCCCGGCAAGAAGGTCGAGAAGCTGCCGGAGGTGGAGGGCTTCCTCGAGCGGCACGTCGACGGCAGCTGCTGGTGGGCGAACGAAGCGCCCGCCGAGTGCGTCGCGGGCACCCCCTGCCCACCGATGCCGGTCGCGAAGCAGGTCGAGTGTCACCCGTAGGCGGCGATGCCCTTCTGGGCTTGCAGTACCCGGTGGGTCATGCTTCACGCCGCGCGTGACGAAGACCACGAGCGCGTTCGCAGTGACGCTGGGCGTGGCGCTCTGGACGACCCACGCCTCGGCCGTGCGCCCCTTCATCACGGACGATGCCCGGGTCGTCGGGCTGCACCAGGCGCAGCTCGAGACGTGGGTCCGCTATGACAAGGGCTCGCTGCAGCACTGGATCGTGCCAGCGTTCGGGCCGATCGCCCCGCTCGAGGTCACCCTCGGCGCCGTGCACGGGGTCGCCATCGATCCCGCACGCCGGTACTCGCTGGCGGCTCCTCTCGTCCAGGCCAAGCTCCTGTTGCATGCAGCGGAAGCCGGCGGCGGGCCCGGGGTCGCGGTGATCGGCGGGACCTTCCTGCCGTTCGGCTTCGGCGGCTTCGAGTCACCCCTCAACGCGTTCGCCTACGCGGCGGCGACCCAGGTGTTCGGCGACGACGACGTGTTGCTCCATGCCAACGTGGGCGCGGCGGCTGCCCGCGCCGAGCCCCCGACCGGCAACACTCCCCAGGAGGGCGATCGACACGCGCGCTTTCGGTGGACGTGGGGGCTCGGCTCGCAGATTCATCTCTACGGCGTGGCCAACCTAGCGCTCGAAGTCTTCTCGGGGGACCCGTACGCCGAGGTGGCCGGCGGCGCAGGGCAAGCCGGCTTCCGCTTCGTCCTCTCGTCGGTCGTACAGGT
>JAEUKC010000176.1:0-10998 GCA_016794445.1 Myxococcales bacterium
CGTCGAGAGCGAGGACATCGACGGCCGCGCCGACGTCTACGCCCTCGGGCTCGTCGTCTATCGTTGCGTCGCTGGGCACCTGCCCTACGAGGCGCGCAACGTGGCCGGCTGGATGCGCGCCCACGTGTTCTCGCGGCCCGCGACCCTCAAGGGCGAGTCGCCCCCCGCGCTCGTGCGCCTCCTGATGCGCTGCCTCGAGAAGTCGGCCGAGAAGCGGCCCACGATGGAGGAGGTGCAGGTCGAGCTCGCGCGCATCGCCGACCGCGCCGCGGTGCCGGCGTTCCACGAGCTCGAACGCGAGCTCGCGGAGGCCACGCAGGAAGCGCCCGCCTCGGCAGCGCCCGTCTCGGCCCCGACGTCGCAGGTACGGGGGTCCAGCGTCGCGTAGCCGGAGGTTCCCCTAGGAGAGCTTGGCGAGTCGCTCGGCGATGCCCGACAGCGGGAGCACCTCGTGCACGATCCCGGCGCGCACGGCCGCTCCGGGCATGCCGTAGACCACGGCTGTCTCCTGCGACTCGGCGATGATGGTGCCGCCCGCGGCGCGGATCGCCTTGGCGCCCTCGGTGCCGTCGTCGCCCATGCCGGTCATGATCACGCCGATGACGCGCGAGCCCGCGACCGCGGCGGCGCTCTTGAACAGGCGGTCGGCGCTCGGTACGTAGCGGTCGGAGGGCGAGGCGGCGCCCACGCGCAGCCGGAACTCGTTGCCCTGCGCGAAGACCTCCATGCACTGGCGGCCCGGACAGACGAAGCCGCTCGAGGCGAGCAAGAGGTCGCCGTCCTGGGCCTCCGCGACGCGGATCGTGCCGCGCCGGCCGAGCCGCTCCGCGAACGTGCGCGTGAACTTGTCGGGCATGTGCTGCGCGATGGCGAAGGCGGCCACGCTGTTCTGCGGCAAGCGCCCGACCACCTCGAGCAGCGCCGAAGGGCCGCCCGTGGAGCACCCGATCACGACGAGGTGCTTGGGCGCGATGCCCGTGAGGGTGCCGCGCGCCGAGACGACCGGGAAGCCGCCGCTGCCGTCGGCGTCCTTGGCGTTCGGGGCACCGCTCGAGAACCGACGACCGAGGGTGGGCCGCGTGATGCCCTCGACGGCGGCGGGCCGGAGGCTCCGCACGAGGAGCACCTTGTCGAGGATCTGCTGGCGGACCTCGGTGCTCTCGGGGCCGATGGTGCGGTCGGGCTTGGCCACGAAATCCAGGGCGCCGAGCTCGAGCGCCTTGAACACGTTCTCCTTCTGCGCGTAGGACGAGACGACGATCACCGGCGTGGGCTGCCGCGACATGAGGATGCGCAGGAACGTGAAGCCGTCCATGCGGGGCATCTCGAGGTCGAGCGTGATGACGTCGGGCTTGAGCTGGGTGACGAGGCGCAGCGCCTCCTCGCCGTCGCCGGCGCGACCGACGACCTCGACCTCCTCGGCGCCCGCGAAGATCTCGGAGATGTTGCGCCGGTTGTACGCGCTGTCGTCGACCACCATCAGCCGCAGCTTGCGCTCGGCAGGGCGGAGGCTCACGACAACGCCTCCCTGCCACGCGGGCGGCGGTAGACGAGGTCTTCGCGGAGGTGGAGGAGCTCGAAGGCGGTGGACACGTTCAGCAAGGACTCGGAGTGGCCGAGGAGGAGGAGACCTCCAGGATAGAGCCGCTCGTGGAAGAGATCGATGACTCGACGACGAGCATGGGTCCCGAGATAGATGAGCACGTTTCGACAGAAGACGACATCGACTCGTCCGACCACCACGGCCCGGCTCGCATCCAGCAGGTTCAGGTGCCCGAACTGGCAGATCTGGCGGACTCTCTCGTTCACGAGGGCCCCGTCCGGCCGCTCGACGAACCACTTCTTGCGGAACTCCGGGGGGGTCGCCCGGAAGGCCGAGGTGCCGTAGACCGCGCGGCGGGCGTGGGCGAGGCAGCGCTTGCTGATGTCGCTGCCGAAGACGCGCAGGTCGAACCCGTGCAGCGGAGAGCCGGGCTCGGACGCGGCCTCGAGCAACAGGATCGCGAGGGTGTAGACCTCCTCGCCCGTGGAGCACCCTGCACTCCAGACCGAGAGCCGACGGCGACCTCCGGCCTGCTCGGCGAGCAGGGGGAGCCCCTCGTCGCGGAACGCGCGCAGCTGGTAGGCCTCGCGCTGGAAGTAGGTCTCGTTGGTCGTGAGCGCATCGACTGCCTCCTCGAGCTCGGCGCGGCCCGCCGGGTCGTAGCGGAGCATGCGTACGTACTCGGTGAAGCTCTCGACGCCGAGCAGCGTGAGGCGGTCGCGCAGGCGTCGCTGCACGGAGGTGCGCTGCTCGGTGGGCAGATCGAGGCCCGCCGTCGTCGCGACGATGTCCCGCAGTGCCCGGTAGTCCTCGACGCTGAGCGAAGGCTCCGGCATCGGGTTCATGGACCGTTCTCGGCGAGCGTGCGCTCGAGCAGCTCACGCAGCGCGGGATCGTCCTCTTCCTGGCGACGCGCCTCCAGCGCGGTGCGCGCGGGACCGCCGATGCGGGCGAGCACCTCGATCGCCCGGCGCCGGACGTCGTGGGTCCCGTGCGCGAGGGTGGGCGCGAGCCATTGCGCGACGCGACGTCCCTCGGCGGGCTGGCCGTCGACGAGCAGCTCGAGCACGTCCATCGCGGCGTGGACCACCGCCGGCGAGGCGTGACCCAGCACCGAGGCGGCGAGCTCGCCGACGTCGGCGGAGCCGAGCTCGGCCGAACTCAGCTCCGACAGCGCCTCGATCGCGGCGCAGATGAGCGGTGCGCGCGCCGAATCGCCCTCGAGCAGCGGGCGCAACACGTCGACCGCGCCGGGATCGTGGGTCGCCCCGAGCGCCCGGATCGCCGCCGCGCGGACCGCGATCTCGACCTCGGCGGCCGCCGTGACGAGCGCCCGCAGGGGGCCTGCGCCAGCGAAGGCTCCGGCCTCGTCGCGGACGCGACCGAGCGCGCGCACCGCGGCGAGCACGACGTCGCTCGACTCGTCGGCGAGGGCGAGCGCGAGCGCCGACACCGCGCTCTCGCCGCCGATGGCCCCGAGGGCCTCGACCGCCGCGCGCCGGGTGCGCGCCGAGGCCGAGCCCGCGGCCCGCGAGAGCCAGGCCACGTGGCTGCGGTCTCCCGCCACGGCGAGCAACGAGGACACGACGGCCGCCTCGTCGTCGGCGACGTCCACGTGGGAGAGGTGGGAGCGGACCACGTCGGGGTGGATGCGGGCCAGCGTGCGCAGCGACTGCAGCGCCACCGCGGCCGCGCGCGCCTCGAGGGCCACGCCCGGGTCGCGGGGAGAGGCGACGCGCAGGAGGGCGTGGACGTCGGCGGGCTCGGGCACCGCTCCGCCACCGAGCGCGACCGCGAACGCCGCCGCGGCGGCCGCCGAGACCTCGCCGTCGTGGTCGCGGAGCGCCTCGCGCAGCGCCGCCATCACCCCGCTGTCGCCAGCGGGCGCGAGGCGGGGCAGGAGACGCACGACCGCCGCGCGCTGGGCCGACGTGCGCGCGGCGCCGCCACCGTGCCGGATCGCCTCCACCAGCAGAGGAACCGGGGGCTCGAGCATCTCGGCGAGCGCGGCCTCGGCGTCGTCGGCGGAGTCCTCGACGGCGAGCGCGTCGACCATGCGCTCGAGGGCGGCGCCGTCCCCGAGCAAACCGAGCGCGAGGAGGCCCGCGCGCCGCACCGACGGCTCCTCGCTGCCCGCGGCCCCGATGACGCGCGAGCGGAGATCGGGCGGCAGCGCCCGCAGCGCGCGCGCGGCGTCGGCGCGGGCGGCGGGCACGGCGCGGACGAGATCCGCGAGGCCGATGAGCGCGGTCTCGGAGAGGTGACGCGACACCTCGGCGACACCCTGGGCGAGCAACGGCACGGCTGCCGCATCGCCCGTGCGACCTAGGGCCGCGAGGGCCGCGGCGCGCAGGATGCGGTCGGAGACCAGGGGCGCGACGGCGGCGAACTCGACCTCGACGCGCATGCGGTTGAGGCCCTCGAGCGCGATGAGGCGCAGGTAGCGGTCGGGGCTCGCGAGCAGCACGCGCAGCGCCGGCACCGCCCCCTCGCCTCCGATCAAGCCGACCGCTTCTGCGGCCGCCGCGCGCACGTTGGCGTCGGGATCCTGGAGGCGGGGCAGCACGACCGGGAGTGAGCGCGTCGCGCGCAGGCCGGCGAGCACCTCGAGCGCGAGCTTGCGACTGTCGGCGTCGAGCGCGAGCGTGCCGCTGTCGAGCAGGGCGTTCTCGACGGGCTCGATCGCCGCGGAGCCGAGCCCGATCAACGCCTCGACCGCGGCGTTGCGCAGGGCAACCTGCTCGCTCGGCGCGCGCAGGAGGCCCACGAGCAGCGGCACCACGATCGGGTCGGAGCCGAGCGAGAGCGCGAGCTGCACCGCCTCCTTGCGCACCCGCCAGTCTCCGTCGCCGAGGGCCTTGGGGAGCACGGTGAGCGCAGCCTCGCGGGCGCCCGCGCGCGCGCCGAGGCCATGCACGATCCGGCGGCGAGACTCCGGATCCCCTTCGTCGAACGCCTTCTCGGTCGCCGTGGCGGAGAGCTCGTCGACGGTCACGCCGCCCCCAGTCCGCCGCTCGGGCTCACCGGGATGGGCTCGACGAGCATGCGCAGGCGGTCGAGATCGAGGACGAACACGAGCTGCTCGCGCCGCCCAGGACCCGGGCTCGGGCTGCCCGACCGCGACACGGTCAGCGAGCTCGCCGTCACGACGCCGAGGATTCCGCGGATGTCGTCGCCGCCACCCAGCGCGGGCGGCGGGCGCAAGGGCTCGCGCGTGGGGAACACCGTGAGCACCTCGTCGACGATGGCCGCGAGGGGACGTGGGCCGGCGCCGGCCAGGATCCCGGTCGTCGACTGCGCATCGAGCATGATCCACTTGATCCGGCGGTCGTCCGCGGCGGGCCCGACGAGCCCGAAGCGATGGCGCAGGTCGACGACGGGCACCACCTCGCCGCGGTGGTGGGTGACGCCGACCACCGACGGCGGCGCGTGGGGCAGCGCGATGATCGGCTGGGGGTTGACGACCTCGCGCACGTTCTCGATGGCGACGCCGTAGACCACGCTGCCGATCCCGAACAGGACGAGCTTGCGCTCGTCGGGCTCGGGGGCTTTTCGTGGGGCGAGCAAGGCCATCCCTGGCGAGGTTACACGCGGGATGGCCCGCGCGTCATCCGCGGCCGACGGGGAGCGCACGGGACGGACCCTGGAGCCCGCGGCTGGTGGTCGAGAGCACGTTCTTCACGTCGACCAGGATGATCATCTCCGCGTCGCCGGCGTCGCGCCGGGTCGGGCGGCCGATCCCCGCGACGTATTCCGCGAGGTCGCTCCCGATGGCGCTGGCTGCGCTCTCGACCTCGGTGTCGGACAGACGGTGCACGTGGAGCACCTCGTCCACGAACAGCCCGACCCGCTCACCGCCGCCGGGGAGGTCGGTGGGGAGCTCGGCGAGCAGCACCCGCGAGCGCCGCGTGGGGGCGGCCTCGGGCACGCGCAGCCGGCGCCGAAGGTCGCGCACCGTCACGATCCGCCCGCGCACCGAGATCACGCCCATGACGTCGAACGGCGCGCGGGGCACCTCGGTCAGCGGCGGGAGCTTGAGGATCTCCTTCACGTAGGCGATGGGGACCGCGTACGTCTCGTCGGCGAGGCGGAAGGCGAGGTATTCGGTTCGCGCGCCCCGCTCGACGGCGCGACGGACGAGCGCGCCTCGCTCCCGGGCTCCGGATTCGTCGCTCATCAGGCCTCGCTCCCGGCGCGGCGTCCCGCGTGCCGGCCGTCGCTGGTGGTGAACGCCTCTTCGATGAGGGCGGGCGCGTCGATGACGAGGCCCACGTGCTGGTCGCCGAGCTCGGTCGCGCCGGAGAAGCCCCGCACGCTCTCGAGGCTCTTGCCGAGGGCCTTGATGACGATGTCCTGCTGGCCGATGAGCTGGTCGACGACGCACCCGAGCCGCTGCGCGCCGGCGCCGATCACGACCACGAAGCGCCGCGCGGGCTCCTCGGTGACCGGCGAGGGCAGGCCGAACAGCTGCTCGAGCCGACAGAGGGCGAGGGTCTGCCCCCGCAGGCTCATGACCTCGCGCCCCTCGATGGTGCGCAGGGCCCAGGGCTCGAACACGAGCGCCTCGAGCACGCTGGCCAGGGGGATCGCGTACCGCCGACCGGCGACGACCACGACGAGCGCGCTGATGATGGCCAGCGTGATCGGCAGGGTGACGGTCATCTTGGTGCCGGTGCCGGGCTCGCTCTGCACGTCGATGACGCCACCGAGCTTGCTGATGTTGGTCTTGACGATGTCCATGCCGACACCGCGACCGGAGAGCTCGTCCACGCCCTCCTTGGTGGAGAACCCTGGCACGAACACGAACGCGAGCACGTCGCGCGGGAGCATGGTCGCCGCCTCTTGCTCGTTGACGAGGCCGCGACGGATCGCCTGCGCGAGCACCTTCTGCTCGTCGATGCCGGCGCCGTCGTCCTGCACCTCGATGACGACGTGGTTGCCCTTCTGGTAGGCGTTGAGCGCGATGGTGCCCACCTCGGGCTTGCCGCGCGCGAGGCGGGTCTTGCGCTGCTCGATGCCGTGATCGATGGCGTTGCGGATCATGTGCATGAGCGGGTCGGAGAGCTCCTCGACGATGAGCTTGTCGACCTCGGTCTCGGCGCCGGTGATGACCAGGTGGATGTCCTTGTCGTGCTCCCGGCTGATCTGGCGGACGACCCGCGCGAGCTTGTCGAACACCTGGCCGAGCGGGACCATGCGCACCTCGAGGATGCCCCCCTGCAGGTCGCCGAGGTGCCGGTCGAGCGAGCGGCTCAGGCGGTGCATCTCGAGGCCGAGGCTGCGCAGCTCCGGGTCGGCGCGCACGCGGTCGGTCATGCGCTGGAGCGCGCTCCTCACGATGGCGAGCTCGGCGACGATGTTCATCAGGTGATCGAGCTTGCGGATGTCGACGCGGACGGTCTGCGCGACGCCGCGGATCGAGAGCCCGAAGCCCACCTGGGCGTTGCCGTCGGCCTGCTCCTCTTCGGCCTTGCTGGGCTTGCGCACCATGGCCCCGCCGATCGGGGTCTCGGGCGGCTCGTCGGCCATGGGCGCGGAGGGCAGGTGCGTCTTGCGGGGCCGCGGCTCCATGCCCCCGTAGACCGTCTGCGGCGGCTCGCTCTCCGCAGGACCGGGCGCGGGGGGCGTCTTGGTGACGCGGCGCGGGACCGGGCGGATCTGGATGTTCGGGGCCTCGAGCTCGAGGCGCAGCACCTCGAGGGTCTGCCGGCTCGCGAGCAGCACGTCGAGCTCGATGGTGTCGGGATCGCCGGGCTCGCCGCTCGGCAGGTAGGTCAGGATCTCGCCGTGCGGCTTGGCCTTGGTCTTGAGGCCGTCGAGCGCGCCGTCGATCGTGAGCAGGTCGAACTTCACGCGGAGGACGTAGAGCCCGACGCCCTGTGCCAGGTTCGTGCGGAGGCGGTGCTCCTCGTACTCCGTGAGCACGCCGAGCAGGCCCGGATCGAGATCGTAGTCGGCGAGCGGGTTCGACGCGGTGCCGGCGCCGCGCGACACGGCCCCGTCGAGGCTCATGAGGAGCTCCTCGACCGCGCGCTGCGGCTCGGGCTCACCAGCGCGCAGCGCCGAGAGGATCTGCCCGTAGACCTCGACGGCGCGGAACAAGACGTCGAGCACCTTGGGCTCGAGCTCCACCCGCCCGAGGCGCAGGTCGTCGAGGAGATCCTCGAGGTGGTGCGAGAGCGTCGACATGCGCGCGACGCCGAACAGCGCCGAGAGCCCCTTGAGCGTGTGCACCGCGCGGAAGGCGTCGTTGACGATCTCGGGGTCGACCTGGACCGGGCCCCGCTTGCCGTCGCGGCTCTTGAGCGTGGCGTCGAGCACGAGGAGGTCGCGGCCGAAGCCGTCGATGATCTCCTGCGCCTCGCTGATGAACTCGTCGCGGTGATCCACGAGGCCTCAGCCGGTGGTGGGGCCGGTCGGTGGACTGCCGTCGCGGCCGCGCGAGAGGAGACCGCGCACCGTGGCGCGGAGCTCGTCGGCCTCGAACGGCTTGGCGAGCCAGGCGTCTGCGCCGAGGGCGAGGCCCCGTTCCCTGTCGCGCTCCGCGGACTGCGTGCTGATGATGAGGAGCGGCGTGCCCTTGTGGTGCTCGCTCTTTCGCATGAAGTTCACCAGCTCGAGGCCGTTGATGTCAGGCATGTTCACGTCGGTGACCACGCAGTCGAAGGTGCCGCGCGGCAAGAGCCGGAGCGCGTCGAAGCCGCTCGCGGCCTCGACCACCTCGATCGGCTCCACGCCCTCTTCTGCCCAGTCCTCGAGCGCCGCGCGGACGAAGGCGCGCATCGCGGAGGAGTCCTCGACCACGAGCACGCGAGCCATCCCGGCCGAGGATACACGCGGGAACGGCCCTGCGTCCAAGAGCCTCGTGCGCTGGCTCTCGGTCGCGGGCCTCTGGCTGGCCGCGTGCCAGCGACCGACCGCGGTGCCCTCGCGGCCGGCGCCGCCCGATCTCGCGGCGCAAGTCGTGATCCTCGAGCGGTTCGCCCGCGCAGAGCTCTGGTCGTGGACCTCGGCGGAAACGGCGAACAAGCTGGTGGAGGAGGGCCCTCCGTTGCTGCGCGTCCGCATCCACCCCCGGCCGCCCGACGCGTCGTTCTACGACGTCCACGTACGAGAGACCGGCGACCTCGGCCTGCGGGCGCTGCTCACGAGCGAGCCGTTCTCGCGCACCCGCTACGCGTGGCCCAACCCCTGGGGCGCCACGCTCGGCGTCGAGGACGAGCGCTACGGTGACCGGCTGATCCGCGTCGTCCTCCGCGACGACGCCGTCGTGGCGCGGTTCGTTGCGCGGGAGGCCGGGCATGCCCCGGTGGCCGAGCTGCCCGAGTGGAGCTTCGAGACGATGGCGGGCGCGGCGGTGCCGCGAGAGTGGGTGCTCGCGAACCCGACGCGGCTCGCGGCCGTCCTCCACGTCCGCAGCGTGCGCGCTGGAGCGACCTTCGTCGGCTACCGCGAGTACGTGCTCGTGAACGAATCGACCGTGCAGCGGTTCGAGCTCGGCACGCCGCGCATACGGGCCGAGCTCGGGCGTGCGACCGGCCTCGTGCAGCGCCTCCTCGAGAGCGGCGCCGTGCCCGCGCACCGCGCCGAGGAGGGGGCATTCCTCTCCGCCGTCGTGCAGCGCGGCTGGCTGCGAGGCGAAGCGGAGAGCGTCGAGGCGCGCTGGTTCCTCACCCTGCCCTTCCCTCGCACTCGCTACCGAGACCTGTCCGCGATCGCCCGCGCCCTCGTCCACGCCGCGAAGGTCCAGCGCGTCGAAGCCACCTGGTCGACCGACTGAGGAGCCCAGCCACACGGTTGCGGAACCGGACCGTGACGACGGAATGGTGCCAAAAGTGCCGGCAGATGCCGGGGTAGGTATGGTACCCACGTCCACCTCATGTTGATGCGCCCCAAGCCGATTCTCTGGTGAGACGCTCGTGGAGGGCCCCTCAAGGGAGGCCCAGCACCGCACGGGCGACCAGGGCCCCTGCCTTTCGCGCCGCACTCCGCGCCGCCGCCGATCGAGCCACTTCGAACGAGGTCGGGCTCGAGCCCGTGGCCAGCACCTCGGAGGCTTCCAGGTCCTCGGTCTCGTAGTCACCGCCCTCGATCCGGCCCCGCGCCACCACCCGCACGCGAACGCCCCGCGCCGACGGCAGGTCGGCGGCCACGCCGTCGCCTTCGCCGACCTCTTCGAGGCGCACGACCTCCAGGTGCAACGGCAAGCCGCTCGCCGACAGCGCCTCGTAGCGCGCGAGCTCTGCCCGGGCGCCGGTGGCGAGCTCCTCCCCCAGGGCCTGCAGTGAAGCGACGCGCGCCACCGAGGAGGCCACGCGCAGTCGGGGGTTGCCGGCGAGACCGGACCTCAGTGGGCGGTAACCGCACCCTCCCATCAGCGCGCCGCCGAGCGTGATCAGGGCGCCCCTCCGGTCCACGACCGTCACCGCAGGAGGTTGATGGCGCGACCGGGCGCGTAGACGACGCGGCTGGGCTCGGCGCCCGCCAGCATCGTCGCGACGACCGGCAGCGCACGCGCCGCTGCGAGCGCCTGCGCTTCGTCGGCGCCCACGGGCAGCGCGACGCGGCCGCGCACGCGACCGTCGAGCTGCACGGCGATCGAGCTCTCCCCCGGCTCTTCTCGGTTGGCCTCCGGCCACGGGCTCGTCAGGACGAAATCCGTTCCGCCCAGGATCGCGTGCAGCTCGTCGGCGAGGTGCGGCGTGAACGGGGAGAGCAGGCGCGCGAGCACCTCGACGCCCGACCGCACCGTCGACCGGGTGGCCGCCGAGTCCGACCGGAACGCGCGGGTGAGGACGTGTTCGAGCGTGTAGAGCGCGGCGATCGCGCGGGGCAGGTGCAGGCGACCCGCGAGCTCCTCGGTGACGGTGCGGATCGCCTCGTCGACGGCGGCGCGCACCACGGGGTCGACGGCCGGCACGCGCGCGGTACGCGCGGCCTCGTGGGTGAGCTGGAACACGCGCGAGAGGAACCGCCGCGCGCCGTGGATGCCGCGATCCGACCACTGCAGATCGACCTCGGGGGGCGCGAGCGAGAGCACGAAGAGCCGCACCGTGTCCGCGCCGTGACGCGCCACGAGGCCGTCGGGATCGACGACGTTCTTGCGGCTCTTGGACATCTTCTCGGAGGGCCCGGTCTGCACCGCGCGGCCCTCGAGGCCCGGCACCTTGGCGCGGCCGTCGGCGCCGATCTGCTCGGGGTACAGGTAGTGCGGGCGACCGTCCTCGCCCTCGATCCACCGCGCCGGCAGGCGCACGTGGCCCTGCGCGACGAGGCGCGCGAACGGCTCGCGCGGCGTGCCCCGGGGGAGCAGCCCGAGGTCGATCAGCGCCTTGTGGAAGAAGCGCGCGTAGAGCAGGTGCATCACCGCGTGCTCGACGCCGCCGACGTAGCCGTCCACGGGGAGCCACGCCGCCGCGGCGTCGGGGAGACCGGTCTCTCCCTCGCGCGGCGCC
>JAEUKC010000142.1:0-3229 GCA_016794445.1 Myxococcales bacterium
CACGCGGGTCTGGCACTTCTGCCACGTGTCGACCGGCGCGCGGCTCGGCGCGGCGTGCACGCTCGGCCAGAACGTCTACGTGGCCCCGGGCGTGCGGCTCGGCGCCCGCGTGCGCATCCAGAACAACGTCTCCGTCTACGAGGGCGTCGAGATCGAGGACGACGTGTTCCTCGGGCCCTCGTGCGTCCTCACCAACGTCGCGAACCCACGCGCGCAGATCGACCGGCGCGGCCAGTACGAGCGCACGTGGCTACGGAGGGGGTGCACGATCGGGGCGAACGCGACGGTCGTCTGCGGGGTCACGGTCGGCCGCCACGCGTTCGTCGGCGCGGGCGCCGTCGTCACGAGGGACGTGCCCGACTACGGGCTGATCCTCGGCAATCCAGGCCGGTTGCGCGGATGGATGACCCGGCACGGCGCGCGGCTCGAGCTCGGGGTCGCCGGCGAGCAGGCGTGCAGCGGGCTGCGGTACGTCGAGGAGGACGGGCGGCTCCGGTGCCTCGATCTCGACGAGGACGCGCCGCTCTGAGATTCAGCTACACCCCCGCCGTGGATCTGCACGAAGCGCTGCGCACCCGCACGGCCCGCGTCGGGGTGGTCGGCCTGGGGCACACCGGGCTGCCGCTCGCCGTCGCCCTCGCCGAGGCCGGTTTTTCGGTGGTGGGCGTCGACGTGGACGAAGAGCGTCTCTTGCGACTCGCGGCCGGCGAACGGGTGAGCCCGGACGTGGCGCCCGAGCGCGCGATCGCGCTGTTCGAGCGAGGGCGCCTGTCGGCGTCGGCGCAGCGGGCGGCGATCGACGATGCCGAAGTGCTCGTGCTCGCGCTGCCGACGCCCCTCGGCGCCGACGGCGGGCCCGATCCGGCGGCGCTGTTCGACGAGGTCGCGCGCCTGTCGCCGAAGGTCGGTGCCCTGCTGCTCAACGTCTCGACGAGCCACCCGGGTACGACGCGGGCGCTCGCGAGCTGCTTCGAGGCGAGGGGCCGCAGCATCGGCCACGATCTGTTCGTCGCGTGCTCGCCGGAGCGGCTCGATCCCGGCAACCGCGTGCACCGCGTCGAGAACACGCCGCGCCTCGTGGGGGGCGTGACCGCGGCGTGCGCGGCCGCGGCGAAGAGCCTGTGCAGCGCGTTCGCGCCCGTCGTCGAGGTGAGCTCGCCAGAGATCGCGGAGGCCGCGAAGCTCCTCGAGAACTCGTTCCGCGCGGTCAACCTCGCCTTCGTGAACGAGTTCGCGCGCGGGTGCCGCGCCATGGGGCTCGATGTGCGGCAGGTGGTCGACGCGGCCGCCACGTTGCCCCACGGGTTCATGCGCTTCGACCCGGGGCCCGGCGTCGGCGGGCACTGCATCCCCGTCGATCCGCACTACTGGGTCGCGGCCGTGCGCAGGGCGGGGGTCGACGCGCCGCTGCTCGCGCTCTCGCAGGCGATCAACGCCGAGGTGCCGAGCTGGGTCGGCGCCGAGGTCGAGGAGAGGCTGGTCGGGCAGGGGAAGTCGCTGGCGGGTGCGGCGGTGCTGCTCTCTGGCGTGGCCTACAAGCGCGGCGTCGCGGACGTGCGCAACAGCCCCGCCGAGGGCCTGCTCGCGTTCCTCGAGGCGCGGGGCGCGGTGGTGTCGTTCGACGATCCCCACGTGTCCACGTGGAAGGGCCGGTCCCGCGTGCAAGGGTCGCCGTACGGGCGCTGGGACGCGGTGGTCGTGGTGACGGACCACCTCGAGGTGGATCATCGGCGGATGGCGGCGGAGGCGCGGCTCGTGGTGGACGCGCGCGGGGCGCTGGCTTCGGGGGGGTGAGGGCGCGCTCAGTCGCCGCTCTCGGCCGTGGCAGTGAGCTCGAGCGCCGCGCTCTGCACCACGGCCGAAGCGATGGGCCGCCGGAGCAGGGCCATGCCTCCACGTCGACGCGAGCGACCCGGGAGTTGCGTGCCACGACGCGTTCACCGGCTGGCCGCAACGTCCTTCTTCGGGGCCGCCGCGGCGCAGAATCCAGGAGGTGTCGCGGATGGTATGTTGGCGCATGGCTCGCGTAGCAATCGCCCCGGCAGTGTTCGTCGTCCTCGTCGTTGCCTCCGGATGCAGCTCCAGCAGCACGCAGGCGACCGGCATTCCCAGCGGCCCGCCGGTCGGCCCGGTCAAGTGGACGGCGCTGGACTCGACGAAGGCCGTGCGCGCGGCGGCCACGCTCGGGAGTTGCCTCCCGGACGATCGCGCCAATCGCATCCTCCAGCGCATGTACGTGAGCCGGGGGAGCGACAGCTTCGAGGCGCGCCTGTGGCGGAGTGCGATCGATTGCCTGGCCGCGAAGACCAACGGGTGCGGCGCCCTCGGCGAGTGTCTCGCCATCGTCGTCGAGCCGTCGGCCGACTGCGCCGCGAGCTGCGCCGGGTCGGTGTCCGAGCAATGCAACGACGGCCTGAAGTACCGCGTGGACTGCGGGCGCTACGGCATGGTCTGCGACACGCGCGACATGTGCGTGCTCCCCCGTGCGGCAGGGAAGTCCTGTGACAGCACGAAGTTCGTGGGTGCCTGCGACGCGGGGGCCCCCACCTACTGCTCGTACGTCAGCAAGGACAGCTCGGAGGAGGCGCGAGGGCCCGTCTGTGCAGACTTCGGTCTGGTCTGCGGGCCGCTCTCCTCTGGCAGCAGCGTGGGGTGCAACGGAGCGGGTGCTCGGTGCTCCACCGGCACGGTCAACCCGCGGAGCATCACGTACGTGGGCACCGGCTGCGACGGGACGAAGCTCACGGCGTGTGTGAACGAGGGCGAGGTGTCGGTCGACTGCGGCACCTTCGCCACCGGATTCACGTGCCAGAGCAAGGTCGGGGCCGCACGAACCGGCTGGTTCTGCGGAACCGGGGCCGACTGCGACCCGACGGAACCGGGGAGCAAGCCCACGTGCGAGGGCAACAGCCTGGTCGTCTGCAACGGTGGCAAGAGCGAGAAGGTCGATTGCACCTCTCTCGGATTCACCGGGTGCAACGCGAAGTACGGCGTCTGCTCGCCGAGCCCCTGGCCGTGAGCCCGTCAGTGGTGGAAGACGTCGTCGAGGCTCTCGGCCGTGACGGCGCGCTCCACCCACTCGTCGAGCAGTGCCTGGTCCGTGCAACTCTCGATGCGCTCGCGCGTCGGCGCATCGACGGCGAATCCGCGGGCAGCGAAGACGCGGAGCAGGGACTGCTGACGCCCCTCTCGCATGCCCTGGCCATGGTGCTTCCGGGCGAACTCGCTC
>JAEUKC010000195.1:0-15651 GCA_016794445.1 Myxococcales bacterium
CTCACGGACCACGCGCAGAGTTTTGTTCACGCCCTTTCTTTTCACTGTCAGCAGCACGTCGACCCCGAGCGGTCCGCCGAGGTGCGCGCGCGCAACCGAGAGGCTCGTCGCCGCCGTCCCGTCGATGCTCACGAGCTCGTCGCCCTCCAGCACGCCCGCGCGTTCCGCCTCGGACCCGACGGCCACCGCCGCCACCATCACCCTCGTGTCCTCGGCCGCGAGGGTGATCGCGACCCCACCGGGGGCGAGGATCTCCTCGCCGGCGACCGGGACCGGGTCGAGCACGATCTTGACGTTCGTGGTCGCGCGCCCCTCGTCGATCCGCACCTTGGTGCGACCGCGCCCGGTGTCGGCCGCGAAGGCCTCGATGAACACGTCGCCGACCGCGACGTCGGCGAGCTTGAACGCCCCGTAGGCGTCCGTGACCGCGACCCCGGGCTGCGCCACGCCTCCCGCCGGGATCCACGTCGGCGCGTGATCGCGCGCGACCCGCGCCCCTGCCACCGGCTTGCCCTTCGCGTCGACGACCGTCCCCTCGACGCTGCCCGCGGCGCCGAGCTCGAGGCGGCCGAGATCGACCTCGGGCAGCGAGCCGACCGGCGCCAGCGTCACGGTCTTGCGTAGCGGCGCGGCGCCGCTCGCGCGCACGTCGAGCGAGGCTTCGCCGCGGGGCACGTCGGCGAACTGGAACTTGCCGTCCTTCCCCGTGAGCGTGCGCCGGACGCCGTCCTCCGCGGCCAGCGTGACCGTGGCGCCGGCCAGCGCCACGCGACCGCCCGGCGCCATCACGACGCCGTGGGCGACGAACCCGGCCGCGAGCTCGACCTCGAGCGACGCCGGCAGGGAGGCCTGTACGAGCCGCGTCGTCGCGTGGCCGGAGGCCCGCACCTCCACCTGCACGCGCAGCCCCGAGACCCGTGGGATCTCCACCTCGCCGCGCGCGTCGGTGAAGCCCGTGCGCTTGATCGGCGCCGTGGGATCGAGCGAAGCGATGGTCACCTGCGCGCCCTTGAGCGGGTAGCGGCGATCGTCGATCACGCGTACGACGCACGCCGGCCGCGGCGCAGGGAGCACGAGGTCCACCGTCGTGGTCTCGCCCTCCGGGACGGTGACCTCGGTGCGCAACGCGACGTCGTTCGGTCGATCCGCGGGGGCGACGGTGATCGTCACCTCACCTGGCACGGCCGCGATCGCGAACGTCCCGTCGGTGGCCGTGCGCACGCCGCGCGCGAGCGACCCGGCGCGCGCGGTGACCTCGATCCACGCGCCCGCGACCGCGTAGCCCTTCTCGTCCTTCACCGTCCCGACGAGCCTTCCGCCGGCGGCGAGCACGACGCTCACCTTCGCCTCACCTCCCGGCGCCAGGTCCACCGGCGCGGAGATGCCCTCGACATAGGCGGGATGACGCACGATCGCGCGCAGCTTCCCGGCCGGCACGGGCGTCGCGCGAAACGTCCCGTCGAACCGCGTGACCCACGGGTCGACGGCGGTGGTGTCGTCCTTCTTCTGGGCGAACGGCCGCGGGATCGGAGGCACCGGCCCCGGCACCACGCCGAGCTCGCCCACCGGCAGGAGCGTGCGCCCTCCACCCCGCGCGCGGGCGAGCAACCCTGCCGAGAACCCCAGCGTCGCGGGCGAGACCGACACCGGCGCGCCGTCGAGGTCCGCGCCGACCACCTCCACCGTCGCGCCGTCGATCGGCCGTCCCTTCGCGTCCTTCACGTCACCGAGCAGGGTCGCCGCGCGACGCAGGACGACCTCGAGCGCGTTGCTCTCGGGCACCGCGATCGGCCCGCGCGCCCAGAAGCCCTTGGCCTGCGCCGCAAGCGACACGCTGCCCGGGGCGAACGGACCGAGCACCGCGACGCCGTTCGCGTCGGCCGTGACGGTCTGCGGGAACGGCGAGATGCCCCCTTCGACGCCGACCACCTCGGCGCCGGGGATCACCGCCCCGTTCTCGTCCTTCACGCCGACCCGCACCATGCGGCCCGCGGTGAGGACCAGGCGCACCTTGGCCTCGGCACCACGCGGCAGGTAGACGCCGATCTCGCTCTTGCTCACGCGCGTGCCGAGCGTCGCGCGCAGGTCGTAGCTGCCGGCGCCGAGCCCGGAGACGCGGACCTCCCCCTTCTCGTCGGCCGTCGTGGTGCGCGGCACGGCGAGCGCGCCCCCCGCGATCGCGACGAGGGCCCCCTTCGCGGCGACCCCGTCCTCGCCCACCACGCTCACGAGCAGCGCCCCGAGCCGATGGAGCACGAGGGTCACGCGGCCTTCGTTCGGGCCCACCGTCACCGTCACCGCGTCCCAGCCCGCCGCGCGCGCGGTCACCTTGAGCGGCCCCACCGCGAGCCCGTGCGGTCGCGCGATGCCCTGGGCGTCGGTGCGGGCCCCGCGCGGCATCGGCTCCACACCGAGCACCTCGATCTCCGCGCCCACCACAGGCTTGTGCGCCTCGTCGCGGACCACGATCTCGAGCGCGCGCTCGGCGCCGAGCCGCAGCTCTGCGAACGCCGGATCGGCCCCGACGAACCGCTGCGTGCTCCCCCGCGCGTGCGAGGGAGCGTCGGCCACGAGCCAGTGCACGCCGAGCGGCAGCTGCGTGAGCGTGACGGCTCCGTCCGCTCCGGTCGTGCCGCGTGCCGCGAGGTAGACCACCCCATCGCGCAGGAACAGCGCGCGGACCGTCGCGCCAGCGAGCGGCGCCGAGCTCGTCGCGTCCAGCACCACGACGCGCGCCGAGCCGGGGCGCTCCGACACCTCGGGCGGCAGCGGCGCGGGCTCCTCCATCGTCTCGACCGGCGGGCTCCACATCGAGAGGGGCGCGCCCGGTATCACCCCGAGCAGCAGCGTGAACCCGAGCGCGAATCCGACCGCACGCCACCCGCCGCGGACCAGGAGGACCCAGCACGCAAGGCCCGTCCTGCGAAGCGGATCGAGGCTGACCACCCGAGCCAACGCCGCGCGGGCGCCCTGCTATTCCAGCCAGCCGGCCTGGAGCCAGCGGACCGCGGGCTCGTGCGCGACCGGGGTCCCCGCGGGAAACCGGCCCGCGGCCGACAAGAGGACCAGCGTGCCCCACGCCGCACCGAAGAGGCTGGTGGCGCGGTTCTCGACCAGCTGCTTGGCGAGCTCGATGGCGAGCTCCTTCTTGCCGGCGTCGTAGAGCACCGCAGCGGCGAGGCCGCGGAGATCGTCGCGCTGGCTGTTCTTGGCGACCTCGTGGATCGCGGCCACGAGATCCTCTCGCCCGTGGTCGCGTACGAGGTAACCGGCGGCGCGGACGGCGTCGTCGTCCTCCTTGGCGAGGTCGCGGGCGAACGCCTCGAGGAGCGGCTTGGTCGTGCGCACGCCGGCGTGCGCGAGCCGGAACAAGAACTTGGTGTCGCGATCCGCGCTCGGTCGGTCGGAAAGCCGCGCCACGAGCTCGGTCGTGGGGCGCGCAGAGGGCGGCCCCATCGAGGGATCGAGCGCCCAGGCCACGTAGGCCCACGCGGCCCGCGCGCCCGAAGGCCCCTCGGACGACTTGGTGCGCGCCTCGCGCAGCGGCTCGAGGTCGCCGCCGTGCACGGCCACCTCGGCCATCACGAGCCAGCGCCCCAGGTGCCGCTCGGCGTCGCGGAGGACCGCGAGGGCGTGCTGCACGCCGGGCGCCACCTTGGGGATGCGTGCGATCGGCACGAGCACCTCGGCGCAGAGCGCGATGCGGTGCGACTCCTTGATCTTGGGCGCGAGCCCGCGCAGGTGCGCGCCCGGCGATTCGCCCCGGATCACGCGGGCGAGCTCCGCCGTGAACGCGATGTGTGCGGAGCGCTGCGTCGCCGCCTTGTTGAGGATCGGCGCGAGGGCCGGATCCGTGAGCCAGGCGGCCGCGCAGAGCGCCGCGGTCGCGCAGACGTCGTGCTCGGCCCCGGCCTTGACCAGCGGGACCGCGCGCTTGTCCGACAGCTCGCCGAGGCCACGGACGGCCGCGACGAACAGGTCGCGATCGAAGGCCTTCTTCTGCACGAGCAGCTCGCCCACCTCGGCGAGCAGCGTGCGCGCGAGCGCGCTGTGCGGGGCGAGGGCGCGACAGAGACCGGCGAGCCGGCGCTCGTTCGGTGAGCGACGACGGACGCACGCGAGCACCTCTTCGCGCAGGCGATCCAGCACGTCCTTCTCGAAGGGCTCCACGCGCGCGGAGGAGGCCTTGGACTTCGAGGGCGCCCGGGGCTTGGGCTCGCCGCTCGCTCCAGCGGCCGCCTCTTCGAGCGACACCGCCTTCGACGCCGATTTCGGCGCGACGGCACGTGAAGCCCGGACGGTGTTGCCCATGCGGGCCGAACCTATCACGTGGAGGCGGGGACAGGCGGGGCGAACGGAGTCGAGGCCCCACCCCGCCCTCGCGGGGGTGGTTTCAGGCCTCGAAGGCTTGTGCGCCCAAGAGGTCGAACAGGGCGTTCACCTCGTGGGCGTCCTTGGGCTCGAACGCCACGCCACCGCGAACCCCCTCCGACCACGCGACCCGCGCGCCGAGCACCAGCGGGTCCCAGCGGCTCGGCGCCTCGAGCACCACCTCAAGGTGGGTCCCCGCGACGAGCCGGGTGGGGGTGGTGAGGCCCGCGCCCCCCATCCCGATGTCATGGAGGCGCGCCTTCTCGACCCGCCCCTCGCGACGCACGACCACTTCCCCACCGGTCGCCCGGCGGGGGTGAGCGCGGAAGTGGTCGCTCGCCATCGCTTCAGGCCTTCGGCGCGACCCGCACGTGCACGTCGGCGAGCTGTTCGTCGGTGACCAGGGTCGGCGCGTCGGTGAGGAGATCCGTGCCCTTCTGCGACTTCGGGAACGGGATCACGTCGCGCAGGGACTCGGTGCCGGTGAGCAGCATGGTGAGCCGGTCCATGCCGAGCGCGATGCCGCCGTGGGGCGGGGCGCCGGCGCGGAGCGCGTCGAGGAGGAAGCCGAACTTGGCCTTGGCCTCGGCCGCGTCGATGCCGAGCGCCGCGAACACGCGCGCCTGCACCTCCGGGTCGTGCAGGCGGATCGAACCGCCACCCACCTCGAACCCGTTGAGGACGAGGTCGTAGCGGTGACAGAGCACCTTGCCCGGGTCGCTCTCGAGGAACGGCACCGAGGCGTCCTGCGGGCGCGTGAACGCGTGGTGCGCGGCGGCCCACTTGCCCGTGTCCTCGTCGAACTCGAACAGCGGGGGGTCGACCACCCAGAGGAACTCGAACTTCCCACCGTGGCCGGAGTCGGGGATGAGGTTCATCTTCTTGGCGAGGTGCACGCGCAGGTTCGCCATGACCGTCTGCACGATCGAGGCGCGCCCGAACTGGAAGAGCAGCGTGTCACCCGGCTTGGCGCCGCACGCCGCGTTGACCGCCGCCACGAACTCCTTGGTGGCCGTCTTGGCGAGCGGCGACTGGGTCCAGCCGCCGTCCTCGCCGACCTTGGCGCGGGCGAGGCCCTTGGCCCCCATCGACTTCACGTAGCCCTCGAGCTTGTCGGCCTCGGCGCGGGAGATCTCGGCCGCCGCCGGCGCGACGAGCACCTTGACGATCTCGCCCGGCAGGTCGCGACGCAGCTTGCCGGCCTCGAACTTGGCCGCGAGCTCCGCGAAGAAGGGCACACCCCCGCCCTTGTGGTCGATGACCAGATCGGTGAGGTCGGTGTGCTCCATGGCGAAGCGCAGGTCGGGCTTGTCGTTGCCGTACCGGCGCATCGAGTCGTCGAACTTCATGTGCGGGAAGTGCCCCGACGGGTACTGCGCCGTCAGGTCGATCCCGAGCACCTCCTTCCAGATGGCGAACACGAGGCCCTCCATCTGGGTGAAGAGCTCGTCCTGCGACACGAACGACATCTCGACGTCGATCTGGGTGAACTCCGGGTGGCGATCGAGGCGCCCGTCCTCGTCGCGGAAGCACTTCACGATCTGGAAGTAGCGGTCGAACCCGCTGACCATGAAGAGCTGCTTGTAGAGCTGCGGGCTCTCGGCGAGCGCGTAGAACGCCCCCGGCTGCAGGCGCGAGGGCACGAGGAAGTTGCGGGCGCCGCCCGGCGTGTACTTCACCATGAACGGGGTCTCGAGCTCGAGGAACCCGTGGTCGGAGAAGTAGCGGCGCGTGATCTGGTTGATCTCGTGGCGGGTGCGCAGGATCTTCTGCATGCGCGGGCGGCGCAGGTCGAGGTAGCGGTACGCGAGGCGCACCTCCTCCTTGGTCTGCGTCTCGTCGGCGATCGGGAACACCGGCGTCTCCGCCTTGTTGAACACCGTGGCCTCGACCACGCCGATCTCGATGGCGCCGGTCGCGATCTTCGCGTTCACGTTCTTGCCGCGGGAGCGGACGATCCCGCGGATGCCGATCACCCACTCGTTGCGCATCTGGTTGGCGAGCACGTGGGCGGCCTCGACCTCCTTCAGGTCGACGCGGACGCCCTCTGCCGCCGGCACGTGATTCGGGTCGAACACGAGCTGGGTGATGCCCTCCCGATCGCGGAGATCGATGAACACACACCCGCCGTGGTCGCGGTAGGTGTCCACCCACCCGAACAGCACGACCTCCTTGCCAACGTCCGATTCGCGCAGGGCACCGCAGCGGTGCGTCCGCTGCAGTTCGTCGATGAAGCGAGCCATGCGAGAGCGCATACCGAGTCGCGCTGCGAGGGTCGAGCCCGACGGCGCCCTGCCGCCGGCCGGGTGCCGGTTGACCGCAGGCCAGAGGAGCGGTGACACTCGCCCCCCGAACCCTTTCCCCCCGGTTTCCAAGGAGCGTCCGTGAGCCAGATCTACGTCATGGTCCCCGGCAGCAGCGATCCGCAGCTGCTCGCTGCCGAAGAGGTCGCGCGGCGTATCAAGGCGGGCGAGCTCCCGGACTCGGCGCAGGTCGTCAAGCCGGGCGAGAGCGCCTGGGTCGCGGCCAAGGACTTCCCCGCTGTCGCCGAGGCCCTCGCGGCCGAGCCTAGCCCGGCCGCCCCGGTCGGGACGCCACCGCCCGGCCAGGCGCTGCCTTCCGGCGCCATGCCCTCCCTCCCGGCCGCCGAGCCGCTCCCCACGGGCGCCGTCGCGCCGCTGGCCCCGCCCTCCGAGGTGGGCGCCGCCCGCCCGCCGGGGCTCCCCAAGAGCGCGATGATCGGCATCGGCGCCGGCGCCGGCCTGTTCGTCGTGCTCCTCGTGAGCTGGCTCGTCTGGCGCAACGTGTACAGCCGCGGCCTCGTCCTCGAGCACATCCCGGAGGATTGCGCGGTCGCGGGCTACGTGGACGTCGAGGGCATCGCCACGAGCGACCCGGTCAAGCCGGCGCTCGAGAAGTTCTTCAAGAACGCGCACGACCTCGCCGAGGACGAGGTCGGCAACAAGTCCAAGAAGGACAAGGAGCGCATGCAGCAGGTGCTCGACGCGCTCGAGAAGCACGGCATCGGCAAGACGAGCGTCCGCGAGCTCGCCGCCTGCGTGCCGCGCGCCGAGGAGGACGACGACAAGAAGTTCGGCAGCAAGGAGGCCTTCGACAAGCTCGTGATCGTGGTGGGCGGCACGTTCCGCAAGGGCAACGTGCTCGAGGCCATGAAGGAGGTCGGCGGCATCGTCATGAAGAACGAGGAGGCCTGCAAGATCGAGGACGACGACGGCCTCGCGCTCCTCAAGTGCTCGCTCGGCGACAAGGGCAGCAAGAAGGAGCCGTTCTACGCCGCGCTCGTCGAGAGCCGGGTGCTCGTCATCAGCCCCGACAAGCGCATGCTGAAGAAGGTCCGCAAGAACAAGGACCGCGCCAAGGAGTACGGCGCCGACAAGGGCGAGCACTTCGTCTACTACCGCAGCAAGGACGCCCCCTCCTGGTCCGACGGCTCGTTCGGCACCTTCAAGCTGAAGGCCGGCAGCAAGGACGTCGTCATCACCATCGAGACCCACTACGACCCGGACAAGGGCAAGAAGAAGCTCGACCAGTTCAAGGACGCCGACGAGCTCGCCAAGAAGAAGGAGAAGGCCCTCCGCGAGGCCTCCGAGAAATGCTTCGAGAAGAGCCCCATCGACTCCCTCGGGGACGGCGTCGAGAAGGGCAAGGTCGACGTGTTCGACGACGGCATCAAATACGAGCTGAAATTCACCAACAAGGACGTCCAGAAGGCCTTCAAGGTGCTCGCGGACGCCGACAAGAAGGACCTCGGGAGCATCGTGGAGCTGCCCTGGTGCGTCTGGAAGACGCTCGAGCCGTACACCTTCTGATTCGCGCTATCCTCCCGCCCCGTGAAGCTCTCCACCGTTTCGCCCGAGGGGCGCTCGTCCGCGCCCGCCCTTCGCTCTCGCCCGCTCGCGTGCGCTCCCCAGGTCTTGCTGCTCGCGATCACCGCGGTGGGCGTGGGGTGCGGGCCCGCCGGGCCCACCGTGGTCAAGCCCCCGCCGCCCACGGTCACCAAGGCGAAGACGCCGCTCGGAGCGCCGCCCACCCCCGCCCGCTGGTCGCTCAACGCCGCCCACGCCAAAGGCCTCCGCGCCAAGCTCGATCTCGGCGCCACGGGACTCTTGTACGGCGGCGCCGGCGGCGTGCGCTGGCTCGACGCCAAGCAGACGAGTCCGGTCGCTGCCGAGTCCACCCTGCCCGAGTCGATCAACGGGATGATCGCGGTCGGCGGCGGCTTCGCGTTCGTCGGCGAGAGCGGCACCGTCTACACCACCGCCACCGCGCTCGGCCCCGTCACGGCCAAGCGATCGCCGCCGCAGCCGCTGCGCGGCGGCACTGCTGGCAAGAGCTCCTTCCTCGCGCTCGCCGGCGACGACATCCTGCGCAGCACCGACGCGGGCGCCACCTGGTCGAAGGTCACGCTACCCGCGGGTGGCGGCACGCCCACCCACCTCGCCCTCAACGAGTCGGGCGTGGGGCTCGCGCTGCTCGCGCCCCAGCGGGTCCTCGTCACCCAGGACGACGGCGCCACGTGGGCGGTCCTCGGCTCTCCCGGCGTCGGCGCCAAGCGCCTCGTCGTCGACGGCAATGGAGACATCATGATCGAGGGCCTCGAGGCGTCCTCGATCCTCAAGCTGTCTCCGCCGCGGCTCGAGAAGGTGGCGCGCGCGCCGCACGACGGCTTCGATCTCCCCGCCCCCGAGGCCGGCCCGCGGCCGGGGTACGCCCGCGCGATCGTGAGCGGCAGCGCGGCGTTGGTCGGCCTCCGCTACGTGGAGGCGATCCCCGAGCCCGAGGACCCGACCCGCTGGCGCCTCGCCATCGGCAACCTCGGCGAGGCGTCCGCTGACAAGAGCAAGCTCAACGGGCTCACCCTCCGCAAGGTCAGCGAGCTCAACGGGTGCAAGCACGTGTGGGTCGGCGGCGATCCCGACACGATCGTCCTCGCCTGCGACGACCAGGGCAAGGGCACGCCGACCGTCTCCGGAGGCTTCGGCACCGGTCCCAAGAACTGGGGCCCGCCCGCGCCCGAGAGCCGCGCGGTGCTCCGCATCTTCCGTAGCGTCGACGGCGGTGCCACCTTCAAGGACGACGGCACGACCGGCTCGCAGGGGGCCGCCGAGGGTCACGTCTGGCTCGGCCCCGATGGCGCGGTGTTCATCGAAGGCGCGTGCAAGTCGAAGCCGAAGGGCAACAGCTACAGCTACTGCCCGCCCGGCCCGCCGCTCGTGCGCCCGGTCGGCGGCAAGTTCGCCAAGATCGACGTCCCCGGCAAGATCCGCGACATCGGCAACCTCGCCTTCGCGCCGACCAGCGGCAAGGCGTACACGGTCGGCAAGATCGGCCAGGCCTGGGTGCTCCTCGTCTCGGCCAACAACGCCCGCGACTTCACGCGCGTCTCGCTCCCGAGCGTGCCCGCGCTCGACCCCAAGGGCGTGTCGATCGGCCCCAACAACGCCGTCATCGACGGCCCGGCCACCGACGAGTCGGGCGTGGTCACCTTCACCGGTCACGTCGGTCGCGAGTTCGTCGTGTGGGTCAGCGAAGACGAGGGCGCCACCGTCAAGGTGCGACGCGTGCCCTTCAAGGCCGACGCCGTCTCGATGGCGGGCAAGCGAGGCCTCGCCTACGACCGCGCGGGCAAGGCCTGGGAGACCGTCGACGGCGCGACCACCTGGCGCGCGGTGGGCGCCCCCTCGCTCGACAGCGCCACCGTCTCGCTCGTCTGCGGCACCCACGCGTGCCTCATCGGCGATCGCGCGATCCGCATCGGCTGGGGTGGCGGCGGCGACTCGAGCGTCGTGGGCGAAGCCAAGCCCAAGACCTTCGCCGCGCTCCCCACCCTCAAGTGCACCGGCGACGGCGACTGGAAGCCCCTCGGCAACCTCACCTCCGTGCCCTCCGTCTACGACGCCGATCTCGCGGGGGCGCGCTTCCTCGCGCTCCGCCACGATCGCCTGAAGGGCAGCGTCTCGGTGCTGCTCGGCAAGAGCGCCGCCAAGGGGGGCCTCGACGTGAAGGAGGTGTCCCTCTTCGGCCCGGCCGGCGCCAACACCGCGACCGCCGCGCTCCCGCAGATCGAAGGCGCCGCCGCGATCCGCTTCACCTTCAAGCGCGAGCCTCCGCCGAAGCCGCCCGAGTCCAAGGACAAGGACAAGGACAAGGACAAGAAGCCCGCCACCCCGCCTCCGGTCGGCCCGATCGTCGACGGTCAGAAGGTCGACGTCGACGTGGCCTGGTACGTCGCCAGCACCGGCAAGGTGCACAAGGCGACCATCAAGGGCGTGGGTCCTCTCGATCCGCGCGACGTCTCTGCCTCGCTGAAGGACGCGGCCATCGCCAACGTCGCGCTGCTGTCGGTCACGGCCCAGGAGAAGCAGAGCGGCCTGCACGTCCGCCCGTTCTCCACCCGCAGCGACGTCCCGCTGTTCTACGTGAGCGAGGGTGGCAAGGTCGACAAGCTGACCTGGCCCGAGCTCCCGCAGAAGGACATCGCCGGGGGCACCCTCGCGCTCCGCACCGACGCCGTCCGCGTCGGCAACCGCAGCGTGTTGCTCGGGTTCCAGCACGGCCCCGGCCTGCAGATGTGGGCGAGCTGGGCCAACGAGGCCGGCACCTCCTGGGACGCGCGCACGTGGGGCCTGTGGCCTTCGTTGCCCGGCGACGTCGCGTGGGACTTCACCTACGTCTCCGGCGTTCCGTCGCTGGTCGTGCAGTGGCCCGGCGGCGCCGGCATCGCGCCCACGGGCTGGGCCTCCGCGCTCAAGGCGCCCGACGCCGATCCGGCCGTCACCGTGGCGCTGCCGACCCAAGCCGCGGCCACCGCGGCGTGCGAAGCCACCGCCACGGGCAGCCGCGTCGTCGCGCCGTTCGTGGGAGGCACGCGTCACCCCGTGATCGTCGCCGGTGAGTCGGACGCGATCGTCATGGCCACGGGCAGCGCCCTCCTCAAGGGCGCGGGCAAGACCGGCTGCGTCGTCGCCTGGGACGCGCGGCCCATCGCCCGACCGAACGAGCCCCCGGCCTCCACGCCCTACTCCGCGCTCGTCTCGGGCAGCACCAAGGACGGCGTCCTCTTCCGCACCAACAACCTGCTCGGCGAGGTCTCGGTGCGCGGCCTCACCTGCGCCGCCACCACCGAGGTCCCCCCGGGTCTCGAGAACGTCGACGGGTTCCAGCGTGACTGAGATGACCCCTCTTCCCGTGTACCACCGCCTCCCCACCGATCAGGCCGAGACCTTGTTCGCTCGGATCGTGGGTCGTTGCAGCCAGCGTTCGGCCTCGGGGCCGCCGGTGCTCGTGCTCGATCTCGACGGCACGCTGATGGACAACCGTCCCCGCACCGCCGCGATCCTGCGTGACCTCGGCGCGTCGTGGGAGAAGGCGCACCCCGAAGACGCGGCGTCCCTGCGGGCCTGCACCCCGGAGCGCCTCGCCTACCTGCTCTCCGACAGCCTCCGTCGCCTGGGCGTGCAAGACCCGGCGCGCCTCGCCGAGGCCACCGAGTACTGGCGTCATCGGTTCTTCACCGACGACGACCTCCGCCACGACGTGGCCCTCGCCGGGGCGGTCCCCTTCGTGCGGGCGTGCCACGCCGCTGGCGCCACGGTCGTGTACCTGACCGGCCGCGACCTCCCGATGATGGGCGTCGGCACCTTCGCGAGCCTCCGCTCGCTCGGCTTTCCGCTCGGCGTCGCGGGCGTCGAGATCATCCTCAAGCCCGACGCCCAGATGGCCGACGAGGCTTTCAAGCGGATGGTCGCCCCCACGCTGGCCCGCGTCGGCGAGGTGGTGGCGTCGTTCGACAACGAGCCCGCCAACTGCAACCTGTTCCTCGAGGCCTACCCCAAGGCCGACATCGTGTTCGTCGACACCCAGCACGTCCCGGGGGCGCCACCGCTCCACGACGGCGTGTTCGTGGTCGCCGACTTCTCGGCCGCGCACGTGCCCGACATCCCGCGCGCCGAGGGCGAGCCCTGACCCGAGCCCCCGGCTGGCTGAGCAGCCTCAATCCGTGGGCGCGAGCACCGGGTCCCACGCCGGGTCGTCGGCCTTGCCCGGGTCCACCTTCGAGGCGTTGATGCCGTGAGGGGGCGGCAGAGGCTGCCCGGGCTTGTGGAACACGAGCGGAGCCTTGCTCGCGGCCTCGTACTCCTCGTCGTCGAGCTTCCCCCGTCGGTGCGCCTCCTTGAGCAGCGTGCGCACGTAGCCCAAATAGCCCTCGCTCGGCGCGCCCGCCCCCCACATGCCGTGACGCTTCACGGGCGAGGGCAGGAGTGAGATCAGGAACATCGCCTCCGCCGGATCGAGATCGCTCGGCGGCCGCCCGAACCAGTGCATCGACGCGGGCCCGATCCCGTAGAGGTCCGGGCCGAACTCGATCACGTTGAGGTAGAGCTCGAGGATCTGGTTCTTGGACAGCGCCTGCTCCAGCCACGCCGTCAGCACGGCCTCCTCGAGCTTGCGCCCCAGCTGCTTCTTGCGGTCGAGGAAGGCGTTCTTGGCCGTCTGCATGCTCACCGTGCTCGCCCCGAGCATGAACTTCCCCGCCCGGAGGTTCGCGATCAGCGCGTTGCGGATCGCCCCTGCGCTGAAGCCCGCGTGCGAGAAGAACGCCCCGTCCTCGCACGTGAGCACGGCGTCCACGACGTAGGGCGAGATCTGCGAGAACGGCGTCCAGTTCCCGCTCCCGGGACCGAACAGCGCCGTCTTCGGCTGGCCCTTGCCGTCGTACACCCGCAGCTCGAACGGCTTGTGGAACCGATCCATCGAGAGCCCCACCGGCGCCTTGTTCACCCGGCAGCGCTGATCGAGCCCGAAGTCCACGTCGGTCTTCTCGAGGGCCCGCGCGTCGAACACCACGCGACCGTGCGCCGCGAACGTACCCGTCATCTCGAGCCCGTCCAGCCGTGGCATCAGCCCCTTGGGCATCGACGCAAGCACGTCCCCGCACGACGAGGTGGGGATCGCCCAGGCCATCGCGAGCTTGGGCACCTGCTTGCCAGTGGGGTCGACGACCCGCTCGTACGTGCCCTCGACGTCGACCCGGCCCTTGCCGAGCTCGATGCGCCCTCCCGTCAGTGACCAGGCCGAGAAGTCGCCGCCCGAGGTCAATACGCCCTTGATCGACGCCTCGATCCCGGTGAGCGGCAGGTCCGAGAGGCCCGCGTGCTGGAGGGAGACGTTCCCCACCTGCACGGTCCCGTCGGCGGCCACGGTCTTGAGCTCCGGGTCCAGCTCGAGCGCACCCCGGGCGAGGACGGTGCTCTTGTCCACGCCGGAGAGGCCGAAATTCCCCTCTGCGATGCCGACCTCGGCGAGGGAAGCCGGCCCCGCCCGCAGCTCGGCGCTCCACTTGCCGGGCCCTCGGGGGACGAGCGCGTGCAGCTCGAGCGGTTTGCGCCCGTCCTTCTCGGCTGGCTGCATCTCGAGGGTCAGGGCATCCGTTCCGAGAACCACGCGCGCGATCCATGGTCCGAGGCGCCCGCTGTCGAGCTCGAGGCTGAGCTCGTCCACCTTCAGCTCGAGCCCGTGCCCCATGCGGGCCAGCAGCGCATCCAGGCGGGCCTTCTGGGCATCGAGCCGGGCCCACAGCGGAGAAGGAGGCGTGGGGGTGGGAGGGAGTGGCGCCTTCGGAGGAGCCGCGGCCGAGGGTTTCGGCACCACGGAGGGTTTCGTGGCGATCGCTTGCTTGATCGGGCCCTTGACGGGGACGGCCGAGGGTGTCTGGCTCACGGCCACGCTCGGGCCCACGGCGGCCGGGCCCGACTCTGCGGCCCCGTGCATGCGGCTGGCGACGAGACGCACGGCGACCTTGCGGGCGGCCGCCCCGACGAGCGTGCCCGCTCCCCGGTCCACCTCGAAGGTGAGGCCTTCGACCTCGAGGTCCACCGGGCTGACGGGGACGGACACCCTCCCCGCAGCGTCGCGCACGAAGAGCCGTCCCCCGACGGACTCGATCTCCCGCACGCGGGCGGTGACGGGGGAGGCAAGCCCCCCCGTCCAGTTCAGGGTGACGGTCTGGAGCACGATGCTGCGTGTCGAGGCCGAAGCCTCGCCGGTCGCGGCGGAGGGGTGTCGCTCGCGCCAGCGCTGCAGCTCTTCGCGGAGCACCGACCCATCCCCTTCGAGGTCGACCACGACCTGATCGAGGGTGAGCTTCCCCACCCCCCGCAGGGTCCAGGGGGCATGGGCGGTCGTGATGGCCACCTTGACCCCCGCGACACCTTCCGGTGCCACCGTCAATCCCTCGAGCTGGACCGTTCCCAGACCGAGCCGGACATCGCGAACGGTGAGGACGAGCCCCCGCGCGGCGGCCGTCTTCAGCGCCTTGCTGCGGATCCAGCGGGGAGCGAGCAGCCACGAGAGCACGCAGACCAGGAGCAGGGTCAAGCCGAGACCCGCGGTCCACCATCGCCAGCGGTTACCTCGCACGCGCGGTAGGGTAGCGAACGGTTGCAGCACGGGACAAAAACGCGAAACCCCCGCTTCCTGTTCGGAGCGAGGGTCGCGGCCCAGAACACCCTTAGGGTGCTGGGACTTGTCTGACGAAATGAATCCCGGCGGTGTCCTACTCTCCCACAGGGCTTCCCCTGCAGTACCATCGGCTCCGAGGAGCTTAACTTCCGAGTTCGGGATGGGATCGGGTGTGGCCTCCTCGAGATCGCCACCGGAAAATTTTGGGCCTTGCCGTCTGCGCAGTGCGCATGACGTGAACGTCGTCTGTAGCGAGCGTTCGCGGCTCCAGCGCCGCGTACGAGCTCGAAGTGCGACCTGTCGTGTTCGACAGTGTCGCTGCAGCTCGCCGCCATTCGGCGATACTGCTTTTCATGTGTCTTAGAGGTAGGTCAAGCCGCACGACCTATTAGTACCGGTCAGCTCCGCGTATCGCTACGCTTCCACCTCCGGCCTATCAACCTTGTAGTCTACAAGGGGTCTTTAGGGTCTTGCGACCGGGACACCTAATCTCGAGGCTAGCTTCCCGCTTAGATGCTTTCAGCGGTTATCTGTTCCGTACATTGCTACCCGGCTATGCCACTGGCGTGACAACCGGATCACAAGAGGCACGTCCATCCAGGTCCTCTCGTACTATGGATAGCTCCTCTCAAGTGTCCTGCGCCCACGGCAGATAGAGACCAAACTGTCTCACGACGTTTTAAACCCAGCTCGCGTACCGCTTTAATCGGCGAACAGCCGAACCCTTGGGACCTGCTCCAGCCCCAGGATGCGATGGGCCGACATCGAGGTGCCAAACCGCGCCGCCGATGTGAACTC
>JAEUKC010000204.1:0-28011 GCA_016794445.1 Myxococcales bacterium
CCCCTCGAGCCGGAACGTGAGCGTGCCCTTGTCGACCGCGCCCCCGAGCGAGAGCTTGCTCAGCACGAAGCACTTCTCGGTGCACTTGGTGGTCGACTTGGCGGTGAGCCACTGCGCGACCGCGTCGAGCTCCTTCACCGAGGAGGGCTCGTTCTGTGCGAGGGCCGCGCCGGGAGCGACGAGCACGGCGGCCACACAGGCAGACATCAGGATCGAGCGCATGCGAACGGTCTCCCTTCGGCCCAGCGGGCCCTCCCCCGAGACGGATGGGAGCCTACGAGGATCTCCCCGGGCCCACCGACGGTTGACGGGGCACGATTGTTCCCTTGCGGCCTGCTCGGTTTTCGGGAACGCACGGGGCGATGTCGCGCTTCGTGGGCCCAGCGTCGACCGGGCGCGTCAAATCCGGAGAGATCTGGCGACCGGAAGACGTGGTCGCGGCCCGCGAGCGCGGTGGTCTGCCCGCGCGTTTCGTCGTGCCGGCCCCCGCCGCCGGAATCCATACGCTCGGACAACCGCTGGTGATCGTGCAGGCGCCGCCAAGGCCCGGCGACGTGGCGTGTCTGGTCTCGGGCGAACGCCTGGCCTTCCGTCGGGTACTCGCGGTGCACGGCACGCTGCTGCGGCTGCGGTGCGACATCGGCCCTTTCGAGGACCGATGGGACGCGCCGATCGTCGGGTGCGCGGTGTCGCGACCGATCGACCGGCTCGCGACGCTCGACCCGGAGCGGTTCACGGAGCTCGGGTGGCGCGCGGCGATGGCGGCGGCGCGCTACGCGGCGGCGCAGCAGCGGTTCCTGCGAACGCGCGGGGGGCCTCGCCTCACGGTGGCCTCGCTCGAGGACAGCGACTGGCCGCGCGTGCGCGCGTTCTGGGCGGCGACGACCGACCAGACCCTGGCGCCCTTCGCGGCCGGCTACCAGCACGCGGTGGGGCTGTTCGATCGGCGCACGCTGGTCGGGGTGAACATCCACCTGCAGGTCGGCAACGCCTCGTACTCGGCGTTCACGCTCGTCGACCGGCGCTACCGCGGGGTGGGCGGCGGTCGCAAGATGATCGAGCGCGCCGTCGAGGACGCGCGGCTGCGCGGCCTCTCGCTGGTGTACGTGCACATCCACGCGCGCAACCTGCCCTCGATCGCCGCCTACTCGGCGGTCGGGTTCCGCGCGGTGCGCTGGTGGGCGGACGACGCCGACCCGCTGCTCTCGGCGGAGCGGCAGTGGCGGGTGTTCGAGATCGGGCTCTAGGGCGCGGCGAGCGCCGACCGCAACGCCTCGAGGCGCGCATCCACGGCGCCGAACGTGAGCAGGAGCCCGCGGTCGAAGGCGTACGGGCCGAAGTCCGTGCACGCGCGGAAGAAGAACGCGACCTCCTCCACTGGCTCGTCGGCCAGGTCCACCGTCATCACGTGGCGCGCCTCGGCCTCCTCGTCGGAGAGGTCGAGCGTGGCCTCGACGAAGGCGCGGTCCGCGGCGTCGTGCCACGCCTCGGCGAAGCGACCGCCACTGACGAAATAGCGGCAGCCCGCGGCCAAGAGGTGTCGCGCGAGCGCCTCGGGCGGATGGCCTCGATCGTCCCAGATCAGGCACGGAAAGGCCGCGCCCCCGAACGGGAGCTCGAAGGGCGCGGGCTCGGGGAGGTGGACGCAGGCGATCAGCCAGTGGCCCGACGCGATCCACTCGACGGGCGCATTGCTGCCACCTGCTGACATGGACTCAGGCCTTCGTCAGGCGCACCTTCAGGATCGCGCCCTCCACCTCGACCTCCTTGGCGGCCGGGTCGGCGTCCTCGCCATCGACGAGCACGAGGCCCGAGGCGCAGAGCACCGCTTCGGCGATGGTGGCGGTGTGCGTGCGGAGCGCGGCCATCGTGGCCGCGGGCCCCGTGACCCGCACGTCCACGCGGTCCTGGAACTCGAGGCCGAGCTCCTTGCGCAGCGTCTGCAGGCGGTTCTGGAGCTCGCGGGCGATGCCCTCGGCCTCGAGCTCGGGGGTGATGCGGGTGTCGAGCACCACCACGCCCACGCGGTCGCCCGCGGCGGCGAAGCCCTCGCGCGCGATGACCTGCACCTCGACGTCCTCCTGGGTGACCTCGAGCGGCTGGCCGTCGATGAGCACCCCGGGGACGATCGCCTTGCCGTTGGTGACGAGCTCGGCGCGGAGCGAGCCCGCGTCGACCGTCTCGAGGGCCTTCTTCACCGCCTGCACCTCCTTGCCGATGCGCGGCCCGAGGGAGCGGAAGTTGGGCTTGAGCTTGAAGGTGACGAAGTCGCCGGCGTGGTCTGGCGCGACGAGCTCGACGACGTGGACGTTGAGCTCCTCCTTGATCACGTCGAGGTGGGCGCGCAGGCCCGCGGCGCGCTCCTTGGCCATGACCACCGTGGCGGTCGCGAGCGGGCGGCGCACCTTGAGCTTGCTCGCGGTTCGCACCTGCAGGCCGAGCGAGACCACGGCGCGGGCGTCGGCCATCTCGCGCGAGAGCGGCTCGTCGATGCGCGCGACGTCGGCGGTGGGGAAGTCGCAGAGGTGCACGCTGGGCGGCGCGCCGGGCTCGTGGACCAGCGCCCGGTAGGCCTCCTCGGCGAGGAACGGGGTGAACGGCGCGGCCACCTTGGCGATCGTGACCAGCGCCTCGTGCAGGGTGCCGTAGGCGTCGCGCTTGTCGGCCGAGGCCTCCGCGGTGCCCGCGGCCCAGAACCGGTCGCGCGAGCGGCGGAGCCACCAGTTGGAGAGCGACTCGGTGAGCGCGACCAGCGTCTGCGCCGACTCGTACACCTCGTAGCGGTCCATGTGCGTGGTCACGTCGCGCACGGCGAGGGCGAGCTCGGAGAGCAGCCAGCGATCGAGCGGGCTCGCCGGCACCTCCGCGCGGCGGTGCACGCGCGGGTCGAAGCCGTCGATGTTGGCGTAGATGGTGAAGAACGACAGCACGTTGCGCAGCTTGATCGCGAAGTCCTTCTGCAGCGCGCGCACGTTGGAGAGCGAGTGCCGCGTGTTGGTCCACGGCGGGCTCGCCGCGTAGAAGAACCAGCGGAACGCGTCGGCGCCCGGCGCGGGGGTGCTCGGGTCCTCGAGGTAGACACGCTGCTTCTCCGGCAGGCGGGGCACCTCGACCGGCTTCACGTCGAGCCCGCGCGGGTAGAGCTCGGCGCCGACGGCGGCGCGGTCGGCGTCGCCCAGCACGACGACGCGGCGCGGGAGCTTCTTGTGCGCGCGCACGACGAACGAGCGCGCGGCCCCCTCGCCGACGTAGACGTCGACCTTGGCGCCGTCCTGGAGATCGAGGCCGTCGAGGTCGTCGCGGGCGACCGCGCACTCGCCCGGCTTCACCTCGACGCCGGACTGCGCGGCGTCGACCACCGCGAACTCCATGCGCACGCGGTCGAGGATGACCTCGGGCGGGGTGTAGTTGCCCTTGCTCTTCGACTCCTTCTTGCCCTCGCGGTCGCCCACGTGGCCGAGGACGATGCAGGTCTTGTAGGGGTGGGCCTTGCTGGTCGGGTCGAGGCCGAACTCGGCGCGCGTCTTCGCGTCGAACACCAGCGTGCTGATCATGAGCAAGCTGTAGAACCAGCCGCGGGTCTGGTCGATCGCCTCGCTGATGAAGTCGGCCGGCCACTGCGAGCGCATGCGCTCGACGGAGCCCTGCTGGTGGGGGAAGCCCCACTGCGCGAACGGCATGCACCCCGAGTCGAACCAGCAGTCGATCACCTCGGGCACGCGGCGCATCGTCTTGCCGGTCTTCGGCGACGGGAAGGTGACCTGGTCGATCCACGGCTTGTGGACGATGAGGTCGTCGCTCAGGGTCGGGTCGGCCTTCTTCGCCGCGTGGAAGTGGTCGAACGCGTGCGGGTTGAGCTTCAGGATCTCGTCGACGCTGGTCGGCGCGTGCATGTCGGTCGGGTCGTCCTCGGAGACCCACACGTTGAGCGGCGTGCCCCAGAAGCGCTCGCGCGAGAGCGCCCAGTCCACGTTGTTCTGCAGGAAGTCGCCGAAGCGACCCTCCTTGATGTGCGGGGGCAGCCAGTTCACCTCGCGGTTGTTGGCGATGGCGTCGTCCTTGTGCGCGGTGGTGCGGATGAACCACGCGGGGCGCGCGAACTGGATGAGCGGGTCGTCGTCGGCGCGCCAGCAGAACGGGTAGTCGTGGCGATAGAGCTCCTTCAAGAGGAGCAGGCCGCGCTGGTGGAGATCGTCGAGGATGCCCTTGTCGGCGTCCTTGACCCACTGGCCCGCCCACTTCGGGACGTCGGCCTTGAACGTGCCGTCGGCCTCGATGGCGCAGAACAGCTCGAGGGGCTCGCCGAACGTGCGCTCGAGGCGCTTGTGGGCCTGGTTGTCGTCCTCGCCGAACGCGGGCGCGATGTGGACGATGCCGGTGCCGCTGTCGAGCGTGACGAAGTCCTCGACGAGGACGCGCCAGTACTTCACCTCGCCCTTGGCGGTCCGATCGCCCGCGTGATCCTCGGCGTAGAGGTCGAACGGCGGCTGGTAGCGGAGCCCGGCCAGCGCGGAGCCCTTCACCGAGAAGCCCGCGACGCGCTCGCCCTTGGTCTTCTTGGCGAACTCGTCGGCGAGCGCCTCGGCGACGAGCACCGGGCCGCTCGGGGTCTGCACCGCGACATAGGCGGCTTCGGCCTTCACCGCGGCGTACATGTTGGAGGGGAGCGTCCACGGGGTGGTCGTCCACGCAGCGAGCGCGAGGCCCGCGGGCGCGCCGGGCGGCGCGTCGACCAGCGGGAAGCGCACGAAGCAGCTCGGGTCGTCGACCTGCTTGTAGCCCTGGCCGACCTCGCCCGACGAGAGCGCGGTGCCGCCCTGCGCCCACCACCACACGACCTTGTGACCGCGGTAGAGCAGGCCCTTCTGCAGGAGCTGCCCGAGCGCCCACCACACGCTCTCGACGTAGGACTTGTGGTAGGTGACGTAGGCCGCGTCGAGGTCGCACCAGAACGCGATGCGCTCGGTGAGCCGGCGCCACTCCTCGGTGTAGCGGAACACGCTGTCCACGCAGCGGCGGATGAACGGCTCGACGCCGTACTCCTCGATGGCCGCCTTGCCGTGGATGCGCAGCTCCTTCTCGACCTCGACCTCGACGGGCAGGCCGTGGGTGTCCCAGCCCGCCTTGCGGTCGACCCGGTAGCCGCGCATCGTCTTGTAGCGCGGGAACAGGTCCTTCATGACCCGCGTCAACACATGGCCGTTGTGGGGCGTGCCGTTCGCGGTCGGCGGTCCCTCGAAGAACACGAACGGGCCGTTCGGCGCGGGGCGCTCGAGCGTGCGCTCGAAGATGCGCTCGCTGCGCCAGAACTCGATGATGGCCTTCTCGGACTCGGGGAACCGGAGCGAAGTGTCGACCTTGGGGAATACCGGCATGGCAGAGGCACGCTAGTCCGACGGCTGACGGGACGGCAATCGATGCTACGGTTTCCCCCCATGACGATCTCTCGCAAAGACTTTCTTCGGCTCTCGGTGACCTTCGGCGGCGTCGCGGCGGCGGCGCATCTCGTCGGCTGCGGCAGCGACGATCCGGCCCCCAGCGGCACCACGGACACGGGCACCGCGACCGACACGGGCACCGCGACCGACACCGGCACTGCGACCGACACCGGCACCAAGACGGACACCGGCACCGCCAGCGACACGCCCGCCGAGGCCGCCGCGTGCACCAAGGTGAGCCCGGAGATCGGGACCAACCACGGTCACGTGCTCGACGTCCCCTTCGCCGACCTCACGGCCACCGGCGACAAGACCTACGACATCAAGGGCAGCTCGCTGCACACCCACTCGGTGACCCTCACCGAGGCGCAGCGCAAGGACATCGCGGCGAGCAAGACCGTGATCGTCAACTCGACCGATGGCGGCGCCGCCCACACCCACGCCATCACCATCAGCTGCACCTGATCGACGCGTGAGCGAGGCCCTCGAGGTCCGGCTCGTCGAGAAGCTCGACACGATCCCCGAAGCGACCTGGAACGGGTTGCTCGGGGAGCGTGCGTCGCCGTTCCTCGAGTGGGCATGGCTCGAGGCCCTCGAGCGCGCGGGCTGCGTCGGCGCCGACAAGGGCTGGCTGCCGCAGCACCTGACCCTCTACCGCGCAGGCAAGCTGATCGCCGCCGCGCCCGCGTACCTGAAGGGCAACAGCGAGGGCGAGTTCGTCTTCGACTGGCAGTGGGCGAGCTTCGCCGAGCAGAAGCTGGGCATCGACTACTACCCCAAGCTGGTCGTGGCGGTGCCGTTCACGCCCGTGACCGGCGAGCGCATCCTCGTCGCGCCGGGCGAGGACCGCGCCGCGCTCACCGAGATGCTCGGCGTCGCGGTCACCAAGATCGTGCAGCAGCTCGGCCTGAGCTCGGGGCACGTGCTGTTCCCGCGCGAAGAGGAGGCCGACGCCCTCGTGCGGGCGGGCCTCGTGCGCCGCCTCGGCGTGCAGTTCCACTGGAAGAACCAGGGCTTCGCCACCTTCGACGACTTCCTCTCGTCGATGGGCTCCAAGAAGAAGCACCAGATCAAGCGCGAGCGGCGCGAGGTGAAGGCGCAGGGGATCGTGATCGAGACCCGCCGCGGGTCGGACCTCGACGAGGAGACCCTCGCCGCGGCCTACCGGTTCTACCTCGCGACGGTCGACAAGTTCGTGTGGGGCCGCCGCTACCTGAACGCGGAGTTCTTCCGGCTGATCGCGGAGCGCTGGGCGAACGACCGCCTCGAGGTGGTCGTGGCCAAGCGCAACGGCGTGCTCGTGGGCGGCGCGGTGAACGTCCACAAGGACGACCGCCTCTACGGCCGCTACTGGGGCGCCGACGAGGACGTGAAGTTCCTCCACTTCGACGTCTGTTACTACCACTCGATCGAGGAGTGCATCGCCCGCAAGGACGCGGTGTTCGAGCCCGGCGCGGGCGGCGAGCACAAGGCCCGCCGCGGCTTCGCGCCCACCAAGACCTGGAGCGCCCACTACCTCCGCGACCCGCGCATGCGGCGGGTGATCGCGGACGTGTGCGCCCGCGAGGCGGCCCACGTGGAACGCATGGTGGAGACCGGCGAGGAGGAGTAGTCCGCGGTCAGTTGCAGAGGCCGAGGAGCCCGGGCCCCTCGAAGATGCACTTCGCCGGCGACGTGGGCTCCTTGCACGGGATCGCCGGACACCCGACGGTGCACTTCAGCTTCGCGAACCAGTCAGCCATCGCCTCGAGGCTCCGGGTGGCGTCGTTGGCCGGGCTCGCGTTGACCTTGCAGCCGCAGAAGTCCTTGGCAATCTGGATGCTGCAGTCGGCGTCGCACGCGCACCGCCTCGCCTCGGGCAAGGTCGTCGAGTACTTGAGGGTGAGCGCGTCGCAGCCCAGCCCGGTCACATCGGGGGTGACGGTGCTCTTGGGCCGCGGACAGAGTGGGCCGTCGGGGGCCGTGTCCCTTCCGGTGTCGAGCCCCGTGTCCGTCCGTGTGTCCGTCGAGGCGTCCGTGCTCCCGCTGTCCGTCGTCGATCCGGTGTCGACCGACGCATCTCCGGCCGCGTCGGTCCCGCCGACGTCGAACGTGGAACTGCTGCAACCCAAGAGCCCGAGGAGGCAAAGCGCGCCGAACCGCATGCCCGAACCCTACCGCCCCACCGCCCTGGCGCAACCGCCGTCATGGGGCCCGATGTGGTCACTCGGCACAAAACGCCGCGCGGCGCGCCCGTCTCCAGGCACGCCGCGCAGTCTTGCGCCGAGGATCAGTCCCCGCCGCCGCCCGCGCCGCCGAGCGGGCCGTACCCGAGCCGGTGGCCGATCTCGCGGACCGAGTCGACGAGCCCCATGTACTTCACGAGGGCGGCCGCCGCATCCACGTCGGCGACGATCGGCTGGTTCGCCGAGTCGCGCTCGAACGTGGGCCGACCGAACGGGTCGAGGATCACCGCGCCGGCGCCGTCACGCTTCACCTTGTACGCCGCCACGGCGAGAGCGTTGGCGTGGGCGAGCATGCGGGAGCCGATGCCCTTGTCCACCGACTTGCCGTCGATGAGCTCGGTGCCGTACTTGCGGGCCACGTAGGTGTAACCCGACGCCGGATCGGTGAACTTCGCCGACCACTCGTCGGCGAGCGCGATCGCGTCCGTCGAGCCCTCGACCCACACGCGCAGCTTGTTCACGAGCGCCATGTCGGTCGACAGGCGGGAGAACAGCCCGGCGAACATCGCCGTGGCGAGTTGCTGCTTGTAGCCGAGGTTGGGGAACAGCACCGAGGCGCCGGCCGGGCGAACCGGCGTGGCCAGGGTGAGGTCGATCTGCTTCGGCGAGGGGTTCTTGCCGTCCGCCGCCGTGACGTACGGGCCCACGCTCTCCCAGTCCTCGGCGAGGATGCCGCCGACGAGCCGGTCGATGGCGTCCGGGAGATCGTTGCGGAAATTGATCTTCACGCCGCGACCGTCGAGGAAGTTCTCCCGCGAGATGGTGAACAGGGTCGGGCGACCGTCGACCAGCGCCTGCATGGCCATCGCCTTCTCCACCGAGAAGCCCGCGTGGTTGATCCAGTGCAGGTAGTCCCAGGAGCCGCCGAGGTCGTTGTTGTAGTCCTCGCCGACGTAGCGGCCGTCGACCACGTTGATGGTGAACGCACCGCCCGTGGTTGCGCCGCCCGTGTCGAAGATGTTCTTGAGCGAGTCGACGCCCTTGCGTCCGTCGGAGATCGAGTAGGCGCCCGGCTCTGGCATCAGCACCGACTTGACCAGCATGTTGAACATGTCAGCCTCGGCGAGGGCGTACGGCTTGAGGCCGTTGTCGTCCTCGAGGTCGGCCGCGCTACCACGGCCCACGCTGGTGGCGATGAGCCAGTGGAACGCGCGCATGCGCTCGAAGTACCGGTCCGCGGTCTGCGAGGGGACGCGCTTGTAGTAGTACTCCTTGTTCTGGCGCCGGAAGTAGCTCCACGGGTAGCTCATGTCGTAGCGCTTGATGGTGTTCTGCACGACCTCGTACGGGTCGGCGCCCGCGTCGCTGTCGTTGGTGTGGAAGTACGAGTTGTGCGTGGTGCCCCAGCGATAGTGCCAGCGGAGACGATCCTTCTTCTCGACGTTGTCGGTACCCGTGTGCCACACGTTTCCGTTGAGACCGGGCTGCAGCGCGTCGCTCTTGAAGTCGCTCCAGGCCCACACGTCCTTCGGAGTCGGCGCGCACACCTTGCCGTGCACGATGCGCCAGCCGCCCTTGGTCTTCTCCTCGTCGGTGGCCGGGCGGCAGTCGCGCGCCGGATCGAACACCTTCATCATGCGCGCGGTGTCGGTGTAGTGCTTGAACTGCCCCGAACCGGTCACGATCAGATCGCGCTCGATGAGCTGCGAGTAGTGCTTGTACTTGAACTGCGTCTGTTGCGCGTAGGGCATCACCTTGTCGTCGAAGGTGTCGAGCACGCGGCCGTAGAGCGCCTTCATCGTGTGGTAGTCGTACGTGCCGAGGCCCACGGTCTCGCCGAAGCGCTCGAGCTGGTACTCCATCGTCGAGGTGTTGCCGAAGTAGTCGATGCCGGGGCGAGACTCGCCCGCGAGCCCGGCCTCGTCGGCCGTCTGCGGGTCGAGGTAGCGCGGCCCCATGCACGAATCGTCCGCGCCGGTGCGCGGCTTGCCGGCGCAGGAGCTCGTGGCCTTGCCCTCGTTGGTGCGGAGCTGCCAGTACTGCGGGTTGAAGTTCGGCGCGTCCCACGACGAGGCGAACTGGTGCAGCATGCCGAGCGAGTGGCCGAGCTCGTGGAGGGCGATGCCCTTCACGGCCTCCTTCCAGAGGTCGTCGTAGATCTTCTTGCCGCGCTCGACGGGCGTGAGATCGCCGTACTTGGCCTTGAACCAGCCCGCCGCGCCAGGGATGTAGACCGAGCCGGTGACCGGCGCCTCGTTCTCGAGGAAGCAGACACCGCGCAGGCGCAACCCCTCCTCGATGATCGCGTGCATCGCGCGGAGCCGCCCCGGGTCCATGCCGCGGAGCGGCGAGGCCACGTCGAGCGCGGCCGCGCCGAGGTCGCCGGCCTTCGCCCCGAGCCCGTCGAGCATCCAGTGGGAGTCGACGAGCTGCGCCTCCATCGTGGTGCCCTTCAGGTTCTTGGCGAGGGCGTCGAACTCGAGCTGCGCGGTCGACTGCACCGTCGGGTTGGACGTCGACTTGGCCGTCGTCGTCAGGTAGCTCGCGAGCTTCTCGTCGGCCGTGGCGCCCGCGAACGGCTTGCCCTCGGTGCCGAGCGCGAGCTTGAGGCTCGGGAGGTTGATCATCGCCAGGCGCTGCTTCATCTCGAGCTCCGTGAGCCCGGGGCTGCGCCCGTCGGTCAGCATCTTGGCGTAGGTCGCGGCCGGCGTGTTCTCGATGATGTCCTCGAGCTTCAGGTCGCCGAGCGCGAGCTGGATGATGTCGCGCTGCATCGCCGCGGCGTAGGTCGCCGAGCGGCCCATGATCTGCGCGGCGCCGCCGATGATCTGGCCGGTGAGCGGGTCACCCTCCCAGTTGGCGATGCCACCCCAGGGCGCGCGCGACTCGTACGGCCAGTAGAAGAGGAAGTTCTTGCGGATGTCGCCGACGCGGGCGAGCGTGCCGGTCTTGCCGCAGGTGTCCTGGTCGTCGTAGCTGCGCACGGGGTTGTGGCAGAACGTGAGCGCCACCGCCTTGCCCCTGGCCGGGGCCTTGGGCTTGTCCACGAGCCAGCCGCCGTAGCTCACCATCACCTTGGTGTTCGGATCGCTGGTGCTCTCGAAGAACTGCGCGTGGCAGCCCTCGCGGTCCCCGTCGCCCGTGCGCCGGCACTCGACCTCCTTGGAGAACGCGAGCGCGCCGCTCATCAGCTGGTTCCACGAGAAGATCAGGTCCTCGAGGGTGCCGCGACCGGTCGCGTTGCCGTTGCCGTCGACGGGGTCGAGCAGCTCGGGGGGCGCGTCCTTGTTGATCCAGTAGCCGATCGGCCGGATCTCGCGGTCCCGGTAGGGGATGGTGCACTTGCCGATGTGGACGTCGCACTGCGAGCCCTTGCTGCCCGCGTACCCGGTCACGCCGTTCGCGCACTGGTCGGCGGTGCCGTCGCCGTCCTTGTCGGCGTCGTCGTTGCAGGCGAAGCCCTGGTGGCTCTTCATCCAGTTGTTGTGGACGTTGGCGAACTTCTTGTAGCCCGCGTCGGTGTAGCCGTACTGCGGGTCCCACTTCTGGCGGCCTGCGGTGACGATGCCCACGCTGAAGCTGTCGCCGAGGCCACCCGGGTTTCCGACCACGTCGAGCGCCGCCTTGGTGTTCTCGAGCGGCTCGAAGTCCTCGTCCGGCGCGATCTTCACGAAGCTCGAGCGGACCGTCGCCTCCTGCGCGTCGCACTCGTAGGTGCCGCTCCCGGTGTAGATGCCGTAGACGAGGCAAGCGGGAACGGTGCCGGAGAGATCCGAGAACGGCGAGGCGGTGCGGGCCGGGTCGACGAAGTACTTGCTGGTGACGTCGAGGTAGCCCTCGTCGGGCTCGAAGTGGAGCGCGTCGTCCGAGGCCGGATCGGTGACCGCATACTCCATCGGCGTGATCGAGAGGTTGCCGAACACCTGCCCGGTGAACAGCTCGTTCCACATCGGGTTGGACTCGACGAGGTTCTTCGACCAGTCGACGCGCATGTGTTCGCGGGCGAACCAGGGTCGATCGACCGAGTTCTCCTCCACGAGGTTCTGCTCCTCGCCCGTGATCGGGTTGTAGGCCCGCCGGATGTCGAAATGGCTCTCGATGCGGTAGGCGGCGACGACCGTGCCGTTGTTGATCTTGATCAGGCTCGACTTGGTCTTGTCGTCCTGTCCCTCGGCGATCTGGTACGCCTTGCGGGCGATCAGCATCGACTCGGTGACCTCCCACTTGATGCGATCGATGTGGCCCCACGAGCCGACGCCGACGAGCGACTGGCTCACCGAGGCGTCGACGACGTAGCTCCGGTAACGGAACTCGGGGTCGTCCTTCGGGTCGTCGAGCTTGTCGCCCAGGAAGAAGTGCTTGTTCAGCGCGTTCGGCTGCACGCGGCTGATGGCGTCACGCTCGCTCGCGCACGCGCTCGAGAGCGCCATCACCGCGCCGATCAGCGGCAGCAGGGACACTCCCTTGGACCAACTCCTGCGACTCATCGAAGCCTCCTCTGCCCTCGACGCGAGGGCACTGTCATGGGCGCGTCTCCGCGCACGAGATCGTTCGGAGGCGACGAATAGCAAGGCGTGGACCACGCGCGGCTCGCGCGAGATCTCGGCCACGCTGGAGCCCGCGCGCTGCGTCGTCACTTTGTCGACGCCCGCCCGCGTGCGGGCTCTCACAGAGTGGACCGTGATCGCGGAAAATTCCGCGAGAGCGGGCGGCCCCTCAGGGGCTGCCCTCGTCGGCGGGCCAGATCCCGACCGAGCCGCCGACCCAGTCCATGCCCTTGTTCTGGTCCACGCCCAGCATCTTGCCGCGCGAGAGCCGCACGAGGTTCAAGACCAGCGTGGGGGGCTCGCCGAGGCCACGGAGGAACATCATGCGCACCTCGCCCTTGACCCCTTCGCCCGAGGGCATCGGCAAGGCGGGCTCGTAGGCGATCTTCTCCTGCAGGATCCAGCCGCTGCGCTGCTCGCGCGGCACCGCCACGAGATCGGCCTCGGTCGGGTCGACCTTCACGCCCGAACCCGCGAAGGAGAACAGCGGCTTGAGCACGTAGCGCGAGAGGTCGCGCGGCGCCGCGTCGAGCTCGGACAGGTAGGTCGCGCGGGGCACCGCCACGTGGTCCACGTGGGGCAGCGTGTACTTGGACCACACCCAGTACCAGTTGGGGTGCGGGAACCACGAGACGTCGAGGTCGTCGGTCCAGCGGAACGGCAGCTCGACGCCCTTGACCTCGAGCTCGTCGAAGACGATGCGGTTGTAGATCCGGCGCACCTGCTCGAGGCGGCCGTTGCGCTTGCGGATCAGGCGGCGCCCGTCGCGCTTCAGATCGGTCGGGCACGCCGACTCGACGCCGGTGAGCTGGTGGGTCGCGACGAAGTCGGCGTAGGTCTTCTGCGCGGCCGGATCGAGGTCGAGCATCACGACCTCCTCGGCGGGTACCCCCGCGAGCAGCGCCTTCTGGAACGCGGTGACGAAGGTCTCGCGCGTGTGCCCCGAATAGTACAGCGACCAGTCCTGCGGCATGCCCGGGATCTGCCGCAGCTCCTCGGTGAGCGCCTCGGTCTGCTTGACCATGAGCGCGTAGAGCGAGGGGAAACCCTGGAGCTCCACGACGCGCCCGTCGAGCTCGCCGGTCTCTGGATCGCGCACGATCGCGAAGTCGACCTGCAAGCAGCTCGCGAGATCGTCCATGCCGGGGACGTCGTACCGCGCCGGGATCGCCGTGCGCATCTTGTCGATGGTGGCCTTCGCGGAGATCTGCGCGGCGATCTCGCGCGCGTGGCGGGCCAGCTTGGTGCGGAGCGAGAGCGGCAGGAACAGCGGGGTCTCGGCGATCCGGAACGGGATCTTCACGTCGAGCATGCGCTCGAGCCGCTCGACGTAGCGCTGGTAGAGGCCTTCGGAGTAGTGGGCGTTGTAGAGCGCGCGGAGCGGCCGTTCCATCGTCGAACAGCCTATCAAACTCCGTCAGAGCCCGTACTTCTTCATCTTGTCGAGCAGCGTCCCGCGGCTCGTCCCGAGGCGCCGCGCGGCCTCGCTCTGGTTGCCGTGGGCCGCCGCGAGCGCGCGGACGATGAGGCTTCGCTCGAGCGCCTCGACCTGCTCCTTGAGGGAGAGGCCCTCGGCCGGCTCGGCGTCGGACTCCGGTCGGGGCGCTTCCCCCGCGAGCGCCTCGACCCCCAGCTCGCCGCCCGGCGACAGCGCGACCATCCGGGCGATGGTGTTCTCGAGCTGCCGCACGTTGCCTGGCCAGGGACGCTCGGCGAGGCGCGCCAGCAGCGGCGCCGACAGGGCGCAGCCGACCCCGAAGCGCTCGCCGTAGCGGCGGGCGAACTCCCGGGCCAGCGGCGCCACGTCCTCGCGACGCTGGGAGAGCGGCGGCACGAAGAGCTCGACGACCGCGAGCCGGTAGTAGAGGTCCTCGCGGAAGCGGCCTGCCTGCGCCTCGACGAGCAGGTCGCGGTGGGTCGAGGCGACGATCCGCACGTCGACCTTCTCGACGCGCCCCGAGCCCACCGGCTGGATCTCGCCCTCCTGCAGCGCGCGCAGGAGCTTGGCCTGGATCGGCAGCGGGAGCTCGCCCACCTCGTCGAGGACCAGGGTGCCGCCGTCGGCCTCGGCGAAGAACCCGCGCCGCGCGGCCTGCGCGCCGGTGAACGCACCGCGCGCGTGCCCGAACAGCTCCGCCTCGGCGAGCTCGCCCGGGATCGCCGCGCAGTTGAACCGGACGAGCGGGCCCTTCTTGCGCTTGCTCTGGGCGTGCAGCAGCGAGGCCACGATCTCCTTGCCGGTCCCCGTCTCGCCGCGCACGAGCACGGTGATGTCGCGCCCCGCCACGCGCCCGACCGCCTCGAGCAGCCGGCGCATCGGCGGGCTCTCGGCGACGATCGTGGTGCCGATCGCGCGCTCGGCCTCGAGCTGCAGGTTGCGCTCGCGGAGGCACCGCAGCTCGACGGCGCGCTCCACGGCCAGCGCCACCTCGTCGATGTCGAAGGGCTTGACCAGGTAGTCGTGTGCGCCGGCCTTCATCGCGCCGACGGCGACCTTCTCGGAGCCGTGCGCGGTGAGCACCAGCACCGGCAACGCCGGGTCCTTCTCGTGCAGCGCGCGGAGCAAGGTGAGCCCGTCCATCTCGGGCATCGCGAAGTCGACGATCGCGGCGTCGAAGCCGTCGCCGTGGGCGAGCGCGTCGCGCGGCGAGGTGAACGTGGCGAGCTCGTGCCCGCGATCGCGCAGCACCTCCTTCAGCGTGAAGAGGACCCCGGGCTCGTCGTCGCAGAGGAGGATGCGGGCCAACCCGCGGAGCATAGTCAGGCGTGCCGAGGAACGCGAAGGGTCGCGGTCGTGCCCCGCCCCTCCTCGCTCGCGTACCCGAGGGTGCCCCCGTGCTGGGCGATCACCGCGCGGGCCAGGCACACCCCGAGCCCCGTGCCGCCGTCGCGCGTCGTGAAGAACGGCGTGCCGAGGCGGGCGAGGGTCTCCTCGCTCATGCCCGGCCCCGAGTCCTCGATGGTCACGCGCGCGTCGCGCTCCTCAGCGGTCACGGTGACCACGATCTTGCCTCCCGGGGGCGTGGCCTCGAGCGCGTTGCCGACGAGGTTGAGCAGCGCCTCCTTGAGGCGGCGTGGATCGCCGCGCACGGGCACCGCCGTGGCGCCCTCCCGGGAGAGCGCGATCGAGGCCTCGGCCACGCGCGCCTCGACCACCGCGAGGGTGTCGTCCACCACGCGCCCGAGGTCGATCGCCTCGACGTGCAGGTCGTCGAGCGGCCGCGAGAACGAGAGGTAGTCGCGCAGGATTCCCTCCATGCGGTCGACCTCGGAGCCGATGACCGCGAAGCGCTCCTCGGAACGTTCGTCGGCCGCGCTGCGGCGGAGCAGCTGGACGAGGCCCTTGATCGAGGCCAGCGGGTTCTTGAGCTCGTGCGCCACCTTGGCGCCGAGCGACTCGAGGTCGCGGCCGTGCGCCTTGGTCTCCACGAGGACGTGCTCGCGCATGCGGTCGAGCTTGCTCTCCACCTCGGCGAGCTGGTCGTTGAGCGAGTTGAACGCCTGGTAGAACACCGTCATGCCGAACAGCGCGTTGATGGCGACGATGGCCGTGTAGTAGGGGGCCACCGGCACCGGCCCCGTCCACCACCGTGGCGCGAAGGCGATCGCGATCACGCACGCCGAGACCCACAGGAGGGTGACCCGGCTCTCGGCCGCGCGCCCGAACGCCATGAGCGTCCCGAGGAACACGGGCAGGAGCCCTACGGCGAGGGGCCCCTGCAGGCCACCGGTGATCGACACGTTGACCGCGACGAAGGTGAAGGTGACGAGGTTCGACGTGAACATCGTCCGCAGCGGGAGCGAGTGCTTGCCGCGGTAGCGGAGCAGATCGAAGAACTGGAACGCGAGGTAGGTCGCGTAGACGGACACGACGGCCACGATGCGCGGGCGCGGGTAGCCGCTCAGGTAGAGCAGCGTGGAGGCGAGCACGCCGATCGGCATGGTGATGAACGGGCGTCGCCGGATGAAGGCGGTCGCCACCTTGCGGCGGGTCGCCTCGCGGATCGCGGCGAAGTCGGTCGGGGCCGAGGCCATGGGAGCGATGCTGCGACCATCGTGCCACCCGCGAGAAGCCGGAATCGCTGCGCCAGGAAGGCGACACCTGCCGGAAATCCGACACCTGGGTGCAGGGCTCTCCGGCACCTCGGCCACGCAGGAGCCCAGAAAAACGCCAGCATCGTGGCTGGCACGGGCATTGGATGGGGGCCCGCATGACCACGACCACCCTGGACGAGGCGACCGAGAAGGAGGCGCCGGCCGTCGCGCCCGCCCGCGAGAAGAACCGCGCGCGCATCGTCTTCCCGGTGCTGCTGCTCGCCGCGACCGCGGGCATCGGCGCCCACTACGCCAAGACGATGGGCACCGAGTCCACCGACGACGCGCAGATCGAAGGCCGGCTCTACAACGTCTCGCCGCGGATCGGCGGGCGGGTGGCCAAGGTGCTCGTCGCCGACAATCAGCTCGTCGAGGCGGGTGCCGTGCTGATCGAGCTCGAGGACGAGGTGCAGAAGGCCAAGCTCGCGCTGATCACCGCCGATGTCAGCGCTGCCAGGGCGAGCCTGCTGTCGCTCGAAGCGCAGCAGGCCCTGACGGAGAAGAACGTCGCGGCAGGCTTGAAGCAGGCCAAGGCCGGCGTGACCCAGGCCTCCGGCGCCGTGTACTCGAGCACCGCGACCGTGCCGCAGGCCAAGAGCGACATCGTCGCCGCCGAGTCGCGCCTCAAGCTCACCGAGACCGAGCTCGCCCGCGTGAAGGCGCTCTACGACAAGGGCCTCGCGACCCAGGTCGAGCTCGACGCGCGGCAGGCGGCGCACGACCAGGCCGTCGCCTCGCTCGACGCCGCGCGCGCTCGCCTCGTCGGCGCGCAGGCCTCGGTGGCGGGCGCGGCGGGCGGCCTCGAGGTGGCCGGCGCCCGGGTGGAGGCGGCCGAGACCGGTCCCGAGCAGCTCGCGGTGGTCAAGGCCCAGGTGGAGCTGGGCAAGGCGCGCGTGCAGCAGGCCGAGGCCAACCTCGCGCTCGCCAAGCTCGATCTCTCGTACACGAAGGTCCTGGCCCCGGCGCGCGGCGTCGTGTCGCGACGCTCGGTCGAGGTCGGTCAGATGGTCGACCCCTCGCGCCCGCTGCTCGCCCTCGTGCCCAAGGACGACCTCTGGGTGGTGGCGAACTTCAAGGAGGACCAGATCGCCCACATGAAGCCGGGGCAGCGCGTCGACGTGAAGGTCGACACCTACGGCCGCACGTTCAGCGGCCAGGTGGACAGCCTCGCCGCCGCGAGCGGCGCGCGCTTCTCGCTGCTGCCACCCGACAACGCCTCCGGGAACTTCACCAAGGTCGTGCAGCGCGTGCCCGTGCTGGTGCGCTTCACGCTGCCGAAGGACATGGAGCTCCGCCCCGGCATGAGCACCACCGTCGTCGTCCACCTGAAATAGCCATGGCCGGCGAAGAACAGACGCTGATCACCGGGCCCAAGGTCGGGATCACCATCGCCGCGATGGCGGCCGCCCTGATGGCGGTGCTCGACATCTCCATCGTCAACGTCGCGCTGTCCGACATCCGCGCGAGCTTCGGCACGCCGCTCGACCAGATCGCCTGGGTCTCGACGGGCTACATGATGGCCAACGTCGTGGTCATCCCGATGACCGGCTGGCTGCAGCGCCGCTTCGGCTACAAGCGCTATTTCACTGCCTCGATCCTCATGTTCACCGCCGCGAGCGCGCTCTGCGGCCTCGCGTGGAACCTCCCCTCTCTGGTGCTGTTCCGCATGCTGCAGGGGCTCGGCGGCGGCGCGATCATCCCGACCGCGCAGTCGATCCTGTTCGCGCGCTACCCCCGCAAGGAGCACGGCACCGCGGGCGCCCTCTTCGGCCTCGGCGCGATCACGGGCCCGCTGCTCGGGCCCACCGTCGGCGGCTACCTCATCGATCTGTTCTCCTGGCACTGGATCTTCCTCATCAACGTGCCCATCGGCCTCTTCGCCGCGTGGTTCGCCTACCGCAACATCGAGGAGCCCGGCTACGAGCGCCCGCACGAGCCGATCGACACGTGGGGCATCGCGCTGCTCGCGGTCGGCATGGGCTCGCTCCAGTACGTCCTCGAGGAGGGCAACCGCAACGACTGGTTCCAGAGCTTCGAGATCGTCGTGCTCACCGCGGTGGCCGTGGTCTCCCTCGTCACCTTCGTCGTCCGCCAGCTCGAGACCCGCTACCCCGTCGTCGACCTGCGCATCTTCCAGAACGTCGCCTACAGCGCCGCGACCGGCATCAACTTCCTCGTCGGCGTCGCGCTGTTCTCGGCGACCTACCTGTTCTCGCTGTTCTGCGGCGCCGTCGTGCACTACTCGGCCAAGGACATCGGCCACGTGTTCCTGGTCGCCGGCCTCGTCCAGATCGTGTGCATGCCGCTCGTCGGCCGCTTCGGCCACAAGGTCGACGGTCGGGGGCTCCTGTTCCTCGGCGTGCTGGTGGTCGCGTTCAGCCTCTACCTCACCACGCAGTACACCCGCAGCGTGGGCTTCTGGGACCTCACCAGGCCGCGCATGGTCCTCGGGGCCGGGCTCTCGCTCATCTTCATCCCGCTCTCGATCCTGGCGCTCTCCGACCTCGACCCCAGGCTGCGCGGCAACGCCACCGGCCTCTTCAACCTCACCCGTGAGCTCGGCGGTTCGATCGGCACCGCCTGGATGGGCATGCTGGTGACCGACGGCACCCGCATCCAGGCCGCCCACCTCGCCGAGCACGTCACCCCCTACGACCCGAACACCCAGCAGCAGGTCGCGCTGCTCGCCCGCACGATCGGCGCCGGCACCGTCGACCCCACGAGGACGGCGCACACCATCCTGCAGCTCCGGGTGGTCAACGAGTCCATGGTCCGCGCCTTCACCGACGCCTTCGCCATGGTCAGCGCCGTCATCGCCTGTTCGGCCCTGCTCGTCTTCTTGCTGCGAAAACCGGATGGTCCGGTGGAAATCGCCGGCGCCCACTAGGCGCGCGGTCCGGTCCGCCCCAGCGTCCCGCGACCTCGGCCTTGCGCCCTGTCTCCGCCTTCGGCATCTCATCGCCCGTCGAAAGGAAGGCCATGTCCCGCCTCGCGCTCCTCCCCATCGCAACGACCGTCGTTTTCGTCGGGCTCGCCCAGGCCCAGACACCGAAGGAGCCCAAGGATCCCAAGGCCAAACCGGCCGTGAGCGCTTCGGCCTCGGCATCGAGCCCCACGCCGACCGGCCCCTCGGCGAACGACACGCCCGTCCCCCTGCCCCAGATCCCGCTCGGCAGTGGGCCGCCCCTCACCGCGGACGAGGCGGCGAAGCGCGCCGTGGCCACGAGCAAGCAGGCCAAGGTCGACGAGGCGAAGGTCAAGGCGGCCGCCGCCGCGGTGGATCAGGCCTTCGTCGGCTACTTCCCGCGGCTGACGATCCAGGCGAGCTACACGCGCCTTTCCCCGGTCGACCCGGTCAGCCTCGGCAGCGACCAGGCCTACAGCGTGGCGGTCGCCAAGACCCCCGGGGTCAATCCGGGAGCGCCTCTGCCGACCGGCGCCATCCTCGTGGCGTCGCCCTCCTTCTCGTTCCCCGTCCTGCTCAACCAGTATTCGCTGAGCGCGACGCTGGTGGTGCCGATCAGCGACTACGTGTTCCGCATCTACGACAACCACAAGTCGGCCCTCGCCTCGCAAGAGGCGGCCAAGTGGACGTCGAAGGTCAACGAGGTGAACACCGCGGCCGACGCGCGGGTGGCGTTCTACAACGTGCTCCGCGCGCGCGGCACCGTGGTCATCGCCAAGTCGGCGGTGGCGCAGGCCGAGTCGCACCTCAAGGACCTCAAGGTCCGCCTCGAGCTCAAGGCGGTCACCACCGCCGACGTCTCGCAGGTCGAGGCCAGCCGCGCGGGCGCCGAGCTCGCGGTCATCAAGGCCGAGAACCTGGTCACCATCACCGAGACCAACCTGCGCATGCTCATGCACTCGCCCGACGACGAGGCGTTCTCGCTCGGCGAGGACCTGATGGTCGAGATCCCGAAGTACACCGGCGACCTCAAGACCCTCAAGGCCGACGCCGCGAGCCGCCGCCCCGAGCTCAAGGCCATCGACGCCCAGATCGCCTCCATCGAGTCCACGAGCAACGTGGTGTCCGCGGGCCTCTACCCGCGCCTCGACGGCGTCGCGCAGCTGCTCACGGCCAACCCGAACCAGCGCGTCTTCCCCTTGCAGGAGAAGTTCATGACCACCTGGAGCCTCGGGCTCCAGCTCACCTGGTCGCCGAACGACACGATGGTCGCGAGCGCGCAGAAGAAGACGATCTCGGCCTCGACCGAGCAGCTCAAGGCCACGCGGGAGCAGGTCACCGACGCGCTGATCCTCGACGTGACCAACGCCTTCGTGAAGGTCCGCGAGGCAGACGCGTCCGTCGTCTCGACGCTGGCCGAGCTGCGCGCCGCCGAGGACACGCTGCGCGTCCGCAAGGAGCAGTTCCAGCTCGGCGGCATCACGAGCACGATCCTCACCGACGCCGAGGCCGACGTGACCCGCGCGCGCTTGAACCACCTCAACGCGCGCGTGGAGCTGCGGATCGCCCGCGCGCAGCTGAAGAAGGCCACCGGCGAGGTGTAAGAGGGCGAGCCGTGCGACGTTGTCGGGCATGACCGCCCGCGATCGCCTCCTCGCCCGGCGGGCCGCGTTCGTGGCGGCCGCGGTGGGCTCGCTCACGAGCGAGGCAAGGGCCGAGTGCCCCGAGCCGCCGCCCGAGGGCGAGTGCCCACCCGAGCCCTACGTCGCGCCGTGCCTTTCGGCGCCGAACAAGCCGCCACCTCCGCCCATCGAGCACCCCCCGCGGGTGTGTCTCTCGCCGCCTCCGCCGCCACCCACCAACCACGATGGGATGGACCTCGGCCTCGCGCTGCCGGCAACGCCCACCCTGCTCTTGCCCCTCGGCGGGCATGGCGACGATCCGACGACGGTGCGCACGACGAAGCTCGCCGCACCGCTCGCGCTCTTCGTGACGCGCGATCTCGGTCCGGGAGCCCTTCGCTTCGGCGTCCGCTCCGGGCTCGGCGCGCCGACGGCGGACGTGCTGGTCCCGCTGGGCGGCTTCCTCGGCTACGCGCTCGTGCACCGGCCCTCCGGGTGGGACGCCGACCATCACTTCGGCTTCGGTCTCGAGATCGGCGGAGGCGCCTACCTCGGCGAAGCCTCGCGACCGTACCTCGAGGTGGCCGTGACGCCGCTCGCCTTCACCTTCGCCGGCGACCACCGCTACAGCGATCGCCGACTCCACTCGTTCTACGCCTTCGAGCTGCGCGGGGCGCTGCTGATGCTCGACACGGGCCCGGCCGAGGCACGCTCGTTCGGTCCCGCGGCGTTCACGCTGGGGGTGAACTTCGTGTTCGGCTTCCAGATCAAGAAGCCGTCGCTCGCGGCGGGTGACTACCCGATGACCAGCGTCTCCTCGGTGTTCGCGGCGCGGCGCGGCCCGACCACGTCGTAGTCCGCGGCGAACTCCGCACGCACGTCGCCGGTCGCGGCGTCGACCATCCACGGCGGCGCCGCGCGGCGGGGAACGCGCACCTTCTGGCCCTCGGCGATGCGCACCTCGGTGTCGAACACGCGGTCCCACAGGTACGAAGTGACGCCGTGGTTCTCGCGCGGGCTCTTGTGGTGGTGGTGCAGGTGGTGACGGCGCACCCAGCGGCTGAACGTACCGGTGGGCGGATGGGTGTGGATGCGGCGGTGGATGATCTCGTACGAGGCGTACGTCGCGCCGAAGCCGAGGGCGAACGAAAGCGCACGCCGCGGCCCGACGACGAGCGAGCCGAGCGTGGTGACCACGCCAGTGACCGCGACGGCGGCGACGATCTTCTTGGACGTCGGCGCGAAGTACTGCGGGTCGGTGTGGTGGGCGAGGTGCTCCTCGTTGAACAGCGCCATGAGCCCCGAGGGGGTGAGCGAGCGGAGGCCGCGCACGGGCTTGCGCTTCGGGCCGTGGCCGACGAAGCGGTGGAGGGCGTACTCGCTGGCGCTCCAGGCGAGCGCGCCGAGGGCGAAGGGAAGCGGGGCGATCATGCGGTTTCTCCGGTGAGGGGCAGGCGGTCGAGCGCGCGACGCGCGCGGGAGAGCAGGTTCGGGGTGGCGCCGAAGCCACGCAGGAGCGCGGCGACGGACTCGTCGGCGAGCGCCGCCGCGGTGGGCGCGTGGGGCGCGACGCGGCGGAGTTTTTCGAGCTGGGTGAGGCCGTGCAGGGTGGCCCAGAGGGTGAGCGTGCGGCCGAGCGCGTCGCCGGCCTCGAGCGCCGAGGCCTCCGCGGCGAGCGCGAAGAGGCGGGCCATCTCCACGAGCAGCTCGGTGACGAGCGGCGCGGTGCGGGCGGCCTCCTCGTCGGCGATGAGCACGCGCGGGTCGCCGATGAGGAGCGCGAGCAGGCGGAACGCCTCCGGCCGCGCGCGCGGAAGGTCCATGTACGTGCGCGCCGCGTGCAGCAGCGCGGCGAGGGCGGCGACCTCGGGGGCGACCCGCCCGACGACGCCCGGGACCCGCCCGAGCTCCGCCGACAGGTGCGCGTGCACCTCGCTCACCGCGCGCCGCTGCAGCGCCGCGAGCAGCGCGTCCTTCGAGGGGAAGTAGCGGTAGAGGGCGGTCGTGACGATCCCGAGTCGGTGCGCGACGGCCTGCAGCGTGAGCCCCTCGAGGCCACCCTCGGCGAGCAGCGCCATCGCCGCGTCGAGCACGGCGCTGGTCTTGTCCTCGCGCCGACGGGCGTGCGGGACGAAGGCGGCCTGTTTGTGAATCACGTTCACAACATGAACCGCATTCACACTTGTGTCAAGGGGGCGGCACGTCGAGGCACGGCGCGGGCGCGGACCCGGCGTCGAGGGCTGGCGCGATCTTGGGCGTGAGACAGGGAACAGGAGGTGGTCCGGCGTCGTGCGGCGCAGAGATCGTGAGGCACGGCGAGGCGGTGATCCCGCCGTCGACGGGCTCCACGTCCAGGCAAGGGTGCGGAGCCACCGGTCGCTGCCCGGCGTCCTTCTTCGACTTCTCCCCCTCCGCAGGGGCGACGATGTCCGGCCCCTCCTTGCGCTCGCAGCCGAGGGTGGTGGCGGCGAGCGCCGCCGCGACGAACTGCGCGCGGCGCGCGAGGATGCGTTCCCGGGAACCCATCCCGGCATCGTGCCTCAGCCGCTCGGGGGACGGGTCATCGGCGTGACCGAGGCGCTGCCGATGGTGGGGATCTCGCGGTCGGCCACGAAGCCGTGGCGCCGGTAGAACGGCTGGTTCCGCGGGTTGCTCGACTCGAGGTACGCCGGCAGGCGCGCGCGATCGCACGTCGGGAGCACCTCGGCGAGCAGGGCGGCCCCGGCACCTCGCCCCTGGAACGACGCCGCGGTGCCGATGATCGCGAGGTAGAAGTGGGCGTGCAGCGGGTGGTGCCGCTCCACGCGCTCGAGCGCGACGAGGCCGTGCGCGGCGCGCGTGCCGAGCGCGAACAGGAGCCCGGGACCGAGCCCGACGATCTCGCGCGCCGTGGTCTTCCACTCGCCGGGGCGACTCCACGCTGCCGCCGCGCGGACCTCTCCCTCGTGCTCGACGACGTGCACGAGATCGCGGCGCAGCCAGCGGCTCGCGAGCAGCCGCGAGAACAGCGCGAAGAGCTGCGCCCCCCGGCCGGTCGGGTCGGGCAGGATGGCGGCCCACACCGGGTCGTCCAGGAACGCGTCGCGCCACACCACGGCGATGGCGGCGCGATCCTCGGTGCGCGCGGCTCGGACGTGCACGCTAGAAGCTGACGAGCACGGCGACGCGGCCGAGCAGCCGCGGGCTCTTCTCGTTGAGGCCGAACGCGGGGCCGGCGGTGAGCTGGGCGTGCCCCAGATCGAGGGCGGCGGTCGGACCGACGAAGTGGCGCGCGCCCCCCTCGGCCTCCTCCTTCTCGATGAAGTCCTCGAGATCCTGCCCGACGTACTCGACGCCGAGGCGGAACGTCGAGCCGAGCCGGTAGCTCGCGCCGACCATCGCGAGCACGTCGATGCTGTCGCGCGCCGAGGCGAAGACCTTCTCGGCGTGCGCGTTGCCCGCGACGCGGAAGGCACCGACGTCGTAGCTCGCGGCACCGCGCAACCACACGCCGAGCGCGCCCCCGCGGCCCTCGCGGAAGCCCGCGCCGCTGACCGTGAAGCGGAACGGCGACCCGGGATCGGTGACCTGGAAGCGGGCTCCGAAGACGCCCGTGGCGCCGCCGTCCTTGTCGGCGGTGACGATCCCGAACGGCGCGAAGCGCGAGGTGACGCCGTACCCGAGCGAGACGGTGTGCGAGGCGCCGGCCGCGCCCACCTTGGCCGGCAAGGGTCGATCGGCGGGCACACCCGAGCCGAGCCCGAAGCCGTAGCCCGCGGTGAAGACCCCGGCGGAAGGCGTGGTCGGATCGGTCAGGTAGAGGAACGGTCGCTCCTCGGCGGTGACCTTGCTGGCGGGCGTGGGCGGGGCCACGTCGGCGTCGGCGAGCGCGACCCCTTCGATGGCGACGAGGACCACGGCACTGAGGAGCAAGCGCATCGGCGCAAGATAGCGCGCTTCACCCCGGCGGGTCGACGTAGTCCACGAGCTCGCCGCGGAAGGTCCGCAGCGTCGTCACGCCGTCGCCACGCGCGACCACCGTCTCGGGGAGCACCGGCACTTTTCCTCGCCCGCCCGGGGTGTCGACGATGTAGCGGGGCAACGCGATGCCCGTGAGCCGGCCCTGCAGCTGGGCCATCAGCGCGACCCCGGTCGCGATCGACGTGCGCAGGTGTCCGGTGCCGCGGACCGGGTCCGCCTGCAGCAGGTAATACGGACGCACCCGCCGCTTCACGAGCCCCCGGCAGAGCCGCTCGAGGGTGGCCGCGTCGTCGTTCACGCCGCGCAGCAGCACGGTCTGGTTCATCACCGGGAAGCCCGCGTCGACGAACCGCGCGAGCGCGCGCGAGGACGCCTCCGTGAGCTCCTTGTCGTGGTTGAAGTGGGTCATCACCCAGATCGGATGCAAGGGCCGGAGGGCGCGCACGAGCTCGCTCGTCACCCGCTGCGGCAGCGTGACGGGGCACCGGGTGGCGAGGCGGATGGTCTCGACGCTCGGCACGGCGCGGACCGCCGAGAGCAACGCGACGAGCCGCTCGGTCGCGAGCAGGAGCGGGTCGCCGCCGCTGACGATCACGTCGCGCACGTCGGGGTGGGCGCGGAGCCACGCGAGCGCGGGCTCGAGGCGCGCGAGCGGCACCGGCCCTCCGCCATCACCGACGATGCGCGAGCGCGTACAGAACCGACAGTAGACCCCGCAGCGATCGGTCGCGAGGAGGAGGACGCGGTCGGGGTATCGCTGCACGAGGTGCGGCGCGACCTCGTGCGCCTCCTCGCCGAGCGGGTCGCGTAGGTCGCCGGGCACCTCGACGCCCTCGGCCGCCGTCGGCACGCACTGCCTCCGGACGGGACACGCGGGGTCGTGCTTGTCGCAGAGCGAGAGGTAGTAAGGGGTGATGCCGAGCGGCAGGCCCGCCTCGGCCGCGCGCCGCACGCCCTCGCGCTCGGCGTCGGTGAGCACGAGCGCGCGCTCGAGGGCCGCGAGGTCGGTCACGGCGTTGCGCGACTGCCAGCGCCAGTCGGCGGGGCGACGGGGGGCGCGGCGGCCCTTCTTGGGGTCGTGGAGGGGCAGGTGGCCGTGCACGGAGCCCGGAACATGGCACTTTTCCCGGCGTTCGCACAGGCGGCTTGACCGGCGGCCGCCGCTGACTAGAGTCTGCGCCCCGCTTCGAGCCCGGGTTCCCAACCGTCCCGAAACGCCCCGCGAGGGGTGTCCTGGAAACGGACCCGGCCGAGCGACTTCGAAAGGTCCGACGATGCCCAAGATGAAGACCAACCGCGCCGCCGCCAAGCGCTTCAAGCTGAGCGGATCGGGGCGTGTCCGCCGCTCCAAGGCGGGCGGCAACCACATGATGCAGGAGAAGTCGCGGAAGCGTATCCGCCGTCTCCGCAACAACGACATGGTTCACTCGAGCCTCGAGAAGCAGATCAAGCTGCTTCTCCCCTACGGTTGAACAGGAGCTGAACGATGCCCAGGGTCAAACGAGGGTTCAAGGCGCGTCGTCGCCGCAACCGCATCTTCCGTCACGCGAAGGGCTTCTACTCGGCGCGCGGCCGCATCTTCGGCGACGCCGTCGAGGCCGTCCGCAACGCGTGGCAGTACCAGTTCATCCACCGCCGCAAGCGCAAGCGTGACTTCCGCCGCCTGTGGATCGCCCGCATCAACGCGGCCGTCCGCTCGCTCGGTGGCAGCTACAGCAAGCTCGTGCACGCGCTCAAGAACAAGAACATCGGCCTCGATCGCAAGATCCTCGCCGATCTCGCCGCCGTGCACCCCGACGCCTTCAAGGCCGTCGTCCAGGCCGCCGGTTAGCGTTTCCTTGTGTCGACGCGACGTCTTCCCGCCCGGGTCGACGTCGCGTCGTCGTTTGGGGCCCTCGCGTCTGCCGTGAGGTTCGCAAGGTCTCCGAACAGTGCTACCGCGGCGGGGTGATCCGCTGGGGCATCCTCGGGTGTGGTGACGTCTGCGAGCGCAAGTCCGGGCCCGCGTTCCAGCGCGTGCCTCGATCCACGCTGGTCGCGGTCATGCGCCGCGACGGCGACAAGGCCCGGGACTTCGCGGCCCGCCACGGCGTGGCGCGCGCCTACGACGACGCCGACGCGCTGATCGCCGACCCCGAGGTCGACGCGGTCTACGTGGCGACGCCCCCGAGCAGCCACGCCGAGCTCGCGCTCCGCGTCGCGCGCGCCAGGAAGCCTTGCTACGTCGAGAAGCCCATGGCGGCGACGGTCGCCCAGGCCGAGGCCATGCGCGACGCGTTCGCGACCGCCCGCGTGCCGCTCTTCGTCGCCTACTACCGGCGCGCCCTCCCCCGCTTCCTCGCCGTGCGCGACGCGCTGGCCGAGATCGGCCCGGTGCGGCTCGCCCGCGTGAGCCTCGGTCGCACCGTGCGCCCCGAGGAGCGCTCGCCCGAGACCGTGTCCTGGCGCGTCCGCCCCGAGATCGCCGGCGGCGGGCACTTCGTCGATCTCGCCTGCCACACGCTCGATCTGCTGGACTTCCTGCTCGGTCCCCTCGAGGACGTGCAGGGCCGAGCCGACAACCAAGCCGGCCTCTACGCCGCCGAAGACGCCGTCGTCGCCACGTTCCGCTGCGGCGCGACGCTGGGCGCCGGTGCGTGGAGCTTCGCCGCCCACGGCCGCTGGGACGAGGTGTCGTTGATCGGCGAGCGCGGGCAGATCGACTTCGCCACCTTCGACGACGTCCCCGTGCGGATCACGACCGCGAGCGGCACCCGCACCCTCGCCATCGCCCACCCGACGCACATCCAGGAGCCTTTGATCGCGAGCATCGTCGCGCAGCTGCACGGGGAAGGTGCGTGTGCGAGCACGGGCGACACCGCAGTACGCACCACGCGGGTGATGGCGTCGATCCTCGCGCGACACGCGTGAACCGCGGCGTGGCTGGCGTATCCTTCTCGGATGCTCCGCCAGACTCGCTCCCTCTTCGCGCTGTTGCTCGTGGCCTGTGGCTCCTCCGACGGTGAGGTCACGACCACCGACGACGGGGGCACCGCCGCCGACGGCGCGACCGACACGGGCAGCGCGGCCGACGTGACGCCGACCGACCCCGACGCGGGCCCTCCCGCCGGGAACCCCGACGGCAAGTGCGACGTCCCTGCCGAGGCCAAGGCCGAGGACACGACCACGCCGCGCACCGTCGTCGGCACCGGCACCAAGGAGAGCTGCACCGGCGCCGCGTTCGTCGCCGCCGTGGCCAAGGGCGGCGTCATCAAGTTCGACTGCGGGCCCGATCCCGTC
>JAEUKC010000211.1:0-4832 GCA_016794445.1 Myxococcales bacterium
GGTCATCCGCGAAGAGGGCGGGGACGACGAGTTCCCCATCAACGCCCTGCTGTCCGACGGCGAGATCCTCGCGGCGGTGCACCGTGGCTCGGCCGACAAAGGGGAGCGGATGGCGCTCCGCTACGTCCACGGCCCGCAGGATCTGGCGGCCCTGGTCGGCGGCGACGCCATGCGCAAGGTCCGCCTGACCGATCCCGGCATGCTGCGCTTCTCCCTGATCGTCTCCGACCTCGGCCCCGAGCAGGCCCGCACGGCGCCATGGACCACCCTGCCCGACCGTGCGATCGTCGTCCTCTCCCGGGATGGCGAACCGCGCGTCGAGACCTTCTGATTCTTCCGGTCGGAGCCACTGGCTCCTCGCCGGGCTCGCGGTCGCGGGCCTGTCGGGTTGCCAGGCCAGCCTGCAGACCGCCGAGGCCAAGAGCGGCTCCACCGGCATCGTCGCCGAGCCGGTGTCTGCCCTGCCGCCGAGCGCCAGCGAGGCGACGCACGGCGACGGCGCGGTGACGCTGCGCACCCCGATCCCGCCCGAGGCCGCGCTCGCCCTGGTGCGTCGCCTGTTCGACGCCCTCCACGCCCGCAACCTCGAGCCGGTCCGCAACGACTTCGAGCAGCCGGTGCTCGACCTGACCAAGAGCGCCCTGGTGCCGAGCGGCCCGTGGGGGGCCATGGCCCCGACCGACGTGTTCACCTGGCTCGTCCAGCGCGCGAAGGACAACCCGTTCGACCAGCTCGACGTCGAGCTCGTCTACAAGCCGCAGGAGGTGGAGCTCTACGCCTTCGGGGAGCTCGGGCTCCCTGGACGGCCCGCGCGCCCTGCTGCGATGGGCGAGGACGACCTGTTCGTGCGCGTGCCCATCGTCACGCCCCGGGTCGGCACCGACACGCTCTTCGGCGACGAGATCAAGCTGGTCCTGCGGCGACACGGCGGGCTGCTCCGCGTGCACGCTTACGGCGAGATCCTGCCGAAATAGGCCCCATGACAGCGAACCGCTGGTCCACGGAAGAAGCCAAGAACGCCCTCGATCGATGGGGCCCCACGGTCGGTGAGACCCTCGCGCTGCGCACGTATTCGGCGCGGCTCCTCGGCGGAGACCCCGCGCTCGTGCTGCACGGCGGCGGCAACACCTCCGCCAAGGGGCGCGCGAAGACGGCGCTCGGCGAGGAGCTCGAGGTCCTGTTCATCAAGGGCAGCGGCGGCGACCTCGCCACCATCGATCCATCGCGCGGGCACCCCGCCGTCGAGCTCGCGCCGCTGCTGCGCCTGCGCGCGCTCGCCGCGCTCGAGGACGAGCAGATGGTGGCCGAGCAACGGCGGCGCCTGCTCGATCCCTCGGCCGCGAACCCCTCGATCGAGTGCCTGCTGCACGCGTTCCTCCCCCACGCCTTCGTCGACCACACCCACGCCGACGCGGTGGTCGCGCTCGCCGATCAACCCGACGCCGAGCGCATCTGCCGCGAGGTCTACGGCCGGGGCCTCGTGTTCGTGCCCTACGTGAAGCCCGGGTTCGAGCTCGCCAAGGCCTGCGCCGACGCCTACGACGCCGCCGGCGATCGCGCCGAGGTGATCGTCCTCGAGCGCCACGGCGTCTTCACCTTCGGCCCCGACGCCAAGACCTCCTACGATCGGATGATCGACGCGGTCGCGCGCGCCGAGCGCCGGCAGGGTCCGCGCGTGAAGTCGAGCGCGCCCCCTTCCGACGAAGTGTTCCGGCGGAGGCTCTCGCCGCTCCTCCGCGGCGCGCTCGCCCGCGCCGGTGGCGGTCGCCTCGCGGGCCCGGTGCTCGCGTGGGACGAGTCCGACGACGCGCGGGCCTTCGCCGCGCGCGAGGCGACGGCGCCGCGGTCGCAGGTCGGCCCGGTCACGCCGGACCACGTCATCCGCACCAAGCCGTGGCCGCTCGTGGCCGCGCTCGACCCGGCGAGCGACGACGCCACGCTGCGCGCCGCGCTCGAGCGAGGGCTCGGGTCGTTCGCCGAGCGCTACCGCGCCTACGTGGCCGCCGGGGTCGCGGCGCGCGGGCCGCGGGTCGAGCTCGACGCGGCGCCGCGCATCGTGATCGTCCCGGGCATCGGCGTGTGCGCGGTCGGCGCGAGCCGCAAGGACGCCGACGTCGCGCGCGACGTGTACGCGCACACCATGGGCGTGATCGACGCGGCGCACGGGATCGGCGGCTACGCGCCGGTCGGCCCGATCGACCTGTTCGACCTCGAGTACTGGTCGCTCGAGCAAGCCAAGCTCGGCAAGGGCACGCCGCTGCCGTTCGCCGGCCGCGTGGCCTACGTGACCGGCGCGGCCTCGGGGATCGGTCGCGCGACCGCCGAAGCGCTGCTCACCGCGGGGGCGCACGTGCTCCTCGCCGACCACGACACGAGCGCGCTCTCCACGGCCAAGACGAAGCTCGGCGCGAAGGCCAGCGGCCGCGTCGACGCGTCGTTCGTCGACGTGACCGATCGCGCCTCCGTCGACGCGAGCTTCGCGGCCTGCGTCGACGCGTTCGGCGGGGTCGACATCGTGGTCTCCAACGCCGGCACGGCGCCGCAAGGGCTGCTCCACACCGACGAGGGCGATCGCGAGCTCGAGGGCTCGCTCGCGGTGAACCTGCTCGGGCACCAGCACGTGGCGCGGGCCGCGGCGCGGATCTTCCTCGCCCAGGGCAACGGCGGCGCGCTCCTGTTCAACGCCTCGAAGGCCGCGTTCAACCCCGGCCCCGGCTTCGGTCCCTACGCGGTCGCCAAGGCGGCGACCCTCGCGCTGATGCGCCAGTACGCCATCGACCTCGGCCCCCATGGTGTCCGGGCCAACGCGGTGAACGCCGACCGCATCCGCACCAACCTGTTCGGGGGCGGCGTGCTCGAGGCGCGGGCGCGCGCGCGGGGGCTCGACCCCGACGCCTACTTCCGCGCCAACCTGCTCTCGCGCGAGGTCACCGGCGAAGACGTCGCGGAGGCGTTCGTCTACCTGGCCGGCGCGGCCAGCACCACGGGCTGCGTGATCACGGTCGACGGCGGCAACGCGGCGGCCTTCCCCCGGTAGCCCGAACAAAGGGAACCGGGGCGAAATCCCCGCTTCCCGCGCTGACGCGGCCCCGATATGGCTTCGGCCGGAGACGGGCATGAACGTGCGAATCGGCAAATACGGAGTCCTCGGCTCGCTCCCCGCCTGGGGACCGATCGAGGCCTTCCGTGCCCACGAGACGGGGGCGCCGCGCAACGCGGGCGACGTCCGGCTCGAGCGGGTGCTGCTGCGCGACGACGCGCGCTCGGCCGAGCCGATCCGCAGCTGGACCCAGGTGCGCCACCCCGCGGCGGTGCGCGTCCTCGACGTGTTCGACGTCGACGGCCACCGCATCGTGGTCCGCACGTTCCACGAGGGCGTGACCCTCGATCGCCTCCTCGATCACGTGCGGGTCGAGGGCACGCCGCTCTCGCTCGACGCGGCGCTGCACATCGCGGCCTCGGTCGCGGCCGCCGTGGCCGACGTCGGGGTCTGGTCGGGCACGCCCTCCATCGCGCGGGCGCACGGCCTCCTCACCCCCGAGGTCGTGATCGTCGAGCGCGACGGCACGGTGCGCGTCTCCGGGCACGCGGCGCGCCTGCTGCTCGCCGACGCCGAGGACGGCGTCGCGCAGATCCGGCCGGGCTACGCGCCGCCCGAGCCCGAGTGCCCGCCCACCGAGGCCGACGCCTTCGCGCTCGCGGCCCTCTGCTTCGAGCTGTTCACCGGCGAGCGGCCCCCGCTCGACGCCTCGCGCGCGCGCCTCGAGGGTCGCGACGTCGTCGCCTCGCCCGAGCTCGTCGGCGCGGTCGACGCCACGCTCGCCGCGCGCGGCGACGACCGGCTCCGCGCCGCGCAGCGGCTCTCGTTCCGGCTGCGTCGCGCCCAGCGGCCGGACACGGGGCGCCCCCAGCTCAAGGCGGTGCTCGAGACGCTGCCCTCCGAGGAGGACGACGTCGACGACGCGATCCACACCGCGCGGGCCGCGCTCGAGGCCAAGCGGCAGGGCAGCAAGTCGATCGCGGCGCCGCCGCTCGCGGTGATCGCGCCGCTCGTGCGCGCCGAGCCCGTCGTCATCACCGAGGTCGCGACGCCGGCGCCCGAGCCGGTCGTGGAGGCGCCCGCGAGCGCCATCGTGGCGCGGGAAGCCTCGCTCATGGCGGCCGTGGTCGCTTCCGAGATCGTCTCCCTCGACGCGCCACGCGAGGAGCCCGCGGCTGGCGATCCGGCCGCGAACGAGCGCATCCCGACGGCGCGACCGTGGGCGGTGCAGCGCGCGGCGGTGAGCCCGATCGTGCAGGCGATCGAGCTCGAGGGTGCCGACTCGGTCCGGCCCCCGGCGCCCGCGCCGGCGGCGCCCCAGCCCAAGACCCCTGCGCCCACCGACCCATCGGATTCCGGCCCGGAGCTCGCGGTCAGCGCGCTGGTCGCTGCACCGGCCGAACTCGAGCCCGCCCCCGTCGTGCCCGCCGCGATCCTCGCCGCCACCAACCTCGCGCCGAACGTCGACCCGTTCGTCGCGCCGGCGGCCGAGGCCACGCCGATCGCGCCGCCCGAGGCGCCGCGCTCCGAGGTGGTCTCCGACGAGCCCGCGGTCGTGCCCGAGCCCGGCGACCCCACGATGCGCATGCGGCGCACCCCGCTGCCGCCGCCCCGCTCGCGCGCCCCGCTGTTCCTCGGGCTCGTGGTCGCGGCCGGCCTCGGTGGCTTCGCGCTGATCAAGAGCGGGGTGCTCGACGAGCAGACTTCGACGACCGCGAGCAGCAAGCCGAGCCCGAAGCCGAGCGCCACCAAGGACACCGTCGCGGAGGTCACGTCTCCATCCGGCCCGACC
>JAEUKC010000230.1:0-20822 GCA_016794445.1 Myxococcales bacterium
GCCGAGGGGATCGAGCGCTACCTCGAGGGCGACCGCGACCTCTCCCTGCGCACCGCGGCAGCGCAGGAGCACGCCCGCAAGGCGGCGCGTCTCTGCGACCGCGCGCTCGGCAAGGGGGCCTCGCGGTCGAGGGTGGTGACCGACGCGGAGGCAGAGGAGGCGCGCCGGGCCGCGCTGCTCGAGGTGAGCCGCGCGGTCGCGCTGGTGCCCGACCACCCGCTCGCCCTCGCCACCCTCGTCGCGCTCCTGACCGAGCCCCCGAAGCGGGTTCCGGCCGAGGTCCAGCAGGAGCTCGACGATCTGAGCAGCGCCCACACCCGCGTCGGGGGGCGCACGGGCGCGCTCGCCTACGGGGGCAGCGCGTTCCTGCTCGCGCTGGTGGTCTTCTTCGGCGCGCGGATCGGCTTCGCCAGCCTCGCGACCGTGGCGCTGTTCTTCACGGCAGGCCTCGCCAGCTTCGCGTTCTCACGGCTCACCCGCCCGAACGCGGTGCACTCGATGCTGATGCTCGCGCTCAGCACGGTCGCGCTCGCGTCGCTGACCACGCTGTTCGGCCCCTTCATCGGGACCCCGACGGCCGTCTGCGTGAACACCATGATCTTCGTGGTCTCCAACGGCAAGCAGCTGCGCCCGGCGATCGTCGCCGCGGGCGTGCTCGGGACCGTGTCGCCCACGGTGCTCGAGCTCGTGGGCGTCCTGCCGCGCTCGTTCCGGTTTCACGAGGGCACCCTGGTCCTGCTCCCACGCGCCGTACCGCTCGAGCCGAAGGCGCTGATCGCAGTGGGGGTGTGCTTCGTGGTGACGATCGTCGTGAGCTCGCTCGCGCTCGTGCCGTTCCGCGACGATCTCGACGACGCGCAGCGCAAGAGCCGCATCCTCAGCTGGCAGCTCCGCCAGTTCGTGCCCACGCGAAAGTGACTCGTTGCGAAAGTCCGGCCGGACGCCCACCATGGTCGGGTGAGCCTGTCGCGGATCCTCGAGCCCGAGCTGATGGACACCGAGGACGACGCCCTCGAGTACCACGCGATGGACTTCCTCGCGACGGACAGCGCGTTCGCCGACGCGGCGCTCGCGCTCGTGCGCGACGTGCCTCACGCCGACATCGCGGACTTCGGCACCGGCACCGCGAAGATCCCCGTCTTGATGGCCGAGAAACGCAAGGATCTCCGCATCCTCGCCCTCGACCCGGCGGGAGAGATGCTGCGCGTCGCGGAGCGCCACGTCCGGGAGGCCGGGCTCGCCGGCGTGATCACCACGGCCAAGTCGGACGGTCGCAGGACCGGCCTCCCCGATGGACGCTTCGACCTCGTGATGTGCAACTCCACGCTCCACCACCTGCACGAGCCCCTCGCCCTGCTCACCGAGATGAAGCGCGTCCTGCGGCCGGGCGGCGGCTTCATCCTCCGGGACCTCGAGCGCCCGGCGAGCATGGACGACGCCTGGGCCATCGTGAAGCGCGTCGCGGCGGGCGACTCCATGAACCAGCAGCAGCTGTTCTTCGACTCGCTGTGCGCCTCTCTCACGATCCCCGAGCTGCGGCGACTCCTCGGCCAGGTGGGGTGGAGCGACGAGGTGACCAAGAGCAGCGATCGCCACTGGTCGGTCGTGCGTGCCGCGCGCCCGCGCTGAGGAGAGCGCGCTCAGGCCACGGGGAAGGTGAGATCGACCGTGAGTCCCAGGCCGCCCTCCCCCGCCGCGAACGAGAGCTCGGCGCCGTGCAGCTCGGCGACGCGACGGGTGATCGCGAGCCCGAGGCCACGACCGTCAGGATGCCGCGTGCGCGCGGCGTCCAGGCGTACGTTGCGCTCGGCGATGCGATCGAGATCGGCCGGGGCCACGCCGGGCCCGTCGTCGAGGACCCGCACCCGCACGGCGCCCTCGAGCCGCTCGACCAGCACCGACGCGTGCCCGCCCGGCCGGTGGTGCCGGATCGCGTTGTAGACGACGTTGCTCACCGCCTGCTCGAGGAAGGTCTCGTCGCCCTCGATCCGCACCGGCTCGTCGGGGACGGCGTGCTCGAGCTCGACGCCGTGCTGGCGGGCGACGGGACCGTGCCGCGCGACGACGCGCGTCACCAGGGCCGCGAGGTCCACGGACGCGCGCGTGACGTGGGGCTCGCCGGCCTCGAGCCGCGCGGCGACCCCCAGGTTGTGGACGAGCGCCGCCGTGTAGTGCGCCTCGTCGAGCGCCGCCTCGACGACCGCGGGATCGGCGACGCGCCCTTGTTCGGTCGTGCGGGCGAGCGCCACGAGGTGCCCCTGCAGCACGGTCAGGGGCGTCATCACGTCGTGCGTGGTGTTCGCGAGGAAGTCCCGCAGGGTCTGCTCGCGCTGCTCCTGCGCCTCGAGGTGACCTCGCACGCTGCGTGCCGCCTCGTCGAACGCGGTGGCCAGGGCCGCGACCTCGTCGTTGCCCTCGTGCGGGATGTCCCCGGAATACCCCCGCGCCGAGGACTCGCGCACGCGCCGCTCCAGCGCGCGGATGCGGCGCACGATCGGACCGAGCCCGAGGACGATCGCGCCGAACATCGCGAGCAGCGGCGGCCCCCAGACCCGCGCGAGGTGCGGCAGGGTGAGCGCGGCGAACGGCGGCCGATCGCGGATCGCGAGGACGTAGGCGCACGGTCCCTGGTCGGAGAGGCGGACGAGGAGCTGGTCCGTCGCCCGCGGTCCGTTGGTGGCCAGCACGTGGGCGCGCGTCGCGCCCGTCGCGAGCGCGGCCGGGAGCCGCGGATCCGGCACGGGCGCGCCGGGCACGACGGAGCGCAGCTCACGATCCAGCGGGAACAGCAGGATCGGTGGGCCGTCGCCCGGTCGCGGCGGCGGCGCAGGCGGCGGGGGAGCTCCGAGCGGCGGGGGAGCACCGAAAGGCGGGGGCCCCCCGAACGGCGGAGGCGCCCCGAAGGGCGGCGGCCCCGGCGCGCCAGGCGGGGCCGCGAACGCGAGCGGCGCCGCAGCACACCGCGCGCCGTCGTCCGCGAGGCGTGCGCTGACGTGCGTGGCGAGGATCTGCTGGGCCTCCTGGTCGAGCGCGCGCCGCTCGAGCGCCCCCACGAGCAGCGTGAGCGGTACGGTCAGCACGAGCGACGTCGCGACGAGTCGCGTGCGTAGCTTCATGGCTTGTCGCTCGCGAGCTTGTACCCGATGCCGAAGACCGTCACGACCCGCGCGCCCTCGTCGCCGAGCTTCTTCCGCAGACGGGAGACGTGCACGTCCAGGGTGCGCTCCGCGCCCTCGCGACCGGCGTCCAGCTCGTCGACCAGCACCTGCCGCGTGACCGGTCGACCGACCTTGCGCGCGAGGGCGACGAGGATCCCGAGCTCGGTGGCGGTGAGGGCGACCGGGCGGTCCGCGACGGCGACGGTCCGCGCGCTCTCGTCGATGCGCAAGGTCCCCACCTCGACGGCGGAACTCCGCTGCAGCTGGGGCCGGCGCAGCCGTGCGCGCACGCGCTCGACCAGCTCCTCGGGCCAGAAGGGCTTGGTGAGGTAGTCGTCCGCGCCGAGCTGCAGGCCGCGCACGCGGGTCGCGGAGTCGTTGCGCGCCGAGAGGATCAGCACGGGCACGTCGCTCCGCGCGCGGAAGCGCTTGAGCAGGTCGAGCCCGAACACCCCGGGCAACATCAGGTCGAGCACGACGAGCTGCGCCGCGCGCTCGTCGAAGTCGTCGAGCCCACGGCCGTCCTTGTTCCACGTCGTCGTGTAGCCCGCGCGCTGCAGGTGACCGACGATCTGCGCGCCCAGCGCTTCGTCGTCCTCGACGAGGAGGATGTGGTCGGCCATGCCCCAGGGAGGATACCGCCGAGATCTTGCGGATCCCTGAAGATCGCGGTGGCGATGCTACATTCCAGCGATGCTCTCGGTCTCGCGCCCTCGCTTCCTCGACATCGCGCGCGCCCTCGCGCTGGTCTCGCCGCTCGCCGCTGCCTGTGGCGGCTCCGCCACGCCGCTGGCCAACTCGGGGGGCCCGACGCCCACGGCCTCGTCGAGCGCGAGCGCGCCGCCGACCACCGACGGCGCCGATCCCACTGCGGGCAGCGGCCCGTGCCGCTGCTCCTGGGACACGAACCAGGCCGCGGCGCCGCGCGTCTGCAAGAAGGGCGAGCCCAGCTACGAAGGCGCGCCGTGCGTGCCGGGACAGCACTATCCGACCGACGAGGGGTACTACCCGGGCGTCGGCCCCTACCCGCCGCCCGACCTCGCCTGAGCACACCCAGCTGCACGCGGATCATCCGTCGGCGAGGACCTCGTCGACGGTCGTGGCCGTGACGGCCCGCCGTATCCACTGCTGGAGGACCGTCAGGTCGGCGCAGGCGAGGATGCGTTCGCGGTGCGCCTCGGTGACACCAAGGCCACGCGTCTGCAGCACCTCGAGGATGGCGCGAGCCTCCCCCTGGGCGATTCCCTCGGCCTTTCCCTCGGCCTTTCCCTCGGCCTTTCCCTTGCTGAGCAGGCGCTGCACGAACTCGCTCTGGTACTCGTATTTCTGCATGACCATCGTCTCCAGCACCTGACGGGCGACCTCGCCGACCGCCGCGAACACCACGTCAAGATAGACCTGGGCGTGCTCCTGGTCGAGCCGACCCGCCGCTTCTGCCACGCGGATCCCCTCGACGGCTGCCCACCCTATCGCCGTCGCCGCCGGCGTCCGACCGTGGGTCAACGCCGACAAGACGGCGAGCTCCGGAGCGGCGATGGCCTCGTCGATCTTGGTCACCCGAGGGATTCGCCCCGGACCGATCACCAGGGGAAGGAACGCCGAGCCCACCTGCACGTCACAGAGGGGGTCGCGCGCGCGCTCGGCCACGCCTTCGGTCGCCGCCAGCACGACGAGCGCGATCGGACAGCGCAGCTTGGCGTGGGCGGCGGCGGCGTAGAGGGGCCACACGTATCTCTTGCGTGGATCCCAGCGCATCTGGTGCTCGACGACGACGCCGAGCCGTCGCTTCCGACCCTTCAGCGTCAAGACGAGGTCGGCGCGCAACTCGACGGGAAGGAGCTGGGAGAGATCCGTCTCCTCGACGGCGACGACCGGATCGCGCGGAATCGAGAGCCCGAGGAGGTCCCGGAGCAGCGTCAAGACGAGGGTGGGCGAGTCGCGGAGGAGGTGCAGCGGCGCCTCGTGGTCGAACGATGGAGAGGGCACGCCGGTGCGTCGGCACGTCGCGCGGCAGAGTTGCTTGGTCGATGACGAGGCTGGCCGAATCGGACTGCTCGCGCGACCGATGACACCCGCGTCGACCCTGCGATACCCTCTACCGCCTGGCCACCTCACGAAACGTGCGCGTCGTCTGGTCGGTCGTCGGTGTGGAGGAGCTCCACGTCGACACGCTGCTCCGCCTCGGCGAAGCCGTCGCGCAGATCTCGACGGAGGTCCTCGTCTCCGCGGGCTCCGAGGTGCGGTTCGAGCTCCTCGAGGGTCGCGAGAAGATCGCGACCGGCCTCGGGAAGGTGACCGCCAGCACGACGACGACCCTGGATCTGCGGCTGCTCGCGCTCGGGATCGACGCCTCCGTGATCGCGCGGCTCTCCGACGCTGCGAACGATGGCCCCGACGTCGTCCTCACCGAAGAGCCGGCCATCGAGGCGCTCCCCGTGCGCAAGCAGATGGTGATCGGGATCGACCTCGGCACCACCAACACCTGCGCGGCCTACGTCGTCGATGGGCGCCCCACCATCATCCCCGGGCGCACCGGCACGAACACCATCCCGTCGATGATCACGTTCGACCCCGATGGGCACTGCTACGTCGGACAACGCGCGGCCGACCGGCAGATCCTCTACCCGCTGCGCACGGTCTACGGCTCGAAGCGCCTCGTCGGGCGCACCTATCGTCCAGATCTCGCCGCCGAGCTGCAGCAGCACTTCGCGTATCCGCTCGGCGAGGCCGACGGCCAGCGGTTCGGCGCGCGCATCGACGACCGCGTGATCCCGATGGACACCATCGCGGCGCGCGTCCTCGACGAGGTGCGCAGCACGGCCGAGGCCCACCTCGGGGTGCCGGTCACGGCCGCGGTCATCACCGTTCCGGCGTATTTCACCGAGGTCCAGCGCGAGGCGGTCCGGCGCGCCGCCCGCGAGGCGAACCTCGTCGTCCACCGCATCGTCAACGAGCCCACGGCGGCCGCCGTCGCCTACGGGCACAAGGAGCAGGGCCGTCCTCGCGCGCGCGTCGCGGTGTGGGACTTCGGTGGTGGCACCTTCGACTTCTCGGTGGTCGACGTCACCGACGGCGCGCTCGAGGTGCTCGCTTCGGGGGGAGACAACTTCGTCGGCGGCTCCGATTTCGACGATCAGCTCGCGTCGCACCTCCTCACCGAGTTCCAGCGCCTCGAGGGACTCGCGTTCGACCCGAGCCCACAGCAGATCGCCCGGCTGCGGGGCGCCGCCGAGGCCGTCAAGCGCCAGCTCTCCACCGAGACCGAGCACGTGGTCGAGCTCCCCGAGTTCACGACCGGCCCCGAGGGCAAGCGAGCCTTGCGCGTCGAGGTGACGCGCGCGGCGTTCGAGAAGCTCGCCGAGCCGCTGATCGCCCGCACGGTGGCCATCGGTCTCGAGGTCCTCGCCTCGATCAAGCTCACCCCGAAGGACGTCGACGACGTGCTCCTCGTCGGTGGCACCACGCGCATCCCCGCCGTGCAAGCGGCGGTGCAGGAGCTCTTCCAGCGGAGGCCGAGCAAGCGCATCCACCCCGACGAGGCCGTCGCGCTGGGCGCAGCGCTGCTCGCCGACGAGATCGTGGCGGCGAGTGGCCCGGTGCTGCTCGACATCTTGCCGATGACCATCGGCTACGGCATCGCGGGACACCGATTCGTGCCGGTCGTCGCGCGCAACGCGCGGCTCCCCGCCCACGAGGACGTCACCTTCGACGCCGACGCCCTCGGCAACGTGACGCTGCCGCTGTTCCAGGGCGAGTCGCTCGACGTGAGCAACAACGAGTACCTGTGCTCCGTGATCGTCGAAGATCGGTCGCTCTGGGACAAGGGGCGCGTGCGGCTTCGCCTCTCGTTCGACGAGCACTGCCTCATGACGGTGGAGGCGTGGGACGCCCGCACGAGCGCCGCGCTCCCGGTGCGCCTCGACCGTACGCGTTCGGTCGACGAGATCCTGCGCGAGCTCGGGACCTACGCGGGGCCGGAGGTGAAGCCACCATGGACCGCGCCCCCGTCCCGACTCGGCGGTCTGCTGGGCAAGCTGTTCAAGGCCTTCGGCCGCTGACCGCTCCCGTATACTCCCCGCGCGATGTACCGCTACGAGGACGTCCGCGAGGTGCACCTGGAGCTCACCACCCGGTGCAACGCGTGCTGTCCGCAGTGCCCGCGCAACCTCTCGGGCGGCCCCGTCAACCCGGCGCTGCCGCTCGTCGAGCTCTCTGCCGCCGACGTCGAACGCATCCTCCCCGACGAGTTCGTCCGTCGGCTGCGCAAGCTCTATGCGTGCGGCAACTACGGCGACCCGATGGTCGCGGCCGACACCCTCCCGGTGTTCCAGCGCCTGCGCGCGCAGAACCCCGCGATGGAGCTCGGCCTGTTCACCAACGGGAGCGGCCGCACCGAGGCGTTCTGGGCGGAGCTCGCCCGGGTGGTCAGCTACGTGCGCTTCTCCATCGACGGCCTCGCCGACACCAACCACCTCTACCGACGAGGCACCCAGTGGGAGAAGGTGATGGCGTCGGCGCGCGCGTTCCTCGCCGCCGGCGGCGCCGCGGAGTGGGACTTCATCGTGTTCCGCCACAACGAACACCAGATCGAGGAGGCGCGAGAGCTGGCCCGCGCCATGGGCTTCCGACGCTTCTTCCTCAAGAAGACGAGCCGCTTCTTCGACGCGCGCGCCGGGGGGGCCCAGAAGCGACAGGTCCTCGATCGCGAGGGTCGCCCCGACTACGCGATCGAGGAGCCGCTCGATCCGCGCTTCCGCAACGAGGGCGTGGTGCAGCTCGGGCGCGCCGGCCGCTACGCCGACTACCAGGCCACCGCCGAGATCACCTGCAAGGCCGCGAACCACAAGCGCATCTACGTGAGCGCGGAGGGGCTCGTGTTCCCTTGCTGCTGGACCGGGGCACTCTACCCGCCGAACCGCCCCGCGGGCAGCGCGCAGATGTGGGATCTCGTGCGGGCGCTCCCCGAGGGCAAGGCCTCGCTCGACGCGCGGATCAAGCCGCTGCGTGAGATCGTCGAGGGGCCGTTCTTCCAGGAGCTCGTGCCCGAGGGCTGGCGGCCGCGCCCGGTGGCCGAAGGGAGGCTCGAGCCGTGCGTCCGCGCCTGCGGCACCCACGACACGCACTCCGCCCAGTACAGCGCGTCGCTCCTCTGAGAACTTCCTGCCCGTTAAGGGGCCCGCAAGATCCGGTGGGCATCCTCTCCGAAGAAGACGCGCGACACCCCGTCGCGCCTCGCACCGAGGAGGTGTCCGATGAGTCTCTCCCGTATCTCTGCCCTCGCCGTGTTCGCGTCCCTGGTCGCCGCTTGTTCGGGCGAGGTCACGACCGATTCCACCTCCACCGCCCTCGGCGGCGCCGAGGCGGCCACGTCGGCGCCCCGTCCGCCTCCTGCGATGTTCGCCGACCTCGTCGTGCTCGACCGCGAGCCCCCGAAGGACCCGGCGCTCCTGCCGAAGGACGCGCCCCACGTCCTCGTGCCGCTGCTCCTGCCGCCCCCGCCGAAGCCCGGCGAGAAGCCGGCCTCGCCCTGCGTCGTGCACCGCGGCGACGGGAAGGCCCCCGACGCTGCGCCACCTCCGCCGCCCCCCGAGGGCGCGAAGGGTGAGCCGGGGCCCGCGAAGCTCGGGACGGATCCGAAGGTGGGCAGCCTCGCCGAGATCGACGACTCGCTCGCGGGTGCGAAGGAGTCGATCAAGGGCACCGAGAAGCCCGGTCCGACGATCGTGCAGATCGCCATCTTCGACGAGGCCCCGCCGCTCCCGACGAAAGGCGAGGCGCCGAAGAAGGACGGGAAGCCGCCGCGTCCCACGGTGATCGCCACCTGCGTGCTCGCACCCGACGCCGACCCGCGGTCCATCCCCGAGTCGGTCCTCGCGGATCTGCTGTCGGGCGATCACCCCTCGACCGCCGTCGCGCACGTCGCGGTCGTGCGCATGCCTCCGCCCCCCGAGGGTGGCGCGCCCGAGGCCGGACCGCCCGAAGGCGCGCCTCCTCCCGACGGTGCGACCAAGGGACCGAAGCCTCCGCTCGCGCGCGGCACGCTCTCGGTGTTGCCCTTGTCGGAGCTCGGCAAGGCGAAGACCTGATGCGCTAGCCTGCGGCATGGTCGCGCGCCGCGTGGTCCCGTTCGGGGAGGAAGCCATCGCGCTGTCCTGCGCGGGTCCCGAGGAGGCCCGCGCGCTCGCGGCTGCGGTCTCGAGGATCCCCGGCGTCCTCGAGGCCGTCCCGGGCTACGAGCAAGTGGTCGCGCACCTCGTGAGCGCGCGCGAGCAGCCCGGTCTGCTCACGCGGCTCACCGAGGTCGAGCCCGTGACGATCGACGAGGCGACGACCCGGGCGCACGAGGTCCGCGTGATCTACGACGGCCCCGACCTCGTCGAGGTGGCGCACGTGGTGGGGCTCACCCCGCGCGAGGTGGCCGACGTGCATGCGGGCTCGGAGCTCGTGGTCGAGGTGATCGGCTTCCTCCCGGGCTTCGCCTACCTCGGCGGCCTCGATCCGCGGCTCGCGCGGCCGCGACGTCCGACCCCGCGTCCGCGCGTGCCCGCCGGCACGGTCGCGATCGCCGGTCTCCGCTCGGCCATCTACCCCCTCGACTCGCCCGGCGGCTGGAACCTGATCGGGCACGCGGTCGACTTCGCCGCGTTCGACCCCACGCGCGCGCCTCCCTCCGTCTTCGCCGTCGGCGACCGCGTTCGCTTCGTGGTGGAGGACGTGCGGTGCTGACCGTCGTGCGCGTCGGCCCGCTCGTCACGCTGCAAGCGCGGCCTCGCCGCGGGTTCGCGCGGCACGGCGTGCCGGCCAGCGGTCCACTCGACGACGAGGCCCACCGGGCCGCGCTCGCGGCCGTGGGTGGCGCCGACGACGACGCCACCCTCGAGATCCCGCTGATGTCGGCCACCTTCGTCGCCTCCCGCGCGGTCATGGTCTCGATCGACGGCGAGGGTCCGCGGGCGTTCGCGGCAGGGGAACCCATCATGGTCCCGGCGCATGCGCGCGCCGTCCGTTACCTCGCCGTCGAAGGTGGCTTCGCCGTGCCCGAGGTCCTCGGTTCGCGGGCCACGTTGCCGAACGCTGGCCTCGGCGGGTTCGAAGGGCGCGCGCTGCGCAAGGGTGACGTGCTCCCCCTCGTCTCCCCATCTCCGTTCACCGCGGGGGCGAGCACGGTCGAACTCGTGGTCGACGAACGGATCGCGTTCGCGTCCGAGCTCCCGTTCTCGCCCATCGAGTTCGTCGTCGACCCACGCTCCGATCGCGTGGGGACGCGCCTCTCCGGCGCCACGCTCACAGGGGGCGGAGAGGTGCGTTCGAGCCCTCTGGTCCCAGGTGCAATCCAGCTGCCCCCGGACGGGCAGCCCATCGTGATCGGCCCGGACGGTCCCACGACCGGCGGCTATCGGGTGCTCGGCGTGCTCGACCGAGCGATGCGCGACCGGCTCGCCCGCCTGCGACCGGGCGCTCGCTGCGTGCTCGTCGGCCGGGCAGACCAGAGCGCGTGATAACATCGGCGCGATGCCTGCGAGTGAGGGGCCTTCGGGCAAGGATCTCGAGGCCCTCACCACGCTGTGGCGCGAGCGCGGGGTGTCGATCACCGCGCTCGGCGAGCGGGGGAGCCAGAGCCTCGAGGCCTCCGATCGCGCGCTGACCTCGGGGCTCACCGAGCAGGCGGGCCAGCTCGCGCTCGAGCCCCTCACCGAGGCCGCGCTCGCGCACGAGCCGTTCGAGATCGGCGAGCTCCTCGGGCGGGGGGGCATGGGCATGGTCCACCGCGCCACCCAGGTCTCGCTGCGCCGGGAGGTCGCGATCAAGCGCGTCGCCCGGAGCCCGCGAGGCTCCGCGCATCCCGCCGCGCTCGCGGCCCTGCTCAAGGAGGCGTGGGTCGGCGGCAACCTCGAGCACCCGAACGTCGTCCCGGTGCACGCGCTCGTCGAGATCGACGGCGCCCCGGCCGTGGTGATGAAGCGCATCGAGGGCACGAGCCTGCAGGCGGCGCTCCGCGACCCGACCCTGCTGCCGGCGTCCAACGACCCGCTCGCGTTCCAGGTGCGGGTCCTCGTGGCCGCGTGCAACGCCGTCGCCTACGCCCACCGCCGCGGCGTCCTCCACCTCGATCTCAAGCCCGACAACGTCATGCTCGGGCGCTTCGGCGAGGTGTGCGTGCTCGACTGGGGTCTCGCGGCAGGATTCGGCAGAGAGGCCCCGCGGTGGCTCCCCGCGGCCGCCGAGATCCGCGCGGTCTCGGGCACGCCGGACTACATGGCCCCCGAGATCGCGATGGCCGACGGCGCGCGCATCTCGCCGCGCACCGACGTGTACCTGCTCGGCGCGATGCTCCACGAGGTGGTGACGGGCGCACCACCACACCCCGGTGCGACGCTGCTCGAACGCCTCGAGCATGCGTACCGCTCGGCTCCCTACCCCTACCCCGAGACGGTGTCCGAGGAGCTCGCGGCCATCCTCCACACGAGCATGCACCGCGACCCGGAGCGGCGCTTCGCGACGGCGGAGGCGCTCCGCGACGCGCTCGAGTCGTTCCTCGGACACCGGAGGGGCGACGAGATGCTGCGCGAGGCAGCCGGGCGGATCGGACTGCTCGAGGCCGCCCTCGAAGCCCGCGCCGACGAGGTGCGCGTATCGCATCTCTTCGGCGCAGCGCGCTTCGCGCTCCGGGAGGCGACCGAGGTCCGCAAGACCGCGGAGAGCGCGGCGCTGCGCGGGCGACTGTTCGGTGGCATGGCGCGCCACGCGATGGACGCCGGGCGCCTCGCGCTCGCCGAGTCCTACCTGCGGGAGGTCGAGGGGCACGCCGACCTGCGCCAGCGGCTCGCGGATCTGTCTCGTCGCGCCGAGGCCGAGACGGCCCGCGTCCACGAGCTCGAGCACCTCGCGCACGACGAGGACCTGCGCCTCGGAAGCCAGTTCCGGCGCCGCGTCACCGTCGGCTGGGGTCTCGTGTTCCTCGCGGGCAACGTCGCCTACGCCGCCCTCGAGCGCCTCTCCATACTCTCGATGGGCTACCGCGAGATGATGACCCAGAGCCTCGGGGTCCTCGTCGCGGTCGGGGCCTACACGCTCCTTCGGCGCGGAGCGCTGTTCCAGAACCGCGCCAACGCGTCGGTGTTCTCGGTCGCGATCATCACGTACTTCCTGTTGCAGGCGTTCTGGGTCGCGGCGCTCTGGCTCGGCATCCCCTTCCGCAGCGCGCTCGCTCTCAGCGGGGTGTTCTACCTGCTCGCCGGCGGCGCGGTCTCGGTGATGATCAGCCCGCGCTTCGCGCTGAGCCCCGTGGTCGCGGCGTTCGGGCTGCTCGGCGGCGCGCTCCGCCCCGACCTCGCGTGGTGGATGCTCGGCGTGTTCGGCGGTCTCGCGCTCGCCGTCGTCGGACTCTCGTGGCGCGACGCCACCGAAGAGGCGCGTCCATGAGCGCCGCCACCGCGCTGGCCTCGCTGTGGCAGGCCCGCGGCATCGCGCCGACGGTCCTCGCGGACAGCACGATCGGGCCGGCGACCCGCCTCGGGACGGGCCCCACGCTGCTCGCCGACTCGCTCCCCGACGGGTCTCCGTCGGAGGACGGGGTCCTCTCGACGGAGCGGCTGGTACTGGGCGCCCTCCTCGGGCGGGGCGGCATGGGCGAGGTACGCGTGGCCGAACAGGTGAGCCTCCGTCGCGAGGTCGCCACCAAGACCGCCTACGCGACCTCGAGCGCGGTGGTGCGCGCGGCACTGCTCAAGGAGGCGTGGGTGGGCGCCGCCCTCGCGCACCCCAACGTGGCGTCGGTGCACACGCTCGCGCGACACGGCGACGCGGTGGCCGTCGTCATGAAGCGCATCGAGGGCAAGAGCTGGGCGAGCGTGCTCGCCGGTCCGAGCGACCTCGAAGCGCAGCTCCGGGTGCTCCTCCAGGTCTGTCGTGCGCTCGCGTTCGCGCACGAGAAGGGCATCCTGCACCTGGATCTCAAGCCCGAGAACGTGATGCTGGGGGAGTTCGGCGAGGTGTACGTGCTCGACTGGGGGCTCGCGTGCGCGACCAGCGGCGGGCCCGCGTGGCTCGCCGGCCCCGAGAACTTCGCGGGCCCGGCCGGGACGCCCTCGTACATGGCCCCCGAGCTCGCAGGTCCCGAGGTCGAGCGCATCGGGCCACGCACCGACGTCTACCTGCTCGGCGCCACGCTGCACGAGCTCGTGACCGGTCGCCCTCCCCACCTCGCGCCGACCGCCATCGCAGCGCTGGCGCACGCCTTCGAGAGCGCGCCCCTCACCTACGAGGACACCATTCCGCGCGAGCTGCAGTCCATCTTGCACCGGGCGCTCTCCCGCGACCCGGGTGACAGACACGCGAGCGTCGACGCCTTCCGTGAGGCGGTCGAGGGATTCTTGCAGCACCGTCACGCCGAGCACCTCGCCGCGCGCGCCGACCAGACGATCGCGGAGGTCGAGCGCCAGCTGTCGTCGTCCGTCGGCCCCGACCTCGAGGCCCAGCTCGCCGAAGTCGAGGTGGCCATCGAGCAGACCGAGCGAGAGTGGACCGCGCACCCCCGACTGCCGGCGCTCGCCCGCACGCTCCTCGTGCTGCGCACTCGTCACGCGCTGGCCGAGGAGCGCCTCGATGCGGCGCGCGCGTTCCACGCCCGCCTCGAAGGGACCAGGCCCGACCTCGGCGCGGAGATCGATGCGCTCGCCGAGACCCTGGCCTCGCGCGCACGCCACGTGCAGTCGCTCGAGGCGATCGGACGCGATCTCGACCTCACCCTCGGTGGCACCGAGCGCCAGCGCCTGTTCGCGCTCCTCGGCGCCAGCTGGGCGGTGGTCAGCCTGGTGATCGGGGCACTCGACCGGAGATGCCTCTTGCGCTTCGGCTACCGGGAGCTCCTGGTCGAGGGTGGGCTCCTGGTGGCGGTCCTCGTCCCGTATGGGGTCGCACGCCGCCGGACGTTCTTCCAGAACCTCGCCAACATCCGGCTCTACGGCGGGCTCATCTTCACGGCGATCGCCGTCGAGCTGTGGTGGATCGCGAGCCTCTTGCTGGGCGTGCCCGTGCGCGCCGCCATCGCCGCCACGCCGCTGTTCTACACGTACGCCTTCGCCACCCTCGCGCTCGTGCTCGATCGACGGTTCGCGCGCGGCGCCCTCGCCCTGCTCGTCACCGCCGCCCTCGCCGCCCGATTCCCGCGCTGGGCGCTCGACTGCATCGGGCTCGGCGGCGCAGCCGCAGTGGCCCTCACGCTCCATGCGTGGAGGCGGGGCGATGCGGGGCGGCCCGCCCCTCGCTGAACGAAAAAGTCGCCCACGGGTCGCCGTTCGTGGCAGGGTCGAAGGACTTGGCCTCTCCCCCGAACACCCGCAACCTGTCCCCCGAACCGGAGTCCGAAGAGGGCGAGCAGGTCCGCGAGCCGTCGGGGGAGCGCCGGCAGCGCCGGCCAGGCACGGTTGCTCGACTCCTGCGCACCGGGCGGGACGCGCTCCCCCTCGTGATCCTCGCCCTCGCCATCGTGCTCGTGCCGGTGCTCGTGTTCGAGCCCCAGGGTCTGCCGCGGCTCCGTGGCCTCGAGCGCGACCTCGAGCAGGTCGAGGCCGAGAACCAGGCGGTGGAGCGCGACATCGCGCGGCTGCGGTCCCAGGTGAAGGCGCTCAAGGACGACCTGGCCGAGGTCGAGCACGTGGCCCGCACCGAGCTCGGTCTCGTGCGCAAGAGCGAGATCGTCCTCCAGCTCAAGTAGCCCGTTGCTCCCGTACCTCGCGCCGCCGAAGCTCGTCATCGGGCACTCCACGCTGTACCTCTTCGGCTTCCTGGTCGGGGCGGGCGGCACGATCGGAGTACAGATGGCGATCGCGCGTGCGCGCGCCCTCGGCCTCGTCGAGGCCACGATGCGCTGGCTGCTCCTGTGGGTCGTGGTCGGAGGGTTCGTGGGCGCGCACGTCATCGACCTCTTGGTCTACGAGCCGCAGCGTGTGCTGCGCGATCCCGGGAGCCTGCTCCGCATCTGGGAGACGATGGGCTCGTTCGGTGGGTTCGCGGGCACGGCGCTCGGGGCTCTCACGTTCTTCGCGGTGGCCCGGGTCGACCGCCGCCTCGCCTACGCCGACGCGGTCGCCTGGGCGTTTCCGGTGGCCTGGTGCCTCGGCCGCGTGGGCTGCGCGCTCGCCTACGACCACGTGGGCCGACCGACGTCGTTCTTCCTCGGTCAGCGCTACGTCGACCGCGTCGTGCGCCACAACCTCGGGCTGGAGGAGGCGCTGTTCACCGCAGTGCTCGCCGGGCTGTTCATGGTCGCCGGGCGCGCGCCCCGCCGCGAGGGGTTCTTCCTCGGGTGGATGCTGCTTGTGTACGCGCCCTTCCGCTTCTTCCTCGACTACCTGCGGATCGAGGACGTCCGCTATCTCAGCCTGACGCCTGCACAGTACGGGTCCGTCGTGCTCGGGCTCGCTGGCCTGGCCTTCCTCGTCCGACGCCCGTCGCCACTGCCCGCGGCCGGTTGAACCTCGCCAGGACCAGCGGTGCCGTGCATGCGCACTCGCCAGCGGGAGTGTCCTGTCGAGGTGACGCCTGGAACGGCCATACGACCCATCGATCGCGGGTTGGTTCACCAGCGGCGCCGATTTCGGCCCCTTCACGGTGGGCCCGAAGCTTGCTGATTCCCGTGTCAGAGGATGATTCCAATGACACCACTCCGCGGGTCCCTGGTGATCTTGCTCGCGCTGACCGGCGCTCCTTGGTCCTCGGCCGCGCCCACGCCGAACGCACCGGTCTCGAGCGTGCCGGCTGCGGTGGCGTCCCCCGAGCCGATCTCGGAGATGCCCGCACGGGTCGAGGTCGGCCCGTCCGTGGCCCTCGTCTACGACGAGAAGGGCAGCGTGATCGCGGTCGAGTGAGCGTCGACCGCGCTGTAACGCGGCGCCGACTCGCGAGTCCATGGCGCATGGATCTCTTTCACACCCCGGCCTTCGGCACGTTCGCGCTGTTCGCCGCCGCCCTCTCCGTCCTGCTCCTGGTCATCGACGCCGTCGGCGGCGGGGTGCGCGCGAGCACGAAGACCACCCCCAACGAAGAAGATGCCCGCTCGGTCGCCAGAGGCTCCAAGCTCGCCCCACAGGATCCCGAGCAGATCGCCCGCGTGATGCGCGCCCACCGCAACGCCCTCGCCAACGTCGTCCCGTTCCTGATCGTGATGCTCCTCTATGTCGCCGTCGGCGCGAGCGCCAAGTGGGTGCTGGCCCTCTGCGGCGTCTTCACCGCCATGCGGTTGGTCCACGCCATCGCCTACATCAAGGCCGTCCAGCCGTGGCGTACCCTCTCGTTCGTGGTCGGCCAGGCGTGTACGTTGATCGCCGTCGTCCAGGTGGTGCGGGTGGCGACGAGCTTCGTCTGAGCCCCGGGGCCGAGGCAGCACCTCTGCATTGGAGGGGCCGAAGCATGACGCCCCACACCGCGTGTTAGCGTGCGCCGATGAAGATCGTCGTCGCGGGGGGCACCGGGCAGGTGGGCGCGCTGTTGCGGCGGCGGGCAGAGGCGCGCGGCGACGAGGTCGTCGTGCTCTCGCGCCGCCCCGACGCCGCGGCCCGCGAGGTCGGCTGGGACGCCCGCACGCTCGGTCCCTGGGCGCAGGCGGTCGACGGCTCCGACGTCGTGATCAACCTGGCCGGTCGGTCGGTGAACTGCCGCTACACCAAGGAGAACCTCGCCGAGATGATGGACTCGCGCGTCGACTCCACCCGCGTCATCGGCCAGGCGATCGCGCAGGCGAAGCGCCCGCCGGGCACGTGGCTCCAGATGAGCACCGCGACGATCTACGCCCACCGCTTCGACGCCGCGAACGACGAGGCCACCGGCATCCTCGGGGGCACCGAGCCCGGGGTCCCCGGGTACTGGGGCTACAGCGTCGAGATCGCCAAGGCCTGGGAGCGCGCCCAGCTCGAGGCCGAGACGAGCGCGCGCAAGGTGCAGCTGCGCACGGCCATGGTGATGAGCCCCGATCGAGGCGGCATCTTCGACGTGCTCGCCACGATGGCACGCCGCGGGCTCGGCGGCCCGGTCGGCGGCGGCGCGCAGTACATCTCGTGGATCCACGAGGCGGACTTCTGCGCGGCGATCGACTTCGTGATCGAGCACCCGTCCATCGAGGGCGCGGTGAACTTCACGGCCCCGAACCCGCTTCCCCAGGCCGAGTTCATGCGCACGCTGCGCGCCGCGGTGCGCGCGCCGATCGGGCTGCCGGCCACGCGCTGGATGGCCGAGATCGGCGCGTTCGTGCTGCGCACCGACACAGAACTGCTGCTCAAGAGCCGCCGTGTGGTGCCGGGTCGGCTCCTCGAGGCGGGCTTCGCGTTCACCCATCCTGACTGGGCGGGAGCCTGCCCCGAGCTCGCTGCTCGCTGGCGCTGACGGCCTGTGGACCGGCTATGCTGGGTGTCGATGCGCACCTGGACGCTCCTTTACGTCGCGGGTCTGCTCGGGGGCTGCGAGCAGGTCGCCGGGGTGCGCGACGTCAGCCTCGCGCCCGACGGTGGGGTCGACTCCGGCCCCGTCGGTGATGCGAGCGGCGACGGCGGCGACAAGTGCGCGAGCAACCGGGGGCCGGCGATGGTGGAGGTCTCCAACGGCACCGGAGGCTCGTACTGCATCGACGTCACCGAGGTGAGCGAGGCGCAGTTCGCGAGCTTCATCGTCGCGTCGCCCGCGCGGGCCACGCTCGGTCTGCCCTCGCGGTGCGACAGCGTCAGCATCGCCGCGCCCGATTCCTGGACGGTCCACGCGACGGCCGGCTACGCGCGCGCCTACGTGAACTGGTGTCACGCGTACGCATTCTGCGCGTGGGCCGGCAAGCGGCTGTGCGGCGAGCTCGGCACCGGCGCCGCCCACACCGGTCCGGAGAAGGACGAGTGGACGTACGCGTGCAGTCAGGGGGGCACCACGCTGTTCCCCTACGGCAACGCCTTCGTCGGCGGGTCGTGCACCACCGGTGAGGCCGTCGACGGCGGCCGCACGGAGGCGGACAAGATCATGGCGGCGCCCAAGTGCCACGGCGACAAGCCGCCCTTCGACGCGATCTACGACATGAGCGGCAACCTCATCGAGTGGGTCAACGACTGCACGGGGACCCCCGAGGAGTGCGCGGTGCGCGGCGGCTACTTCGGCGATCTCGACCTCGACGCCGCGTGCAACGCCCGCTACCTGCGCGACTTCAAGGAGCCGGCCATCGGCGTCGGCTTCCGTTGCTGCAAGTGAGCGCGAACCTTCAGTGGTCGCGCATGTCTTCGATCTTCCAGAGGCCCTGCTCGCGGACCAGGGTGACCGAAGCCGTCGTGCTGAACTGCATCATCGCGCGGTCGCCCGTCTCCTCGAAGGTGGCCGTGGGCAGCGCCTCACGCACCGACTCGACGAGCGAGAGCACGCGCTTGGCCTCGGGCCCCTCGCCCCACGCCTGCGCGAGCTTCTTCTCGTCGAGCCCCTCCTTGTGGGACTCGGGCACGTACTTGATGAGGACGTCGTACCGACGCGGGTTGCGCAGGTAGGCGCGGACGAACCCGCGCACCGCCTGCCGCGGGGTGGCCTGCCCGTAGAACTCGAGCGCCGCGCCGTCGACGCGCCACTTGCCGTCCTCGAGCACCATGGTGACGACCTCGCCGTCGTCGAGCACCACCGTGGAGGTGACCTGCGGATCGCCGGGCTCGCGGGAGAGCGACTTGCCGAGCTCGAGGGCCTCGGTGCGGTTCTCCTTCACGAGCTTCTTGAACGCCTCGGGCGTGATGGTGGCCTTGGCCGTCGTGGAGAGCATCGCGTAGGCGTCGTCGGCCCGGCCCTCGGAGACGGCCTGCGCGTAGGCGCGCACGGTGGCCTTCGGCGTCTGCACGAGCCCGGCACCACAGCCGGTCACGCCCCCGAAAGAGGCGGTCACGCAGGCGAGACCGACCAGCATCACGGCGAAACGGCCCCGGAGCGCACCGAGCATCGTCCCAGGGTGATACACCGTCTGGGCGGAAAGCTCCACGTGAACGAAGCGGGCCACCGGCGAGCGCCGCTCCGAGCCCATCAGGGCATCACCCCTTCTTCAGGGCGCGGTCGATCTTGCGCTTGAAGACGGGGAACGGCTGCGCCCCGACCACGAAGCGGCCATTGATCCAGACCGACGGGGCGGCCTCCACGTGCGCCTTCTCGGCGGCGGCCACGTCCTCGTCGATCGCCTTGTCCCAGGCGCCCGCGTCGAGCGCCGCCTCGGCCTTCTTCCAGTCCACGCCGAACTTCTTGGCGAGCCCCGAGAGGGTCGCGTCGTCGTGGGCGGGCTGCGCCGCGAAGAGCGCGTCGTGCAGCTGGAAGAACGTGGCGTTCCCCTTCTGCTTGTGCACCTCGAGGCCGAACGCGGCGAGCCGGCGCGCGTGCTTGTGGAACGAGAGGGGGTAGTTGCGGAAGACGATCTTCACCTGCTTCGGGTACACCTTCTCGATCTCGAAGAGCGCGCCCGATCCCTCCACCTCGGGGCGCAGGAGCGCGAGCCGCTGGCAGAACGGGCACTCGAAGTCCGAGAACACCTGGAGCACCACCTTGGCGTCCTTGGGCCCACGGAACGGGGCGGCCGCGGGGATCGGCAGGTCGATGGCGCCGCGGTGGGTGCCGCCGGCGATGGTCGCCTCGTAGACCTTGTCCGCGGGCTTGCCGCCGTCGACGAGCGCCTTCGCCTTGGCGAGCTCCTCGTCGATCACCTTGGTGAACACCGCGAGCTTGCGCGCGCCGTCGAGCCGTCGGCCGTTGACGAACGTGCAGGGCGTGCCCCTCACGGCGAGGTCCTCCGCCTGCTCGAGGTCGTCCTCCACGCGATCCTCGAGCTCGTGCGCCAGCGCCGCCGCGAGCAGCTGCTTGCCCGGCAGGCCGAGCTTGTCGGCCACACGAACCAGCGCCTCGTCGGAGAGATCGCCGCCCGCGAAGACGGCGTCGCGCGCCTTGAAGAAGAGGGCGTCGCCCCCCTTCTCCTGGATCTGCGCCATGAACACCGCGGTGGGCAGCGCGCTCGCGTGGAAGCCTAGCGGGTGGTGCTTGAACACGAGCCGCACCTTCCCCGGGTACTTGGCCTCGATCGCGGCGAGCGTGGCCTCGTGCTTCTTGCAGAACGGGCACTCGAAGTCGCCGAACACGACGAGGGTGACCGGCGCGTCCTTCGGCCCCCGCGACGGGGCGCGCCCGACCTCCACCTTCCACACCTCGCTCGAGACCGGCTCCTCGACCTCGATCGGCGGCGGTGGCGGGACCCACGCCTCCTCGACCAGCTTGCCGTAGACGTCGCCCCGCGGGACGCCCTGCGCGAGCAGCGCGTCGGCCTTGGCCTTGTGCGCGTCGAACACCGTCTCCGCGTCGTCGAGCTGCCGGAGCCCGATGCGACGCACCCCGTCGAGCACGAACCCGGGGGTGCCGGTGATGCCGAGCTGCGATGCCTCGGCGACGCCGCGGTCGACGAGGGCCTCGGCCTCCGGGTCCGGGTCGTCGCTCACCCCGGCCTCGGCGAGCAGCTTGTGGAGGCTCGCGTCGTCGAGGTCGCCGTCCATCAGGCGGTCGTGGAACGCGAAGAAGGCGGCGTCGCCCTTCTGGCGCTGCACCTTGCGGGCGGCGATCGCGGCGGGGCGTGCGCGCTTGTGGAACCCGAGCGGGAAGTCCTTCCAGACGATCCGCAGCGCATCC
>JAEUKC010000262.1:0-15491 GCA_016794445.1 Myxococcales bacterium
AGGACGCGCAGCCGTTCCTCGCGGCCGCCAAGTGGTTCAAGGGGATGCTGTGGATCTTCGACTACCTGCCGCTCGTCATGACGACGATGGCGATCTTCCTCTTCCTCGTCGGCGCCAGGCCGATGCTGGTGGAGCTGATCAAGCTGCCGGGGCGCGCGGCCGCGGGTGAGAACACCGACGGCGTCGTGAAGGAGGCGTTCCGCAAGGTGGGTCGCGAGCTGCTCGCGACGCTGTGCCTCATCGTGCTGCTCGCCATCGTCACGCTGCTCTCGGGCGAGCTGCTCGCGCTCGCGGTCCGCCCGGCGGTGGAGAACTTCCTCAACACGTTCTTCGTCGACGTGATCTACGTGCAGACCCCGGGCGCCTCGTCGGGCCTGATCTTCGGGAGCCTCGCCGGCACGGTGGTGTTCCTCGTCCTCAACGTGATGGTGGTGCTGGTCTCGACCGGCTTCTTCCTCGGCAAGGCGCACAAGATCTTCCAGCAGCGCTTCCACGACAAGGTGCCGCTCTCCGCCCACAAGAAGTTCTGGGGCTGGGGCACGCTCGCGCTGCTCTGGGCGCAGGTCTTCCCGGTGGTGTTCGTGCTGGGTGCAGAGCCTCTCGTCGAGAAGCTGCTCGAGAAGGGCTTCGGCAAGGACGAGCCCAACTGGACGCTGATCCTGCTCGGTGGCTCGGGGGTGTTCGTGCTCGGGTTCGTGCTCTGCTTCTGGGCGTTCCGCGGCCTCAAAGGCCTCGCGTTCCTGAAGAAGTACGATCTGGTCGCGGCGAAGGCCGCCTCGGTGCCGCCGCCGGCGATGCCGTTCGGCGAGCCGACTCCGGCCTGATCACTGCCGATGGGCGGGGCCCTCGATCCCACGCGGGATCGGGGGCCGCTCTCGTTCACTTCAGATCGATCTTCGCCTTGGTCGTGACGCCCGCGCCGCTCCAGCCGTTCTTGGCGGCGGCGATGGTGGGGAAGTCCTTCTCGACCTTGCCCTTGCCGTCGACCAGCGAGATCGAGAGGAACAGGGCCGTCGTTGCGCCGCCGCTCGTCGAGAAGCGCTGGAACGCAAACGCCTCGCCGCCCCACGCGCCGAGGCCGTAGAGCCGACCGAAGCCAGTGCCGCTCGTGCCGATGAAGCGCTTCTTGAGGTTGCTCGTGGCGCTCTTCTTCCCGAGCGCAGTGACGTCGATCTCGACGAGCACGTCGTTGCCGTTCTTGCAGGTGGCCGTGTCGGCGGGCTTGGTGCACGGGCGCAGCGTGGCGAGGCCGATCGGCCCGGTGGTGCCCTCGAAGAAGGCGATGTCGCCCGAGAGCTGCCAGTAGTCGCCCGCCGCGCCGCCGCCCGGGTCGCTCGCCGTGACCTTGCCGAACGTGCCGACGCCGAGGGGCGCGCTGCCGTCGGTGGGGATGAGATAGAGATCGCCGGCCGCGTCGCCGCCGATCAAGGCCTCGGCGGTGCCGAGCACGCCGCTCGGCGCGAACCCGAGCGCATACATGCGGGGGCTGCTCGTCGGGAGCGAGACGAGGACGGTGGCGGTGACGTTGCCGGTGTCGCCGGCCGGGAGCTTCAGCGTGAAGATCTTTCCCACCGAGTTGCCGAACAGGTTGCCGCTCTTGTCGACCGCGATGTCGGTCATCGGCTCGGCGAGCGCGGCGCCCGACGCGTCGACGAAGTCGCCGATGCGGGTGATCGTCTTGGTGGCCGGGTCCATCCGCCATAGATCCTGATCGGTGTTGGCGTACACGCGCTCGACGGGGGGCGGCCCGGTCTCGATCAGCGGGACGTCGGCCACGAAGCCGTCGTCGCCGCCGTCGACCAAAGCTTCGGCGGCGACGTCGGCGCGGGCGTCGAGGCCGCCGTCGGTCGGCACGCCCGGGTCTTCGCCCTTGGCCGAGCAACCGAGCGCGGAACAACCCAGAATCCAAGCTCCCGAGAGGAAGAAGACGGTGCGCACCGACGTACGATGGGCGGTGCACGACCGCTCGGCAAGGGTCAGAAGCTGTCACGCAGCCGTCGAACGGCGGCTCGCCGGGCGCGAGCCGCCAGGGACGGACCTTCGCGATCCAGGGCGGCGACGGCGGCTCGAGGGCCTCGTCGACTCGTGGCGCGACCCGTCGGCAGAAGGTCACGATCCGCCACGCGAGATCGGCGTGTCGCTGCTCGTCTCCGGCGATGATCGGGAAGGCAGCACGGACACCGGGGTCGGTGCGGGCGGCCTCCTCTCTGGCCTGCTGGTGAGCCAGCGGGGCCGTTGCGGCTCTGACCGCGGCGGAGCATCGTCGGCGGCATGGCCGCACGGATCCCGCTTCGGCCCTGGCTCGAGCACCTGCGCCTGCACCTCGGCGTCCTCACCGAGGAGGTGACGCCCGCGTCGGTGCATCAGCTCCGCGTCGCGCTCGCGCGCTTGCGGGTGTGGGTGCTGCTCGCGGACGACGACGCGCTCGGCGCCGAGATCCGCTGGCTGCGTCGCGCAGCGGCGACGGTGCGCGACCTCGATGTCCAGCTCTCGCAGCCGGCGATGCCACCCAGCCTCGCGGTCGAGCTGCGCAAGGAACGCGCGACGGCGGCGAAGGCGCTCTCGCGGGTGATGCGGGGGGCGCGCGCGGCCGCCCTGCTCTCGTCGCTGGAGCGGGTGAAACCCCTCACGGCTCGACGGGTCGTACGCAAGACCGGGCGATTGGCGCAGAAGGCGCTCCTCCGCGGAGATGTGCTGGTCGCCGGCGACTGGGAGGCGATGCACGCGTTCCGCCGCGCGGTGCGCCGGGTACGCTTCGCGCTCGAGTGGTCCGGCGCCGATCGGCCGGAGTGCTTCGTCGATCTCCAGTCGCGGCTCGGCGACCTGAACGATCTCCAGATGGCCATCGAACGGGCGAAGCGAGCCCCGGCCACGAGGCCCGTGCTGGCGTATCGGCGCGCGCTCCGGGAGGCGCTCGTCGATGCCGAGCGGCGCGCCCTCACGGCGTGGCCGCTGGTCCGGGTGGCCCTCGCGTGCATGAGAGAAGATGATGCGTCAGCTCGAACCAGGTCCGATCGACGCTGAGGTAGCCACCTCGTCGTTGTCGGGCATCAGCTTCGGCCCCTGTAGAGTGGCCGTGCCCGGCGGTCACTTCGCCTGCGAGAACGTGACGTCGACGACCAGGCTGCGCGCGTCTCCAGCGGCGAACTTCACGAGCTTCAGCCGGCCCGTCAGGCACACGCCGAGCGACGGCGGGCCGGCCTTGCACGTCACCGTCGGCGTGGGTGCGCCCGCGGCGTCGATCGCGACGGCCAGCCGACAGGTCGATGGGTCGGGGAGGCTCGCTGAATCCTTCTGGAAGCAGTCGCGGAGCGCCCCGGTCCGCGTGCGGAGCAGCTTGAGATCGTCGGCGGACCCGACCGAGGTGCCTAGGGTGAGGTTGCCCGGCGGCGGCTTCGTCACACCGAGTCCGGGCCCGGGCGGCGCGCCGTAGGCGCCGACCATCGAGCCGGGGCCGAGCGTCGGCCCCGGTGGCGCGCCGTACATCGGTGCCACTGTGTCGGGCCCCGACGACGCCGGAAAGGGATCGGTCATGGACGCCAGGGTGGAGGGTGCGACCGAGGTGCTGGGTGCTGTGGTGCTGGGCGCGGTGGTGCTGGGCACCGAAGTGCCGCTGGGCATGGGTGCGGTGGCCGTGGTCGACGCGCCGCCTCCCCCTCCGCACGCATAGACGCTGGTGGCGAAGGTCATGATCGCGAGCCGGTCGAGCCTCCGCGTCGGCTCCGACGGCGCGCGCGGGACCGTTCGGCCGCCGCTGCAGAAGGGACACGAGGGCTCGGACTGCTCGATGTGGCGACGACACGAAGCGCAGACGACCAGCATGCGGGAGAGCATACCTGCTCGCACCGAACGGGTCGCCGACGGGGTCGCGTGGCGGCCGCAGGGGGTGCCGCTCGACGAAATCCGTGCAGCGGATCACAGGAGGCGATGGAACGCGCGCAGCACGTCGACGTAGCTGAGCACGCCCACCACGACGCCGTCGCGCAGCACGGGCAGCGCGCTCAGGTGGGTCTGCAGCATCTTCTCGATGGCCTCGCGCAGCGGCGCCTCGGCCTCGATGCTCACCGGATCCTTGATCATCACCTGGCTCACGTGCCGCCCGAGGGCCGCGCGCGCGAGCAGCGGCGCATCCACCGTGAGCTCGATCCGCGAGGCGAACAGGCTGTGCAGCTCGCGCTCGCTCAGCACCCCGAGGAGTCGGTGCTCGTCGTCGATCACCGGGAGGTGACGCAGCGCGAGCGATTCGAGGACCGCGAGCGCCTCTCGCACCGTGGCCTGGGCGGGCACGGTGATCGGCGGCGTGGTCATGACCGTGGCGACAATGGTCTGCGACATCGGAGCACCCCTCTCGAAGCGGTGCACGAGGCGTGCCGCTCGCGACGCGCGACGAGTCGTCGGGCTCGTGTACGATTCGAACATGCGTCGCGCGCTCTTCCTGCTGCTCGGTCTCTCGGCGTGTGGATCCGATCCGGTGGACGCGACGTCCGACGCGGCCACGACCGCGGACGGCGAGCCCGTCGTCGACACCGGCACCCCGTCCGTCGACACGGGCCCGCCCGTCGACGCCGGGGGTGGCACGCCGATCGGCACACCGCACGAGGGCGGTGAGTTCCACCTCGGTCCGGTCGACTGGGAAGAGACCAAATGGCACAACGCCTGCGCCCCCGGCACCAAGTACGCGACCGCCGTGCGCAAGGCCGAGGGGCTCTTGCTCGCCGGCCTCTGGAACGGCATCCCGAACGTCGCCAACTACTGCGACGCCTGCATCTCCGTGAAGACGGCCAAGGGCAAGTCGGCGATCCTGCGCGTCGTGACCTACGGCGACACCACGCCCAACAGCATCGACGTGAGCCCCGAGGCCTACGCGCTGCTCGACAGCGGCGAGTACCCGCGCAAGATGACCTGGTCGTTCGCCGAGTGCCCGGCCACGGGCAACGTGATGTACGAGTTCCAGACCGGCTCGAGCGAGTGGTGGACGAGCCTCTGGGTGCGCAACGCGCGGCTGCCGCTCGCCAAGGTGGAGGTGAAGAGCAAGAACCACGCGGCGTACGTCGCGTTGACGCGAGGGAGCGACGGCACGCTGACGGACGGCGGAGGGTTCGGCAAAGGACCGTTCACGCTCCGTCTCACCTCGGTCGACGGCAAGGTGCTCGAGGAGACCTTCGACTGGCCCGCGGCCGGGATCGCCGGTCAGTTCTTGACCGGCAAGGCCAACCTCTGAGATCGGCGCTCAATTGGTGAAGTCGATCTTGAACGTGTCGCAGACGGTCGGCGGCGTGGTGCTCGCGCGGAACACGCGGATGTAGACCGTGCCGCCGGTGCCGACCTTGATCGGGATGCGTGCGTCGTCGGGACCGTCCGGCGGATCCTCGAGGGGCGCGCCGTCTCCGCCGTCCGGGTCGTCCCGGTAGCGCATCTCGAAGTCGGAGACCTTGGTGGCCGTGGTCGCGTCTTCGTCCCCGCAGGTGACGTTGTCCTTCGAGCACGACTTCATCACCTCGAAGAGGAACGGCGTGCCCGCGTCGGCGCCGCCCGCGGTCGCGCTGATCTTGATGCGGGGGTGCACGCTCGGCTGGTCGAGGTTCTGGAACGTGACCTTGTACCAGCGCTCGCTCGCGCCCGAGATCGGCAGCGAGCTCGTGACGGACTTGCTTGCGCCCGCCGCGAGGGTGCCCACGTCCTGCACGGTGGCGCACGTGTTCAACGCGCCGGAGTCAGGGCAGTTGAGGGCCGTGTCCTTGCCCGCGTCGGTGCCGCCGTCGGTCTTGGCGTCGCCCGTCGAGCCGTCCACCCCGCCCTCGCCGACCGGGCCGGTCTCCTTGCCGTCGTCTTCGACCTGATCGCCGGTCGCGCACCCTACACCCGTGAGCCACACAGCGAGCGCGACGGGCAAGGAGGCGACGACGAGGGAAGTCCAGTGCTCGCGCCGCATCCCATCGATGATAGCAGCGAGTCGCGATCACTCCACGGTGAAGACGACGACCTCGATGGGGCGGGGCCCGACGGGGAGCCAGGGCAGGCTCGCTCGGGCTTCGAACGTTCGACGGGACAGAGGTCGGAGAGTGTGGGTGCTCTCGAAGGCGAGACACAGGGGCGCGCCTTCGGGCGTCGCGCAGAGCGACGTGCGGACGTAGAAGCGGTTGGCCCGCGTGAAGTGCGCTTCGCCCTCGCGTGACAACGCCACGCCGGCCGCGGTTCGGCCGGGAAAGAGCGGCAGCGTGAGCACGCGATCGCCGACGCGCTGCAGGGCTGCGACCTCGGCGTCGGTCGGCAGGGTCTCACGCCACTCGAGGGCGAAGGCGAGCTCGCGGGCGTCCGTCGGGAGCACCGTCGCGCTCCGATCGAGGGCGCCATGGACCACCGCCGCCGCGAAGCCGAGCCCAACTGCGGCTGGCCACCGGGCCATCACGGCCAGCCCGACGAGGACGGTAGGGGCGAAGAGGTGGAGGTAGGAGCCGCGGATCACCGGGGCGTCGGCGCGCACCACGTTGGTGGCGACGGCGATCACCACGGTGAACGCCACGACGGCGACGGGCCGCGCGAACGGGCGCGTCGCGCGAGGAAGCGCGAGCCCGACGACGCTCGCGAGCGCGAGGCCGAAGGGCCAGAGGCGTTCCACGAACAGCGCTCTCGCGCCGGGCAGGAAGCCCTGGCCGAGCGCACCACCGAGCGCCGCGCGCATCGTCGGCAGCACCAGGAGCGCCGCGGCCGCCGCGCACACGAGCGCGACCCCCCCGGTCTCGATCGCGCGGCGTCGCCCCGGCAGCGCCAGTACGACGAGCGGGATCGTCGCGCACGGCACCCACGCGAGCGGGTGGATCCGGCCGGCCTGCGCCATCAGCAGCGATGCCCCCAGCGTCGCGGCGAGCCGTGGCGCCCTCCTGGTCTCCGCGAACGCCGTCGCGAGCAGTGCTGCCGCGAGGAACAGGAGCGCGACGATCGTCCCGAAGTACGACTCGCTCCGCGCGAGCCGCACGAGCACCGGATCGAGGGTGAGCAGCGCACCGACCGCGAGCGCGAGGGCGCGCCCGGCACCTGCTGCACGCACGAGCAAGAAGCCGGCGACCGGCACCGTACCCGCGAGCAGCTCCTGCGCGACGAACACCGCGAGGTCGGGGCGTCGCGCGCGCGTCGCGATCCACCCGAAGATCTCCGGGTATCCAGGGCCGTACTCCCCCGCATCTCCGCGGAGCGCGGCGGCGATCCAGTCGGGCCCTTGCCCGTTCTGGTGGAAATACGCGGCCGCGGTCGACGCCCGTCGGCTGAGCACGATCGCGAGCAGCGCGGCGGCGCTCCATCCGATCGAACGCAGCGCCGCGCGCAGCGAGAACGCGACGAGCGCGCCGAGCACGGCCGCGACGACGAGCAGCCAGGGTAGGCGTGCGATCGCCGCCGACGACGCGGCGGGCGCGCCCTCGCTCGTGAGCAGGGCCTCGGGTGGGTCGCGGGCGACGCACGCAGCGAGCGCGTCGAACGCCTGCCTACGAGCGGCGGGCTCGTGCTTCCAGTCCGCGAAGTCGCCGATGGGCGAGAGCCCATACGCGCCCACCCGACGGAAGCCCTTCGGCGCGCGCGAGAGCTCGACGGAGAGAGCGGCGGTCGACAGCTCGACGATGGCCACGCCCGCCGGGCACGCGCCGAGCGACATGGGAACGGCCTCGGCCGTCGCGCAACGGCGAACCCACTCCTGCGCCTCCGGTCCGCAGCGCGCGCTGGCCGGGCGCGCGACCCCGGCAGACAGGATCAGCGCGAGGGCGAGCGCGCCGAGCTTCACGGCGCGGCACGACGGATGGGGCGGAGCAGATCCTCGGGCGCGACCAGCCACGGCGGCTCCGGCGAGGACTCGAGGTCGTAGAACCCGCCGCAGAAGCAGGCGTGCGGGCAGCTCGCGCACACGGGCTTGCGCGTGCGCCGCTCGGCCAGGTACTGCGCGAGGTTCACCGACTCGTTGTTCACGAACACCATGTGGCGCTCGAGCTTGGAGAGGTCGCCGAGGAGGTGCGCCTCGTAGCCGGAGGCGAAGCAGAAGGGCAGGTTGATGAGCTGGATCTTCATGCGGTCGCGGTGGCGATCGATGACGCCGCAGGCGATCTTCGCGGCCTCCGCCGTGTCGGGCGCCACCCACTGCGTCGCGCGGCCGAACGGCGTGAGGAACTGCAGGTTGAGCCAGGGGAGCCCGAGGTCGAGGGCGAGCTCGGCGAGCTCGGGCAAGAGCCGGAAATTGCCCTTGGTGATCGTGACGTTCATGCCGAGCTCGACCCCGGCCGGCGCGTGCCGCACGCAGTTGCGGATGCCGCCGATCGTCTGCTCGAAGGCCTCGGCGACGCCGACCTGCTGGGCGTGGGTGCGGGCGTCGGGGCCATGCACGCTGAACAGGAGCGTCGTGACGCCGGAGGTGGCGAGCTTGCGCGCGTAGTCCTCGTAGAAGCACAGGCGCCCGTTGGTCGTGACGTTGACCCGCTCGTAGCCGAGCCTGCGCGCGTAGCGCACCAGCGAGAGGAGCTCGGGGTGGAGCGTGGGCTCGCCGCCGTCGAAGTCGACCATCCGCACGCCCTGGCGCCGGTACTCCTCGAGGTATTCACGCTGGCGCGGGGGGTGTCCATCGACCTGCGTGCGCGTGCCGACCGCACAGAACGTGCAGTGGTTGTTGCACACGTAGGTGACGTTCATGATCAGCTTGGCGGGGCCCTGCGAGGCCGCGAGGCGCTGGTCGAAGGTCCACTTGAAGCGCACGAGATCGGCGGCCGACACGAGCGCGCCGGGCTGGCTCGGCGCGGTCTGGAAGCGCGGGCCCCAGTCGTCGACGACCGGCAGCGCGCGCCCCTTGGCGAGCGCGGTCCCGGGCAGCGGGGTCGCGAACTGCACCGCGGGCCAGGCGCCGAAGCGGTCGTGCAGCTCGAGGGCCCAGGCGAGCGTGGCGTTGATCTCCTCGGCGGTCTCGCCAGGCAGGCCCACGATGAAGTGGATGAGGAGAGGCACCCCCTCCCGGTGGGCGTCCTCGGCGACGCGGGCGACCTCGCCGAGGTCGAGCTGCTTGCCGACGACGTCGCGCACCACGCGGGGGACGCCGCTCTCGGCGCTCACGCTGACCGTGGTGACGCGGCCCCTCATCCGGCGCAGGTGGGCGGCGGAGAGGTAGTCGGCGCGCATGCCGTTCGGCACGTCGAAGGCCACGTCGAGGGACTCGACCAGCGAGAGGAACTGATCGAAGTGCGCCGCGTGCACGTTGACGAGCTCGTCGAGCACTGCGAGCCGCGTCGCGCCGTGCACCCGCACGAGCGCCTCGAGGTGGGCGCGCAGGCGCTCGGGGGAGAGGCGCCGCTGGGTCTTCGGCGCGCCCTCGGCGCGACCGGGGTTCGAGCTGCAGTGCACGCAGCGGAAAGGACAGCCGCGCGAGGTGACCAGCGGGAGCGTGCGCCCGTCGACGGGGAACGCCCACGCGCCGCGCCCGAGATCGCGGACGACGCGCGCGAGGAAGCGATCGCGCGCGGGGAGGTCGACCAGATCCCACGCGGGCAGCGGCAGCGCGTCGAGGTCGGGCTCGGCCCCATGGACGCTGCCGCGCGGACCGCGGCCCTCGGCGACCGAGCGTGCAATCTCGAGGACGGTCTCCTCGCCCTCGTACTTCAGCCAGCCGTCGACCTCGGGGTGCGCGCCGAGGACGGCCTCGGCGCTCGCCTCCACGTAGTGCTGGCCCGACTGGTACGCGTCGGCGAGGAGCAGGTAGGCATCGGGCGCACGGGCGCGGATCGCCGCGAGCAGCTCGCCGAGCTCGGCGGTGCGCGCGGGTGGACGGTGGAAGGGACTGTAGGTGACGACGACGAGATCGCGCGGGCCCAGCCCCTCGAGCGGCAAGGCGGCGAGCAGCTCGGCCATGGGAGCGCCGAGCCACACGCGCTCCCCGAGCACGAGCCCCGAGCCCGGCAGCGCGAAGGCGTCGATCAGCGTGACCTCGAGGCCCGCGGCGCGCAGGACGGCCGCGAGCTGCACGGCGCCGAGATCGCTCAGGTACGGGTAGTCGATGAAGTCCCGCGCCACCGACAGGGGCGGAGAGATCACGATCGCCCGCTGCGTCATGCGGCGATCATCGCATTCGCGCGCGGCGTCCGCCAGCGATCGACTGCTATAGTGGCGCGATGTCGTTGGAGCCCGTCCGCGAGGGCAAGATCGCGAGCCACGAGGACGCCGCCCACGAGAAGCGCAACTGGGTACGGCTCACCTTCGACTGCAACGACCACTGCGTGTTCTGCCTCGACGCGCACACCCACACCGGGGAGATGCGCGACCGCGAGGAGGTGAAGGCGCAGATCCTCGACGGCCGGCGCAAGGGGGCGACGCGGCTCATCCTCTCGGGCGGCGAGCCCACGATCCACCCGAATTTCGTGGACTTCGTGCGGCTCGGTCGCCTGGCCGGCTACCGGAAGATCCAGACGGTGACCAACGGGCGGCGGTTCTCCTACGGGGAGTTCCTGCGGCGCGCGGTCGACGAGGGGCTCTCCGAGATCACGTTCTCGATCCACGGCCCGAACGCCAAGGTGCACGACGCGCTCGTCGGCACCAAGGGCGCGTTCGAGGAGGAGCTCGCGGGGTTGCGCCACGCGCTCGCCGACGGTCGCCCGATCGTGAACATCGACGTGGTCATCAACCGCGCCAACGTGCGGCACCTGCCCGAGATGCTGCGCATGTACACCGAGATGGGGGTCAAGGAGTTCGACCTGCTCCAGGTCATCCCGTTCGGGCGCGCCTTCACCGACGGGCGCGAGACCTTGTTCTACGACCTCGAGGAGGCCCGGCCCTGGCTGCAGGAGGCGCTCGCGTACTCGCGGCGCGACGACGTGCACCTCTGGATGAACCGGTTCCCGCCGCAGCACCTCGAGGGCTACGAGCACCTCATCCAGGACCCATACAAGCTGCAAGACGAGATCCGCGGCCGCAAGGAGGAGTTCGCGCGCCTCCTCGAGGGCGGTGAGTGGCTCGACTGTCGCGAGCCGGCGCGCTGCAAGCACTGCTACCTCGAGCCGCTGTGCGACACGCTCGAGGGCGTGCTCGACACGCTCGACGAGCGGCGGTTCACGGTGCTGCGCGTCGACACCGAGTGGGAGGCGCAACAGGCGCCGGTGTTCGGCGGCGACCCGGCGAGCGCGCGCAAGACGCGGCCCGCGCGGGCCCCGGTGCAGGTCCCCGAGGCGGCGCCGACCCGAGGGCGGAGGCTGCCGGTGATCCCCGCCGGCCCCCTGCGCACCCGCGTGCCGGCCACGCTCGACGAGGTCGCTCTGCACACCGAGGTCCTCTTCGTGCGCGCGCCCTCCGTCGCCCACACCCTGCCCGTGATCGCCCGCTACCCGAGCGCGCGGGCGCTCGAGCTCGAGCTCGACGATCCGACCGGCCTCACCGACACGGTGGCCGGCCTGCCGGTGACCCGCGTGGTGTGTCGACACGCGCACCACGCGGCCGAGCTCCTCGCGGGCGCCGGCGCGTTCGAGGTGGTGGTCGACCTCACGCGAGAGAACGAGCCGTGGCTACGCGCGCTCGCGGGCGCGCCGCCGCGCCTCGTGGTGCGGCAGCCCACCTACGATCGCCTCACCGAGGCGAGCGCGCACGACGTCGAGCTGCGCGCCTTCTTCGCGAGCTTCCCCCGCGAGGTGCCGGTCGAGGGTGTGCCCGCTTGTCTCAGCGGACGCCCGCCGCGCGCGCGCCCCGTCGTGTTCGACAGCGCCATGACCGGGCCCGACGGGCGCATCGAGATCTTCCGCTACGCCCGCCGCTACACGACGGAGCACTTCCGCACCAAGTCGCTGCGGTGCCAGCGGTGCGTGCACGACGCGGGCTGCGAGGGCCTGCACGTGAACTTCGTGCGAGCGCACGGCTACGCGGTGATGGAGCCCGTGTCCGGCACCACGTAGCGCAGCAGCCACTGGTTGCTGGTCTCCGGGCCCACGTCTCTCCGCTCGACGGGCGCGAGGCCGTGGCGCGCGAACACCGCCGCGGCGCGCTCCGCGTCGTCGTTGCGGTGGTGCTCGAAGCCCGCACGCCCCGCCCGGGCCCGCGCGACCTGCTCCGGCGCGCGCAGGAGCCCGAACGCCACGTTGTCGACGACCAGGATCTGGCCTCCGGGCCGCAGGTGCTCGAGCAGCGCGCGCACGACCCGCTCGGGATCGCGCAGGTGGTTCCACGCGCGGAGCACGAGGGCGTGGTCGAAGCGCTCGCCGAGCGCGAGCTCCTCGGCCACGCCGACCTGCACCGTGGCGCCGGGCAGGCGCGTACGCAGCGCCTCGACGCGCGCCGCGTCGGGCTCGACGCCGTGGTAGCGGAGCGCCCCGCTCGCGATGCGCGGCGCGAGGACGTCGGCGTACGGCGCCTCGCCGCAGCCGAGATCCAGCGCCGCGCCCTCGAGGCCGGCGAGCAGCGCACGGACGCGCGCGTCGTCGGCGCCGAAGACGTCTGCGCGGACGAGCTCGAAGAGGCCGGCGCACGCGTGCTCGCTCTCGCACCCCGTACAGAGCGGGCTACGCCGGAGCTTGCGCAGGTCGCGCGCGAAGTCGTCGGGCGCCTCCTTGCGCGAGACGTCGACGTAGACCTGCCCCAGCGTGTGCTTGGTCTCCTCGATCTCGAGGTCGGTGAAATCGCGGGTGGAGGCGCGGTAGCGGGCCACCCGCTCGCCCTTCTGCACGAACAGGTGGCGGCCGCGGTCCCAGGGCGTGGGCCCGTCGGCACGGACCGGACACCCCTTCTCGAGCGACCCGACCACGCGCTCGAACACGTAGTCGAACGAGTTGGACCGCACGCCGTGGACCGTCTGCACCTCGTCGACGCCGTGGACCTCCGCGTAGCCGCGGTAGAGCCCCGGGCAGGCGCCGCGGATGGCGCAGGCGTCGCACGCGGCGGGCTGCACCTTGGCGCGGTCGTCGACGGGGAAGAAGTCGGGCTCGCCGATCTCGATCATGGTGGCGAACCGGTGGGTCTTGAGGTCGTCGTAGCGCTCCTCGTGCCCCGGCAAGAGGCAGAACGGGATGCCGTCGTGGGCGTAGAGCCCGCGGCCCTGGGTGCGCTCGAGGCCGTAGTCGATCGCGTCCTTCACCTTGGCGGCGACCGCGCTCACGGGGGGAATCAAGCGGTCGAAGTGCTTGTCGCCGCCACCTTTGGGCTGGACCATCGAGAACTTCAGCACGGTGTCAGCAAAAGGCAGCATCGCGTCGACGACGGGCCGGAGGTGGTCGAGGTTCTGGCGGGTGACCACGGTGTTCACCGTGAAGTCGAGCCCCTTGCCGGAGAGGTTCTGGATGGCGTGGTAGGTCTGCTCGAAGGCGTCGGCGCGCACGAGCAGGTTGTGGACCCGCGCCGTGCCGCCGTGCAGCGACAGGTAGACGTAGCGGAGGCGCAGCGCGAGCAGCTTGTCGACGAGCTCGGGGTAGGCGAGGGCGCGGCCGTTGGTGACGAGGCCGAAGTCGAGCCCGCGCGCCGCCGATCGCGCGGCCCACCGCAGGAGCTCGGGGCGCATGGTCACCTCGCCGCCCGAGAGCACGATCATGGTGTGGCCGAGCGCGGCGGCGCGGTCGATCTTGGCCTCCACCTCGGCCGAGTCGCCGTCGACGTGCCGCACGTCGAGCGTGTGGCAGAAGGTGCAGTGGTTGTTGCACCCGTAGCCGACCTTGATGAGTGCCTTCATCGCCCGCCGTGCATCGTAGCGGTTTGACCGACCGGAGCAGGGCCACGATACTCGGGCCGTGCGGATCGCCTTTCTTCATCCGTACAAGATGGCCGACCACTTCTTCGTCGAGGCCGTCGAGGTCGCCGCCATCACCGACCTCCGCCGTGCGGGCCACGACGCCGAGGCGGTCGACTACCTGTTCGAGGAGCGCCGGCCCGAAGCAGAGCAGTTGCGCGAGCTGCGCGCGGGGCTCGAGGGGTACGACCTCGTGTTCCTCGAGCGCGCGTGGTCCGACGAGCTCGTCCGCGCGCTCGGAGGGCTCCGGGTCGTGGGGTGGGCGCGCGACGACCTCGTCCATCGCGGTCTGCTCGAGGCGGCCGTCGTCGAGCCGAGCCGGGCCGTGGCGCGCTCGGTGGTCGAGGCCGTCGCCGCGCGTCGGTCGCTCGACCAGGTGCCCGGCCTCGTCGTGCGCTCGGGCGAGACGGTCGCGCGGACACGCACGAGCAACCGACGCCTCGCGCTGCTCGACGAGCTCGGCGACGCGGCCTTCGATCACCGCGCGCGGCGGACCCTCTCGAAGACCACGGCCAACCCCGAGCGCGCGGTCGTGGTCTCGAACCTCGGCTGCGCCTACCGCAACGTGCCCAACAGGAGCGGCGTCTTCGACGGCGTGCCCATGCCGCCCGAGGTCACCACCGCCGGCTGCACGTTCTGCGAGGTCGAGGCCTACGAGCGCATGACCGAGGAGGAGGCGATCGGCCTGCTCGTCCGCCAGATCGAGGCCGTGCTCCGCGACCGGCCCGGCGTCCGGCAGATCGCGGTCAAGGACGACTACGCGGTCCGCTTCCTCGGCAAGCTCGGCGACGCGCTCCGCGGCCTGCCGCTCGGCGACCGCGAGGTGCTGCTCTCGGCGCGCGCGGACTACCTCCTGCAGCTGCGTCCCGAGATCGAGGAGGCGCTCGCCGGACGCTTCCCGACCCCACTCGGCTTCTATCTCATCGGCTTCGAGAACTTCTCCGACGCCGAGCTCGTGCGCTTCCACAAGGGGTCGAGCGCGGCGCAGCTCGAGCGCGTCGTCCACCTGATGCAGGACTGGACCGAGCGCTTCCCTAAGCGTTTCCGCGTCACCCCGACCGGCGGATTCATCCTGTTCACGCCGTGGACCACGCTCGCCGATCTGCGCATCAACGCCGACGCGATGCGCCGCCTCGGCTTCGAGCGGTTCCGCGGCAAGGCCCTGCTCTCGCAGCTGCGCCTGCAGCCGACCCTGCCGCTCTACTGGCTCGCGAAGCGCGACGGCCTCTTGCTCGAGGCGTTCGCCCGCCCCGAGGACAGCGACGCACGCCGCCGCGGCTACGACGCCGACCAGCCCTGGCGCTTCGCCGACCCGAGGGTCGCCGAGGTGCACCGCGCGGTGCTCGACGCCGCCGGGGTCGACGACGCGGAGCTCTTCGAGGTGTTCGAGGAGGCGCTCGACGCGGCCGCCGGCGTCGCGCGCGGCAAGCGCGGGAAGGCCACGCGCCTGCTCGTCGCGCCCAACGATCGCCCGACCAGCAAGGGCCCCTCGACCCAGCAGATCACCCTCGGTCGGGGCTGCAACCAGGCGTGCACGTTCTGCCTCGCCCGGGGCGAGGAGCGCACCCCGCCCCGCGCGCGCGCCGCCCGGGCGATCGCGGCGGTGCGCGCCGCGGCGCAGGCGGGCGTCGAGACGGTGGTGCTCACCGGCGCCGAGCCCACCCTCGAGTGGTACCTGCGCGACCTCGTGCGGCTGGCCCGCGACCTCGGCGTGCGCGAGGTCGTGCTCGAGACCAACGCGACCGCGTTCGAGGCCCACGGCGGCGCG
>JAEUKC010000151.1:0-4633 GCA_016794445.1 Myxococcales bacterium
GTCGGGAGTCTCCTCGACGACTTGGAAGGGGGTCCCCGTGGGTGACAAGTCGCCGAAGGCCAAAGACAAGGCCAAGAAGCAAGACACTGCCGAGAAGAACCAGAAGCAGGCCAACGCCAACGAGAAGGCGGCGAAGCAGGCCGCCAACAACCCGAAGAAGAAGTAGCCGAGCGAGCAAGTGACCGATCCTCCCGTCGTCGGGATCGGCGCCAGCGCGGGTGGCCTCGAGGCGCTGGAGGCGTTCTTCCAGCACGTCCCGGCCACGACGGGCCTCGCGTTCGTCGTGGTCCAGCACCTCGATCCCACCCAGCACGATCTGTTGCCCGAGCTGCTCCAGCGAGCGACCCGGCTGGTCGTGCGCCAGGCCGTCGACGGAGTCCGCGTCGAGCCTGGTCACGTGTACGTGATCGCGCCCGACAAGGAGCTCGCGCTCTCGCTCGGCACGCTCCGCCTCTCGGTGCCGACCGCGCCGCGCGGCCAGCGCCTCTTGATCAACGCCTTCTTCCTCACCCTCGCGCAGGAGCTCGGCGAGCGCAGCGTCGGCGTCATCCTCTCGGGGATGGGCTCCGACGGCACCCTCGGTCTCCGCGCGATCCGCGACGCCGGCGGCGCCGCCTTCGTGCAGGCGAAGACCTCCGCCAAGTTCGACGGCATGCCACAGAGCGCGATCGACGCCGGGCTCGCGGACGTGATCGCGCCCGTCGAGGAGCTCCCCGCCCGCATCGAGAAGTTCGTCCGGCACGGCCACCACCTGCCGCGCCCCGAGCCAGCCCCTCCTGGGCTCGCCGGCGCGCCCCTCGACGCCATCGTCGCCATCCTCCGCGCCTCGTCGGGGCACGACTTCTCGCTCTACAAGCCGAGCACGCTCTACCGGCGCATCGAGCGGCGCATGAGCCTGCACCAGCTCGCGACCATCGAGGACTACGTCCGCTACCTGCGCGAGACCCCGCGCGAAGCAACCCTCCTCTTCGACGAGCTGCTCATCGGCGTGACCTCGTTCTTCCGGGACCCGGGCACCTGGCGAAGCCTCGCTCAGGCCCTCCGCGAGCGCCTTTCGACCTGTGCGGCGGACGAGTCGCTGCGCGCGTGGGTGGTGGCCTGCTCGAGTGGAGAAGAGGCGTACACGCTGGCGATGATCTTCGACGAGGCGCGGGCCGAGGTCGCGCCCGACAAGAACCTCACCCTCAAGGTCTTCGCGACGGACCTCGATCCGGCGGCGATCGAGCGCGCGCGCGCGGGCGTCTACCCGAGCACGATCGCGGCGGACGTCTCTCCGGAGCGGCTCGCGCGGTTCTTCGTCCAGGAGGACCGCGGATACCGCGTGGGCAAGTCGCTCCGCGACCAGGTCGTGTTCGCGACGCAGGACGTGCTCCAGGACCCGCCGTTCACCCGGATCGATCTGCTCACGTGTCGCAATCTCCTCATCTACCTGACGCCCGAGCTGCAGAAGAAGCTGATTCCGCTGTTCCACTACAGCCTCGTGACCGGCGGCCTCTTGCTGCTCGGCAACGCCGAGACCATCGGCGGCTTCAGCGATCTGTTCACCCCCTCCGGCGACCGGCTCTACCTGCGTCGGCCCCTCGTCGCGGGGGTGCCACCCATCACGCCCGCCGCGTTCCTGCGAGTCCCCGTGCCTCCGCGAGGTGTTCCCGTGACCGAGTCGACCAAGTCCCCCCCGACCCCGGCGAGCCCCGGACTCGAGGCTGCGGAGCAGGTGCTGCTGCAGCGCTTCGTGCCCGCAGCCATCGTCACCTCGCGCGAGGGCGAGGTGCTCTACGTGACCGGCCGCACGCACCGGTTCCTCGAAGTGCCGGCCGGCAAGGCGCCGTGGAACCTGTACTCGCTCGCGCGGGGAGGGCTGCGCCATGCCCTCGAGCAGGCCTTCCAGAAGGCGCTGATCACCGCGACCAGCGTCGCGCGGAGTGGCGTCGCCGTCGAGCCGGGCGCGAGCCCCATCGACTTCGTGGTCGAGCCGCTCACCGAGCCCGGCGCCCTGAGCGACACGGTGCTGGTGGTGTTCAGTGAGGGCCCGGCCCCTGTGGCCTCCGAGTCCAGCCCCGTCGAAGACACCGCGCTCGAGGCCGCGCTGCTCGAGGCCCACACGGAGCTGCGCGCGACCCGCGAGGACATGCGCGTCTCGCAGGAGGCCCTGCGGTCGGCCAACGAGGCGCTGCAGTCCACCAACGAGGAGCTGCAGTCCACCAACGAGGAGCTCACCACCTCGAAGGAGGAGATGCAGTCGATGAACGAGGAGCTGCAGACCCTCAACCACGAGCTGCAGAGCAAGGTCGACGAGCTGTCGCGTTCGAGCAACGACATGAAGAACCTGCTCGACAGCACGGGCATCGCCATCCTGTTCCTGGACGACGCGCTCAACGTCCGCCGGTTCACGCCCCAGGCCGCGACCCTCATCAAGCTCATACCGCGCGACGTGGGCCGGCCATTGTCTGATCTCTCGACAAACCTTGAATACCCGACCCTCTACGACGACGCGCGCCGGGTGCTGCGCACCCTGGTGGTCGAGGAGCGCTCGATCGCGACGCACGACGGGCGTCAGTTCCAGGCCCGCATCATGCCGTACCGCACCGCGGACAATCGTATCGACGGGCTGGTCCTGACCTTCATGACCGACCGGCACGGCTCCCAAGACGCTTAGCCAGTGTGGGACGCGATCCTGGCCCATCTGGCGTGCTAGATTCGCTTCGGAGGAGAGGTGATCAAACCCGCGGATCTTCGGTCGAAGGCGGAGAGCCGGCTGGCTGCCGTCAAAGAACCCGAACCGATCCACGGTAGTCCCGAAGTCGCAGACCTCGTCCGCGAGCTGCGTCTCCACCAGGTCGAGCTCGAGATGCAGCGAGAAGAGCTGCTGCGCTCACACCACGATCTCGAGGCGGCGCTCGCGCGCTATGCGGCGCTCTACGACTTCGCGCCCGTGGGCTACTTCACGCTCTCGTCCGACGGGACGATCCGAGAGGTGAACCGGGCCGGGGCGGCGCTGCTCGGCGGAACCCGCGCCCACCTCGTCGACCGTCGGTTCGGCGTGTTCGTCGCCGAGTCGAGCCGCCCGACCCTGGCCAAGGCCCTCGACGAAGTCTTTGCAGGCCACGCGACCATCGGCTGCGACCTGGCCCTCCGGCTCGAGGGCGCTCCTCACGCGATCGCCGTGCACCTCACCCTCGCGCGTGAGGCCGGCGACACCGACTGTCGGGTGATCGCGGTCGACCTCACCGAACGGAAGCGGGCCGAGGAGCGCCTGCAGGCCTCGCAGAAGATGGAGGCCATCGGGCGGCTCGCGGGCGGCGTGGCGCACGACTTCAACAACATGCTCACCGTGATCCTCAGCCACGCCTCGTTCGCGCTCGAGGACGTCGAGAAGGCGTCGCCCCTGGAGCAGGATCTGGTGAACCTGAAGGTGGCGGCGGAGCGGGCGGCCGCGCTCACCCAGCAGCTCCTCGCCTTCAGCCGCCAGCAGGTCCTGAAGCCCGCGGTGGTCGACGTGAACGAGCTCGCCGCGCGCCTCGTCGTGCTGCTGCGACGCCTCCTCCCGGAGCACATCGACCTGTCGTTCCTGGCCGACCCGGAGCTCGGCAGGGTCAACATCGATCCCGTCCAGCTCGAGCAGGTGCTCATGAACCTCGCGCTGAATGCCCGTGACGCCATGCCGGGGGGAGGAGAGCTGCGCCTCACGACGTCCAACGTGAACGCGCGCCACGTTCGCATCCGCGTGCAAGACACGGGGGGCGGCATGGACGAGGCCACCGTCGCCCGGATCTTCGAGCCGTTCTTCACCACCAAGGGTGGTCGAGGCACCGGGCTCGGCCTCGCGACCGTGTACGGCATCGTGCGGCAGTGCGGCGGCGAGATCGAGGTTCACACGATCCTGGGTAGCGGCACGACGTTCGACGTCACGCTCCCGCGGACGCACACCACCCCCCCGCCCGTCGTCGTCCCGACGCCCGACCGCGATCACGAACCGGCCCATCAAGTCGTGCTCGTGGTCGAGGACGAGGCCGCTCTCCGGGGCATCTTCCAGCGCATGCTCGGCTCGGCCGGCTATCAGGTGCTCGTCGCCGACAGCGGGTTCTCCGCGCTCGACCTCGTCGCCGCGCACGCGGGACCGGTCGACCTCGTCGTCACCGACGTGATGATGCCCAAGATGTCGGGTGTCGCGCTGGCCGAGCGGCTGCGGTCGAGCCACCCCGAGACCAGGATCCTCTACATGTCGGGGTACTCGAACGAGGTGCTCGGTCCCGAGGGAGTGCTCGCTCCGGACACGCACTTCATCGGCAAGCCGTTCACCGCGCGCGAGCTCAAGGACAAGGTGCGCGAGATCCTCGCGAGCACGCGTCGGCCCACTCTCGACTGACCGGACCGGACCATCGCCGCGCGAGAGGCGAGTGCTACGTTCGTGGGCCGTGCGGTTGCTGCTGGTCGACGATCAACCCGAGATGCGCCGGCTCTGCGAGGTGGTCCTCCGCGCCGAGGGCTTCGACGTGACCAGCGCGGCCAACGTCGAGGAGGCCGAGGTGGCGTTGCAGGGGCCGTTGCCCGACGTGGTGCTCCTCGATCTGTGCATGCCTGGTACCGACGGCTACTCGATGGCCAACGCGCTCGCCGCGGATCCACGCACGCG
>JAEUKC010000291.1:0-3315 GCA_016794445.1 Myxococcales bacterium
GGCTGGAACGCGGTGCCACGGGCTGACCGTGGGCTGAGGTTGAAGGGGCACGGGCGCGTGGGGTTTGCGGGGGCAGTGCGGGCAAGCGTGTGTGCGAGGGCGATGTGCGGCGCGACCAACCCCGCGAATGTACGTGGGCAGCCCGGGCAGTCCAGCGCGAAGCACGCAGAGAAGTGGCTGCAACGCGGTGCGGCAGGCTGATCGCGGGCTGGCACGACTTCTCACTTTGAGATAGTGACAATGGTCTGATCTGTGCGATTCACCCAGAATATTGTGTCGGATGCCAACGCAACTCCACACGGGCTACCCTGATCTCTAGCCAGCAGTGTGCGCTCGCTTCCATCCTTACGAACCCTCTGGACGAGACCATCTTCCCGACTGGTGAAGTAGACCCAAGTGTCGTCCACGGCGAGCCCACTGCCGCCCCTTACAGGGGCAAGTACGATCGGTCCAGCACCAGAGTTTTTGAGGACGGCTCCCGACGAGCCATTGACGCCACTCACTATCCAGAAGACCGACCCAGCGGCATCGGCAACCAGCCACGCCGGACTTGCCTGATGATGAGCAACTGTGGACAGGACCCCCAGGTCCAGAGGGCGCTTCATCACGACGCCGTTGGACCCTCCGGAGCCCAAGACGGTCCAGTAGACACTGCCTGAATCCACCGCGACATCGGTCGGCATGGCCTGTTCTGTCGCGAAGGCCGCGTCGGGCTGTCCATCCTTTCGGACTCTCTCCACCGTACCGCCAGGGATGGACCACGCGAGATAAACGCCATCATTCGTCACGGCGATACCCTTGGGTCCCCCAACCTTGGTTGGGCCAAAGCCCGTCAGCATCTCAACTTTGCCCCCCACTCTGGCGACGCTGTAGGCGCCGCCGCCACCAAGGCCTTCGCCCTTGGTCCAGTAGACGCGACTCGCATCAATAGCGAGCCGTTGAACTCCCGTCTGGCTCGAGGCGAGAACCTTTATTGCAAGCGTGTGCCAGTTCATCGATACGATCGCTCCCGTGCCGGCGTTGGCCCAAAAGAGATCGGTGCCATCGACAACAACCCTGTCTGCGTCAACGTGGTCCGCCAGAACGATCGCCGGCAGCGGACTCCCCTTGGCGGAGCCGCTCGCACCAGAGGGGGTGCCGACTCCACCTCCTGGTTTGCCGGCGTCGACCGGGCTGTTATGTACGGCTGCACACTGGAGGACGACCAGCGAACTGGCTGCCAAGGTGAGCCCAAGCCACCCGGAATGGAGTGCCATCACTTGTCGCCGACTACCTGGGAACTGGGTTCATTGAGGTTCGCTGAGGCGGGCGTGTCCCTGCGCAGCATCGAGGACCGGGTCTCCATCGAGTCCACTCTACCCTCGCTTTGGGCGGACGCTCGACCTCGCCGGTCGGCACCTTCGGCGCGGCGTTGTCCCAACGGATGCCGCTGGGACACTCCCCCTACGGACCTCACGCGGTGTCGGCGAGCCGTGTGAGGCGGAGGATGTCGTGGAGGGAGGCCGGCGCGCCCTGCCAGCGGTTGATACCCGGGTCCATGCGGATGACGAACGTGCCCGCCTCCAGGTACACGAGCGCTACGTGCGCGGCTGGATCCCACCCGCAGCGCCATATGCGGCGGTCGCGGAACTGCGCGAGGCCGAGGGGCTGTCGAAGAGGTCGCCGTCGAGACCGAAGCTCTCTGCCTGGAACGCCGACCACTCGTCGAGATCGAGGAGCACGTCCTCCAACGACCAGCTCGCGAACGTGCGGGCGGCGACCGAGTCGATGGCGTCGAGCAGCGCCACGACCCGCTCGTCGCGCCCGATTCGGTGCCCTCGGAGCGCAAGGAGGATTCGCTTCGCCGGGTGCAGGTTCTCGATGCGCCCGACGAGCGCCTCGACGTCCGCAGGATCTTCGCCGTCCGCGAGCTCGCGGATGCTTGCGATCAGCGCCGTCGTCTCGTCGCTCACTTGGGCGGACGCTCGACCTCGCCCGTCGGGACCTTCGGCGGGGCCTTGTCCCACCGGATGTTGTCGACGATCGCCGCCGAGTCCAGCACGCCGTCGCTCGTGTCGTTCACCGTGAACCGGATCACGATCTTCTCGCCCGGCTCCACCTCGAACTTCGCCGTCAGCCAGCCGGTGCCGCCGCCGTACACGTAGCGGACGCCCGCGCCGCCATCGATCGTGTCGTCCGTCGTGGCCGGCGTGGCGCTGGCGCCGTCGAAGTTCGTGCCCTTCAGCGTGCCGGCGACCGTCGCGTCGCCCTCCGTGCCGACGCACGGCGCGGACGAGAGCGCCTTCGCGTCGACGCCCGTCACGCTGCCCGGCTTCGGGCACAGCTGGAAGAAGCCGCTGTTCACCGTGATCGCGCGGCCCTTCGCGTCCTTGGCGACGTTCGCGCCCGCGACCTTCTTGCCGGTCACCAGCGCGAAGAAGGCGTCGTTGAACGAGCTGTTCCAGTACTGGCTGAACTCGCTCGAGAAGAACGCGAAGTCGAAGCTCATCGCCTTGGCGTTCGTCGGCACCTGGATGAAGAGCCGCACCTCGGCCCAGTCCTGGATGTTCACCGGGAACCCGGGCAGCGGCGAGGCGCCGTTCGAGAGCTGCTTGCAGTCGTCCGCGGTGAGCGGGATCGCCGCGCACCCGCCGGTCGCGGGGAACAGATCGAGCGCCTTGGCCGCGCGCGGATCCTTGCTGCCCCACGGGCCGTTCTGCAGGCCGAAGAACGAGTCGCCGACGCGCGGCTTGTTGTCGCCGAACGCGTTGACGATCTTGCGCTGGCTCGCCTTGGTCGCCGAGCCGCCCGCGGCGCCGAACTCCGCCTTCACGAGCGGGTCGAACGGCACGCCGGCCTTCGTCTTCGCGCGCTGCGGGCAGAGATCCGCGGAGCGACCGAAGTCCTTCGGGTCGTCCGAGGTGACCGACACCGTGCAGGTCTTCACGGGGTTGTCGACCGTGCCGTCGCAGTCGTTGTCGATCGTGTCGCCCTCGAAGTCGTAGGCCTCGGGGTTGATCGTCGCGTCCTTGTCGTTGCAGTCGCCCTGCGCGACCGTGTAGCCGTCGCAGTCGAAGTCGGGTTCGGCGACCGTGCCGCAGCCCTTGCCGCCGCCGGTCTCGGTGGGGAGTGGCGCGTCGACGACCAGGCCACCCTCCGTCGGGCCGGTGTCCTCCGCGACGAAGCCGTCCTCGACGGCGGCGTCGGTGCCGGCGTCCTTCCCGAACGTGCCCGCCGGCCCCTCGTCCTTGGCGGGCGAGCACGCGGCGACGGTGGAACCGAGCAACAAGGCGACCCAGGGACCCAAGCGCGACATGGGCACAGGGTTGTCACGCC
>JAEUKC010000298.1:0-12216 GCA_016794445.1 Myxococcales bacterium
TGGTGCTCGAGGGCGCGCGGTTCCTCGGGCGCCACTGGTTCCGCGCCGAGATCGAGGGGGTCGAGCACGTGCCGCGCGAGGGCGCCGCCCTGCTGGTCGGCAACCACAACGGTGGGTTCCTCACCTTCGACACCTACCTCACCCTCGCGGCCATCGCCGAGGCCCAGGGGATCGACCGGGCGGTCCGCCCCCTCGCGCACGACTTCGTGTTCGACGATCCGATCCTGCGCCGGTGGGCGCAGATGTTCGGCGCGATCCAGGCGGGCCACGCGCCGGCCCGCGCCGCCCTCGCCCGGGGCGACCTCGTGCTGGTCTACCCGGGGGGCGACGTCGAGACCTTCCGCCGCTTCCGTGACCGCGGTCGGATCGATCTCGGTGGCCGCGTGGGGTTCGCGAAGCTCGCCCTGCGCACCGGCGTGCCGATCGTGCCGGTCGTCTCGGTCGGCACCCACGAGCAGCTCGTGATCCTCTCCCGCGGCGACGCCCTCGCGAAGCGCCTCCACCTCCACGCCTGGGCGCGCACCGAGGTGTTCCCGCTGGCCCTCTCGGTCCCGTGGGGCCTGACTTCGGCGTTCCTCCCTTACCTGCCGCTGCCCGCGCAGACGACGGTCGCGTTCGGTCCGCCGCTCCACTTCGGCCTCGGGGACGCCGACGACGAAGGCCTCGTCCGCCGCTGTGCCGATCAGACCATCGCTGCGATGCAGACCTTGCTCGATCGGCTCTCGGAGGGACGAACACCGTGGCTCGGTCGCACTGGCCGACGCCTCGGCGCATGAAGTGCACCGAAGCGCAGACGCGTCGCTGGTCATGCGCAAGGACCGTGGTTCACCGCGCAAGACGCAAGGAACGGGGAGAGGCGCGCAAGTTGCCTATGGGGCCAGAATGGACGACCTCGTCATGGGTATGGCCGGCTCGGGGGGAGACGGCATCGTGAGCACGGGTGAAGCACTGATCGCGGCCGCCGCGTACGAGGGCTACCACGCGATGATGACCAAGAGCTTCGGCTCGCAGGTCCGCGGCGGGGAGTCCTCGTGTAGGGTGCGGCTCTCGACGCGCAGGGTCCAGAATCCCGGTGGCACGCTCGACGTGGCCATCGCGCTCAACTGGGAGGACTTCCTCAAGTTCGGCGCCGAGTTGCCCGTGACGGGCGAGACCATCGTCATCTACGACTCCAAGACCGGCGTCGCCCCCGACCAGATCCCGCTCGTCGGCGTCAAGCCCAAGGAGGTCTTCGCGGTCCCCATCGGCGAGATGGCCAAGAAGGCCGCCGGCAGCGACAAGGCCAAGAACACCGTCGTCCTCGGGCTGCTCGCTGGCTGGTTCGGCATCGCCCGCGCCTCGATCCTCCGCGGCCTCGCCAAGAAGTTCGCCAAGAAGGGCGCGGAGCTCGTCGCCGCCAACGAGAAGGCGTTCGAGCTCGGCGAGCTCTACGCGCGCGAGCACCCGCTCGCGGTCCCGCGCGTCATGGACAAGCCGCCCACGCCGACCCCGAAGATGCTCACCGACGGCAACGACATGTGCGCCGCCGCCGCGATGTTCGCGGGATGCGAGTTCTTCGGCGGCTACCCCATCACGCCCTCCACCGAGATCATGCAGTTCTTCACCCGCGAGGTGTGGAAGTACGGTGGGGCGGTCCTGCAGGCAGAGGACGAGATCGCCGGCATCGGCGCCGCGCTCGGCGCCTCGTTCGCCGGCAAGAAGGCGATGACCGCCACCTCGGGTCCGGGCCTCGCGCTCAAGACGGAGATCATGGGCCTCGCGAGCATCGCCGAGCTCCCGCTGGTCATCGTCGACGTGCAGCGTGGCGGCCCCTCCACCGGCCTGCCGACCAAGCCCGAGCAGTCCGACCTGTTCGCGGCCGCGTTCTCGGCCCACGGCGACGTGCTCCGCCCGATCCTCGCACCCACGTCGGTGGCCGACACGGTCGACGTCACCATCGAGGCCTTCAACATCGCCGAGCGCTACCAGACCCCGGTCCTCGTGCTCTCGGACCAGGAGGTCGCGCAGCGCAAGGAGACCGTCGACCCGATCGACACCAAGCGCTTCACCATCATCGACCGCAAGGTGCCGACCGAGGCCGAGCTCGTCGACTACGCGCGGTTCCGCGCCACCGACGACTTCGTGAGCCCGATCAGCCACCCCGGCATGAAGGGCGGCAACTACCAGGGCGCCGGCATCGAGCACAACGACCGCGGCAACCCGACCGCGAGCGGCAAGGTGCACGCGGCCATGAACGAGAAGCGGTTCCAGAAGCTCGCGCCGCTCAAGCAGCGCCGGGATCTGTTCACCATCGAGGGCGACCCCAACGCGCCGCTCGCCCTGGTCGCCTGGGGCTCCATCGCCGGCGTGTGCCGCGAGGTGCAGGCCCGCGCGGTGGCCGAGGGCATCGGCGTGAAGCTGCTCGTGCCCTGGCTCCTCTACCCGATCGCCGAGGACGTCTACCGCGACTTCTTCCGCGGCGTCCGCGCCGGGTTCGTCGTCGAGCTCTCCTACCAGGCGCAGCTCTACCGGATCCTGCGCATGTTCACCGACGTCCCCGCGGGCGTCGTGCCGTTCTGTCGCAGCGGCGCCAACCCGATCCAGCCCGTCGAGGTGCTCGCGCAGCTGCGCGCCACCGCCGTCGCGCTGCAAGCCCCCGCCAACAGCCACCTGCAAATCGCTTCGGAGGACTGAGTCTTGGAGACGCACAAAGCGCTGCCTACGTACCAGGCGAAGGACTTCAAGAGCGACCTCAAGCCGATCTGGTGCCCCGGGTGCGGGGACTTCGGCGTGGTCCAGGCGATCTACCGCGCGCTCGCCGCCATCGGGCGCGCGCCGCACGAGATCGCCTTCGTGTCCGGCATCGGCTGCTCGAGCCGCATCCCGGGCTACACCACCGCCTACGGCTTCAACAGCGTGCACGGCCGCGCGCTGCCCATCGCCCAGGGCATCAAGCTCGCCCGCCCCGAGCTGCTCGTGCTGGTCGCGGGTGGAGACGGCGACGGCTTCTCGATCGGCGGTGGGCACGTCCCGCACGCCATCCGCCGCAACACCGACCTCACGTACATCGTGATGGACAACCAGATCTACGGGCTCACCAAGGGGCAGCTCTCGCCCACCTCGCCCAAGGGCCTCAAGACGGTGACCTCCGAGTACGGCAGCTTCGAGGAGCCGGTCAACCCGCTGCTCTACACGCTGGCCTACGGCGCGAACTTCGTCGCCCAGGGCACGCCGGCCGACATGTCCGGCCTCGCCGACGTGATCGAGCGCGCGATCCGCTACCCTGGGTTCTCGTTCGTGAACGTGCAGTCCCCCTGCGTCACCTTCGGCATGGAGGAGCAGCAGGCCAAGGCCCACAAGGCGATGATGAAGTCCCTCACCTCGCTCGGGCACGACCCGAAGAACCGCCTCGCCGCCATGGATCTCGCCCAGAAATACGGGCGCGAGCTCCACACCGGCGTGTTCTACGAGAACCCCGATCCGCCCCGCACGTTCGATGGTCTCATCCGCGAGCGGCAGGGTCAGCTCGAGACCCGCGCGGTGCCCCGCGAGCGGATCTTCGATCAGTTCCTCCAGAAGTAACCTTGAAAGAGGGCGGCAAGTGGCCAAGACTGTCTCGATTGACTTCAAGAACCTGAACCTCAAGGACGCCCTCGATCTGGCCGAGCTGATCGAGGAAGAGGCCCGGGAGCGCTACGGCGAGTTCGCCGATCAGATGGACATCCATCGCAACCCCGAGGCGGCGCGGTTCTTCCGCTTCATGCTCGGCGTGGAGCAGAAGCACGAGGACCGGCTCGGGGCGCAGCGCAGGATGCTGTTCGGCGACGCCCCGCGCGAGGTGCGTCGTGAGATGGTGTTCGACATCGAGGCGCCCGAGTACGACGAGGTCCGCGCCAAGATGTCGGTGCGCCAGGCCCTCGAGGTCTCGCTGCGCGCCGAGGAGAAGGCCTTCGCGTTCTTCGACGGCGTGCTCGGCGAGATCAAGGACCCGACCGTGCACGAGCTCTTCAGCGAGCTCCGCGAAGAAGAGGCCGAGCACCAGCAGCTCGTGAAGCAGCAGCTCGCCAAGTTGCCCCCGGACGTGAAGTCGCCGATGGACGACGCGGACGACGAAGACGACGGACCGGTCGCGCTCTAGACCAGCAGGGAGGGTGTGCATGAAGCCCAGCGAGATTCGCAACGAGCTCCTCGAACAGCACCAGGGTCTGCGCCTGCGGATCGAGCAGGCGCGCGAGGTGGTCACGCGGTGCCAGCGCGGCGAGGACGCGCGGGATGACCTCCATCGCGCGCTCGTCCACGTGGCCGACGCCGTCCGCATGCACAACCAGCGCGAAGAGGAGCTGATGCGCGACGTCCTCCCCACGCTCGATGCGTGGGGTCACGTCCGCAAAGAGGTGATGCTCGAGGAACACGTGGTCGAGCACAGCGAGATCTTCAACGCCCTCATGCAGGCCAGCAGCGGCAAGGATCTCGAGAAGGCCGCGGCCACGGCGCTCACGCTCTTCGAGCAGATGCTCCAGCACATGGAGCGCGAAGAGAAGGTGTTCCTCGGCGCGGATCTGCTGTCGGACTTCGGCGCACCTCCGGATACGTTCGGCGGCTGATCGTCCATTGTTGGTCAGCCCGATGGCCCGACTGGGTCAGGATCTTGTCGCGGTGGACAATTCGGCGAATGGCTTGTCCTGCGTCGAGGCGCAGAGCATGGACGCCTGCTACGGTCCCGTCACGCCATGGTGACACTCCGCTCTCGGACCCTCCTCCCCGCGTTCGTCCTCTTGTTCGGTTGCTCCTCCACGGCCTTCGAGGTCGGTCAGGGGGACGCAGGCGACGACGCCGTCGACGATGGGAGCGTGGTCTTCGACTCGTCGGCCACCGACACCGGACCGAGACCGGATTCGGCCACGCCGGATTCCGTGGTCGACTCGAGTCTCGACACGTCGCCAGACACCGGCACGAAGCCGGACACGGGGACCACGCCCGACACCGCGATCACACCCGACACCGGAACGCCCGACACTGGGACACCCGACACGGGGACCACGCCCGACACCGCGCCCGACACGAAGGTCGACGCCGTGGTCGACACGGGCTGTGTACCGACCACCACCAAGGCCTGCGAGTGTGGTGGCGTCCGCACCTGCGGGACGGACGGAACCTATGGCGCGTGCCTCAACGTCTGCCTGCCATCGCCGGCTCGTTTCATCTGCGCGTACGGCAAGAGCGGGTGCACGGTCGACAGCTGCTTCGACTCCAACAACTGCGTGGCCAAGTGCGGTTGCTCCGCGGCCCCGGGGTCGACCTGTGCGCTCACCGATCCGTGCTGGGGTGTGGTCTGCAACGGATACGTCTGCCCGAGCTGAGCGGGGCCGCCCCCGTCGCTCGGGGGCCGGTCATTTCGCGGCGGGGTCGACGACGCGCCCCATGAAGAGGACGAGCCCACTCGGCTTGTCGACGACGAAGAACAGGAACGGGTGATCGGCGCGGAACTCGATCGCCTTCTGCGGCGCGGCGCCTCCCTTCGCGCCCATCACGACCGCAGTCGCCGCCGCGGCCTCGGTGCCCTTCTCGTCGACCTTCACGAACGCCTTGTGGAACACCTTCTGGATGCAGAGGTGCTCGTCGGGGTTCGGTGGGTTGCCCATGAGCGTGAAGTCGGCCTTCTTGCGGTCGAACGCTAGCGGCATGCCCATGGCCTGCAGCTCGTCGGCGAGGGGCATCGAGGCTGGGCTCACCTCGAACCGCGGCAGGGCGACGTCGACGCGGTTCGGCGCGAGGGCCTTCGTCCACGCCTCGAGCTTCGCCGCGGTGAGGGACTTCTCCACGGCGCCGAGGCCGGTCTTGCTGTCCGGGAGCACCACCAGCATCGAGATGTCCGAGCCGCCGTAGGGTAGCTCGAGCACCTTCAGCTGATCGACCTGTGCGATCGCGTACGAGCCGCTCCGGTGCATCGTCGGCACCTTCTTCTTGGTCGGTCCCTCGAAGTCCGCGTCGTACGTCGCGTTCTTCTCGAAGGGATCCGCCCAGTCGGCGAGGAAGTAGATGGCGTTCACGAGCACGAGGCGCGTCAGCTCGTCGAGGGCGCCCTTGGGCAACAGGTCCTTGATGCGTTGCTTCGTCTGCTCCTCGACCCAGCCGTTGATCTTCCCCCGCGCGGCCTCGTAGCCCACCTTGAAGTCGACGGGCTCGAGGGGCGCCCCGAACGAGGCCTTGGTGCCGTCCAGGAACGGCTGCTCGAACTTGTAGGTCTTCTCGCCGAACAGGCGGTTCGCGCTGCGCAGCTCGAACGGGCGCCCCGGCGCGTTCAGCGCCTGCGAGATCCGACCCCACATCGCCGTCCCGCCGGCCTCGAAGTGCATCACCTTCTTCATCTGCGCGGCGGTCTCGCCCTTGGCGCCCGCCCAGGTCATGGCGAGCGCGATGGACATGCTCGCCGGAGAGAACACCTGGTTGCCCGGCGCCTTGCCGATGCGCGCGTAGAGATCGAAGGCGAACGCGTTGCTCCCCGTCGCGTGCGGCTTGACCTCGGTGGGCGAGGGCATCGCGATCGTGACGGTCGGCGCGGAGGAAGAGGGAGTCGAGGGCGGCGTCGAGGGCGGAGCGCTCGCGACCTCCGAGGGGCCGGCCAGGGGCGGCGCCGAGCTGACGGAGGCGGTGGTGGCGTTGCCCGGCTCCACCTTGGGGTTGGTGGTCTTCTCGCAAGCACCGAGACCGAGCACCAGGGAGGCGAGGAGGAGAGGACGCATGCGCGGAGCGTACACCTCCAGGGTGAAGGCGCGGCGGCGTCGTTGTAGGGTGCGTTCATGGACGACTACGCCGAGATGCTCAACGCGAACCTCGACGGCTGGGGCCGCGCGATGGGGCTGCGTTTCGTCACCGTCACCCTCGATCGCGTGGTGGCCGAGTGGACCGTCGGCTCCGAGCACCGGCAGGCCTACGGCATCGTGCACGGGGGCGTGCATTGCGGCGTCATCGAGACCCTCGCCTCCGTGGGCGCGGCGATGAACGCCCTGAAGGACGGGCGCAGCGTGGTCGGACTCGAGAACAACACCTCGTTCCTCCACGCCGTCCGCGAAGGCACTCTCACCGCCACGGCGCTCCCGGTCGTGCGTGGTCGGCGCACGCAGGTGTGGGAGGCCAAGGTCGAGGACGCGAGCGGTCGGCTCGTGGCGACCGGCCGCGTGCGCCTGATGGTGCTCGAGCCCGAGAGCATGCTCGCTGGAAAGAAGCCCGCGGTGGAGTGAGGGGTACTCCGCCGAATCGTCACTCCGACCGCTCTGAACCGTGAGGCTGGACCCGCCCATCGCCATGTCTTGACATCGCCGATCCGCAACATACGCTCAATCAAATGGCGAGGCCAACCAAGCAGCTCGAGCTCCCGCGAACCCGCGGGTGGGGAGGGCGTCGCCCTGGCGCCGGCCGCAAGCGCGTGGCGTCGCGGCCGCTCGTCCCCCACCGCCGCCGGCCTTCTCACGTGGGCTGGGCGCCGGTCCACCTCACCCTCCGCTGCATGTCCGGGATCCCTTCACTGCGGTCGCTCGAAGTCTTCCCGGCGGTCGTCGCCGCGCTGCGGTCGTCGCAAGGCGCGCGCTTTCGCGTGCTGCACTTCTCGGTGCAGGACAACCACGTGCACCTCCTGGTCGAGGCGAGCGATTCGGCGGCCCTGTGCAGGGGCGCGCGCTCGCTAGGCATCCGTGTCGCCCGCGCGGTCAACCGCGCCTGCGGCCGCCGGGGCCGCGTCCTCGACGACCGCTACCACACCCGGGCGCTGCGCACGCCGCGCGAGGTCCGGTTCGCGCTCGCCTACGTGCTCTTCAACTTCAAGAAGCACCAGATCCGCGTTCCCACGCGGCTCGACCCGTGCTCGTCCGCGCCCTTCTGCGACGGGTTCCGGGACCGGCCTGGGGCACCGCTCGAGGGGGCGCCGGTCCAGGTGGCCCACACCTGGCTCGCCCGCGTGGGGTGGCGGCGGCACGGGCTCCTCTCGCCCGACGAGGCGCCAGCCTGACGAGACACCGCCACCAGCATCCCGGCGCGCGTCGGCGCTACCCCTTGCCCTTGATCGCGCACTGGTCGAACACCTTGTACGCGGCGAGGCAGGCCTTCATCAGCTCCTTCGAGCACGACGCGAGGTTGCAGTCCGCGGATGCGCCGGTGTGGCAGGCGTCGGCCTTGTCCTTCACCGGCTTGCAGTCCTTGGCCCGCCGCGCATCCACGCAGTTCTTCTGGGCCGTCTCGGGCTCGCCGCACTTCTTGGTGCACGCCTGCAGCGACTGCAGCGTGGCCGGCTTCGGCCCGGTCTCGATGCACTTCTTCCAGCACTCCTGCTCGGCGACGACGGCCGCCGAGGCGGCGCAGTCGGCGTCGACCTTCTTCTGGCAAGCGCTCGCCTTCGCGTCGAGCGCCTCGCACGCGAGCCGCGCCTTGCCGCACTTGCGCCCTGCGTCCTCGCAGGTGGTCGCGAGCTTGGTCGCGGCGGGCAGCTTGGTCTTGGCGCAGGTGAAGTAGACGGTGAGCTGCATCCCGCCGAGCCCGCTCGCGGCGTTCCGACAGTGGCTGTCGAGCGGGTTGCCCTCGCCACACGGGCCGAAGGCGTGATCACCGCACTCGACGAGCTTGTCGACCTCGCTCGCCGTGCCTCCGCTCGTCGGCGGCGCCTCGGTGGGCGGTGCCTCGGCGGTCGTGGAGGCGCTCGGTGCGCTGGCCGGCGCGCCGGACGGCGGGCCCGAAGGGGCACTCGACGGCGAAGCTTCGGGGCCCTTCGGTTGCGGCCCGGGCGACGGCGAACACGCTCCCGCGGCAATGGTGGTCACCAGCGTCAAGAACCGCGTGCGATCGACGAACATGGTGTGACTCCCTCGCGCGAGGATACCAACGCCGCGCGCGTCCAGGCAGGCACCCCGTGAGATCGAGACGGAACGTCTTGACGACCGGTCGGCGAACTAGTTAACCAACGAGTTAACCAGATCCGGGAGGACCCATGTCGAAGCCGAGGACGCCGATCCACCTCCCGCCCGGCGGCGGGCGGGCCTATCCGATGGGACGCGTGGCGAGCGTGTTCAAGGCCGACGGTGCGGAGACGCGTGAGCGCTACTCCATCTCGGAGTGGTGGCTCGACCCGAACACCCGAGGACCGGGGGCGCACGTCCACGAGGAGGACGACGTGTTCTACGTGCTCGAGGGCACCATCAGCTTCCTCGTCGGTGACCGCTGGCTCGACGCGGAGAAGGGCGCTTTCGTCCTCGTGCCCGGCGGGGTCACCCACGACTTCGAGAACCGCACCGCCGCGCGGGCCGGCGTCCTGAACGTCTCGGTGCCCGGCGACTTCGAGCCGCAGATGGCGGGGATCGCCGACTGGTTCCGTGCTCGTAACGACGGAGACGCCGACGTGACGCCTCGCCTTCTGACCCTGCGCGCGTCGCAGACGCCAGCGCCCGGTTGACCTCTCAGCCTGTCGTCGAACAAGGCCGCCGGGCGCGACCGTGACTTCGTGTCCGCCGCGTCCTCCGGATCGGAGCTACACTCGCTCGTTCGTGGAGGAGACCTCGTCATGATCCGACGCACAGACCGCGGCGTGCTGTCGCGCACGGCCTTCTTCGCCGCCGCGCTCGGCGGTGTGCTCGTGCACCCTGGGATCGCCATCCGGAGCGCGCACGCGGGCGGGCCGTACGACCTCACCACGACGTGCGCCGGCGACCCGACGGTCAACGGTGCAGCTCTGCGCGCCGCGCTGCGCGCCGCGGGAGACGACCCGAAGCCGGTGGTCATCACCCTCGCGAGCAAGTGCACCTATGCCTTCGCCGACGCGGACCCGGGGGACGCCAGCCACGTCCCCGGCAACTGGTACGGCCCGACCGCGCTGCCCGCGATCACCAACGACATCACCATCGTCGGGGCCGGTTCGACCATCACCCGCACGGGCACCAAGCCGTTCCGGCTGTTCACCGTCGTGGGTCCGACGGCCGTCGCGAGCAACGTGCAAGCCGGGTTGCGGGCGGGCGCGCTCACCCTGCGTGACCTGCAGATCAGCAACGGCCTCGCGCGCGGTGGCGACGGTGGAGCCGGCATCATGGGCGGCGGCGGCGGCGGCGGCTTCGGCGGCGCCATCTTCGCGGAGGGCGACCTCACCTTGGTCTCGGTGACGCTCTCCGGGAACGCTGCGCGCGGCGGCGACGGCGGCAAGGCCACGGCGTTCACCGGGGGCTCGTACTTCCCGGGCGGCGGCGGCGGCGGGATGGGCGGCAAGGGCGGCGACGTGGGTGGGTTCGGCGGCGGCGGTGGCGGCGGCATGGGCGGCAACGGCGGTGTCGGCGCGCTCGGCGGCGGCGGTGGCTTCCACGGCAACGGCGGCGGTGGATCCACCGGCGCGAGCTCCGCGACCGGCGGCGGCGGCGGAGGCGTGTACACGGATGCGAGCGGCGGAGCCCCGGGCGATGGCGGAGGCACGCCGGGCGCCGGTAGCTCGTCGACGGCGTGGGCGGGCACCAAGGGCTTTCCCGGGGGCGGCGGCGGGAGCTCGAGCCTCGCGAAGGGCACCGACGCGGCCGCGAACGGCGGCGGTGGAGGCTTCGGTGGCGGCGGTGGTGGCGGCTCCGTCGGCGGAGACGGCGGCTTCGGCGGTGGCGGCGCAGGGGGCGGTGGCAGCAACGTCTCGAGCGGCGGCAAGGGTGGCTTCGGCGGAGGCGCGGGCGCCGGCAGCTCCGGCGGGACCGCGGGTGGCTTCGGCGGCGGCTCGGGCGCGCACGGCACCGCCACGCCCGCGGCGACCGCCCCTTACGGCGGCGGTGGCGCGAAGTTCTCGGGCGGCACGCCCGCGGTGGGCGGTGGCGGCGCAGGCCTCGGCGGCGCGATCTTCGTGATGGCCGGCAATGCTCGCATCACGAACACCACCCTGAGCGGCAACCTCGCGAACGGCGGTACGAGCGGCGCGGGCGGTGAGGCAGGCGCCGGCGCAGGCGCTGCCGTGTTCGTGTACGGCGGCACTGCGACCGTCGACTCGACCACAGTGGTCGGGAACGCGAGCACGACGGGCGGGGCGCTCGAGGTCTACACGGGCGGCACGCTGCGGGTCTCGAACTCGTTGGTCGTCGCGACGAGTGGCTCGCCGTGTCAGCGGATCGGCGGGGGCGCGTTCGCGTCGCTCGCCGGCAACGTCGTCCAGGGCACCGGTAGCTGCGCCTTCGGGGTCGGCGACAAGGTCAACCCGACGCCGGCCCCAGCCCCCGCGGCGCTGGCCGACAACGGCGGCCCGACGCCGACCCACGCCATCAACAAGGTCGACCCGGCGTACGGTGCCGCGAAGTGCGTGGTCACGACCGATCAGCGCGGCGTCCGCCGTCCCCAGCCGACGACGTGCGACGCCGGCGCGTACGAGCTCGCGACGAGCGTGACGGTCACCGTGACGGGCAGCGGCAGCGTGAGCGGCGCCCCCGGCGTGCTCGCGTGCGGCGCGGTGTGCAGCGACGCCTTCAAGCCCGGCACCCCCGTGGTGTTGACCGCGACCCCGGTCGCTCCCGCGACCTTCCTCGGCTGGTCGGGAGATTTCGGCGCGGGATCGGCGACCGCGAGCACGGCGAGCGTCACGGTGGAGCTGAAGCCGCTCGCGATCGCCGCGAAGTTCGAGGCGCTCGACGCCGGCGCGGACGCGTCGTCGGAGGGCGGCGCGACCGACGCCGGCGGGACGCCGCCCGACGCCGCCGGCAAGCCCGTGGTCGGCGCCGGCGTGACGAGCTGCACGACCGACGCGGAGTGCGGGGGCAAGCGGTGCGTCGAGGGCGTCTGCTGCGACCGCGCGTGCGACGGCGTGTGCGAGTCGTGCCGGGTCCCGACCGCACCCGGGGTCTGCACCACCATCCCCTTCGGCACCGATCCCAAGGGCGCTTGCACGTCGGGGACGATCTGCCTGAAGACCTGCGATGGCGCCGGACGGTGCGTCGACGCCCAGACCGGCACCCAGTGTGCGCCGAGCGTCTGCCTCGACGGCTCGAAGGTGCGCGGCATCGGGGTCTGCTCGGCGAAGGGCGGCGCGTGCAGCGCGCCGACCGCGACCTTCGATTGCGCGCCGTACACGTGCGACACCGTGCTCGGCGGTTGCAAGAACGGCTGCGCGACGAGCAACGACTGCGCGAGCGGTTACGTCTGCGACCTCGCCTCGCGGCTCTGCACGACCGCTCCCCCATCGTCGGACGACGGCGGTTGCGCCTTCGGCCGCAGTGGCGGCAGCCGCACATTCCTCGCGAT
>JAEUKC010000322.1:0-14127 GCA_016794445.1 Myxococcales bacterium
CCGGCCACGGCCGTACCGAAGAGGTGCGAGGCCATCATGTGCAGGTCCTTCTGCTCGATGTCGGCGCGCTCGACGAGGTCGACCTCGGAGACGTCGCGGAGCACCACCGGCAGCCGCCCGATGCCGGGCAGCACCTCGGTGGCCCCAGCGGCGAAGAAGAGCTTGCAGATGGTGACGAGCCCCTCCTTGATCTTGCGGATGTCCTCGCGGAGCGGCGTGAAGTGGATGGCCGCCTCGCCGTTGCTGCCGGCGGGGCGCACCGTGCCGTGCGCGCGCATGCGCACCTGCACCGCCCACTGGGCGTAGTGGTCGAGCTCGCCGAGGCGACGCTGCCAGTCGGCGCCGGCGCCCGGCAAGCGAGCCGCCAGCATCTCGGGGGGGAGGCTCAGCGACTCGATCTTGTACCCGCGCTCGCGCTGCGGGATCTCGTACCCCTGCGTCGCGCCGAAGCCCATGCCCACGGGCTCGTCGAAGCGGCCGACGACCGCGGAGCCCGGGTGCAGCTGCAGGCGATCGCCGACCAGGCCGCCGAGGCCGCTGCGGCGCAGGAGCACCGGCGTGTAGATGACGCTCGCCGCGACGATGACGCCCTTCTTGGCGCGCACGCGGAAGGTGCCGATCTTCTTGCGGTGGTCGTCGAGCAGGTCGCCCTCGACGGCGACCGCGCGGCGGCCCTCCATCACGATCTTCTGCGCGCGGGCGAGCGGGTGCAGGCGTGCGCCGGCCTTGATCGCGCGCGGCACGTAGGAGACGTCCATGCTCTGGCGCGCCTCGCCGGGACACCCCTGCAGGCACTCGCCGCGGCCCTTGCACGCGCCGGCGTTGCGGGCGATGGCCTTGCCGGGCAAGCCGAGCTTCTTGGCGGCGTCCTTCATGAGGGTGCCGTTCCTGCCGAGCACCTCGTCGCTGGTCGGCTGCACGTCGATCTCGCGCTCGATCTGGTCGAAGATGCGGTCGAGGGCGCGCTCCTCGACGAGGTCGCCGAGGCCGAAGCGCTGGGTCCAGTCGACCCGCACGTCGTCGGGCAGCCGCCAGATGATCCCCGAGTTGATCGCCGTGCTGCCGCCGACGCAGCGGCCCTGCAGGATCGGTAGCGGGTGGGCGCCGAGCGTGGTGTTGGTGCCCATGTCGCGGAAGGCCTGGCGCATGGCGTGGACCATCGCGCGCGGGCGGTTCTTGGTGTCGAGGAGCGGGCCCTCCTCGAGCATGATCACCGAGCCGGTCTCGGAGAGCACGCGCGCCGCGGTGGCGCCCCCAGCTCCTGTGCCGACGATGACCCAGTCCGCGTCGTCTTCGAGCAACATCAGCGCACCTCCTGGAGGACCGCGAGCTTGCGGGGCGCGGGCGTGACCGGATGATCGTGGTCGGGCGGCAGGTGCCGGCCGAGGGGCAACGAGGCCGGGCGGCCCTGGTAGTAGTGGCTCCGCTCGACCACGCTCGCGACGCCGAGCAGCGCGAAGCTGGCCGTGAGCTTCAGGAGCAGCGCGAGCTCGCGGACGATGAACACGTCCGACGCGAGCATGCGGTCGAGGACCTTGGCGCGCTTGTCGCGCGGCAGGCTCGCCATCGTGCGCGGGTACATGAGCAGGTAGAGCGGCGCGAGGTTCACGACGAGGATGGCGAGGCGCGTGCCGAGGCGCGCGCGGGGGTTGCCGCCGTCGACCATGAGGTCGAGCGTCTCGCCGAAGTCGACCTCGCCCTCGAGCGGGACGATGGCCTTCGGATCCGCGCTCGGCGGCGCGAACCCCTCGAGGATGGCGACGCCGATGCGGCGCTCGGCGTTGGTCATGTGGGCGGCCATGTCAGGGCTCCTTGGCCTCTTCGAAGGCCCTCTTGATCCGGATGAGGCGATCGACGAGACCGCGGTCGAACTTGGCGATGAGCCGGTTGGCGAGCGCGCGCGAGTAGTGCGGGTCACGCGCCTCGATGAGCTGGACGAACTTGCGGTAGATGACCAGCGTCCCCTTGGGGTCGAGGAAGAAGCTGACCGTGATGCCCGGCGCGGACTCGATGATCCGCACGATGCTGTTGGAGAGGAGGATGAAGGCCGTGTTGTGGGTGGCGCGCGTGAGCAGGCGCGCGAACCGCAGGTCGGCCCGGATGTACTCCTCGGGCTTGTCGATGAGCGAGGCCTGGAGCTCGATGTTCGCCTTGAGCGCGAGGATGTCCTCGTCGGTGGCGCGCTCGGTCGCGACGCCGATGGCCTCGACCGCCGCGAACCGCCGCACCTCGAGGAGCTGCGCGAGCATGGGCGTGGACTCGCTGAGCTCGTCGGCGTGGGCCACGAGGTGGCCGATGAGGTCGATGGTGCCGTGCTCGTGCAGGTCGAGCACGCGGTTGCCCGAGCCGTGGATGGGGCGCACGAGCCCCTCGGACTCGAGGCGGGCCAGCGCCGACCGCAGCGTGAGGCGACTCACCCCGAGGCTGGCCGACAGCTCACGTTCTCCTGGCAAGTCCGAGCCAGCGCGGTATTCTCCCCGCAGGATCGCCGAGCGGAGACTATCCGTCGCTTCTTCGGCCGCTTTCCGCTTTCCGCCGTCCTTGGGTGCCACCGCTGCCTCCTGATCTTCCGCCTGGAACTGGTATGACCAGTCAAGTGGTATGACCAGTTAGCGCTCGGCGGCGAGATGCGCAAGGGGCCTGCGAATTATTTTTCGCGCCCCGTGCACGGAGGAGGGTTTCGGCGGAATTTCCTGCGCTAGAGGCTGTGGACGGCCTCGGCGAGGACGAGGGGATCGGGCGCGCACGCCTCCGGCAGAGCTCCGAGGGCACGCTTGTAGGTGATGGGACTGCCGAGGCGCGGCAGCTCGTAGACGTCGCTGGTGACGAAGACGCCGGCGTTGGCGACCGTGGTGTGCACGAACCGGAGGCGCGTGTCCGAGACGAGCACGTCCCAGCGATCGAGCACGTCCATGTCGTACCGCATCGAGATCACCTTCTCGAACGAGCCCGGCTTCGCGCTCCAGGCGTGCACCCGCTGGTCGGCGCCTGCGCCGTCGACGCAGTGCAGGTGCACGAGGCCTTTGTGCGCGTCGCGCTCGATCGCGTACGGATGCGTGAGCGGAACGCCGCTCTCGGTGTGCGCCACGTAGGGCCCACTCGCAGCCTGCGTGGTGACGACGATGTCGACGCCCGGGACGTCGCTCGGCATCCGACGCTCGTGGGCGACGACGCTCGGCCCCGCGTCCGCGCTCGCGGCGCGAGGCCCGGGGCGACTGCACGCGAGACCGGCGGTGGCGGCGAGGCCACCGGCGACGAAGAGCACGACGATCCGGGGGCGCATGGGGCGCCCAACGGCCCGCGCGGCCCGGCTATTCCGCACGGCCGAGGGAGCTTTTCGCGGGGACGCGCGTGCGGTTCCGGGTTACGCACGCGGCGATGAAGAGCCGGACCCCGCTCCTCCCGATCGCCCTCGTCTTCGGCCCCGCGCTCGGCCTGGTGGTCGCCTCCGACGTCGGCGCCCAACCGAAGAAGGAGCCCGCGCCCGCCGCCTCGGCCAAGCCCGGCCCCAAGGCCGCCGCGCCTGCGCTGCCGGAGAAGCCCGAGAAGGAGAAGAAGATCCTCGGCAAGCCCGGCCCCGCACCGAAGCCCGAGGACCAGTGGGTCGGCGCCACCGCCGACGACACCATCGCGACCCTCGAGCGGCGCGCGACCAAGGAGGGCCTCGCGGGGCAGGCGATGGCCATCGGTCCCATCCTCGCGATCCCCGCGCTCGCCGACTCGGCGAAGGCCGGCGCCGCGCGCGCCGCCCTCGAGCGGATCAGCAAGGCGCTCCTCGCGGGCAAGACCAAGGAGTCGCGCGACCTCGGTCGCGAGGCGTGGCTGCTCGCGCGCGGCATCGCGCCCGACGTCGGGCTGCCGAGCGCCAAGGTCGAGGAGGCCAAGCTCGGGCTCGTGCCCGCGTGGCGCGTCGTCGGTCCGTTCAAGGACACCGGCGGCACCGGCCTCGACCGCGCCGAGGGCCCCGAGGTCCCCGCGCCGTCGTCGTTCCTCGAGGAGAAGGGCGACGCGAAGAAGGACAAGAAGCCCGAGCCGAAGAAGCCCGAGCCCAAGAAGGACGGGAAGGCCAAGCCCGAGCTGCCGAAGCCCACCAGCGTCTCGCTCGCGCTCTGGAAGCAGGCCGACGCGCGGTGGGACGACGGCGCGTACGACGTCGCGTTCCGCGCGGTGCCGTCCGACGTGATCTCGGCGCGCGGCGTGCCGCTCGAGCTGCTGGTCTATCCACGCAAGGAGGCGTGCACCTACGTCGCGTCCGCCGTCACCCTCGACGTCGACGCCAAGGTGGTCCTACACGTCGCGTCGGCGGGCGCGGTGCGTGTGCTGTGGGACGGCTTCTCGGTCGCCAAGGACGACGAGCAGCACCCCGGCTCCGACGGCACGCGCCTGTCGGTGCGCGTCGACGCGCAGAAGGGCACGCACCTCTTCGCGCTCAAGATCTGCGCGGGGCCGAACGCGGACGACGGCCGCTTCCTCGCGCGGGTGACCGACGAGGAGGGCAACCCGATCGGCAAGGTCACCGACGATCTGGCCTCGCTGCCGGGCAACGGCGCCGCGCCCAAGGCGGTCGCGGTGGTCCCCTCGCCCCTCGCGAAGGCCCTCGCGGTCGTGACCGACAAGGTCTCCGAGCCCACGCCCGACAAGGCGCCCAACGCCCTCGAGGAGCGGCTCGTCGACGAGGCCCTCGCGGCGGCGATGGCGCGCAAGCTCGGGGGCGCCGAGGACACGCGGAGCCCGAAGACCCAGGGCCTGCTCGACCTCGTCGTCACGCACAACCCGCGCCCCGACATCCTCTCGTGGGCCGCGGTGCTCTCGCCCTCGCGCGCGAACCTCACCGGCTGGCTCGGCCTCGCCATCAAGGGCGCCGAGGCGGAGCCCGCCGCGTACGAGGCGGTCGGCAAGGACGCGCGCCGCACGCTGTTCACCGCGCGGCTCTCGGCGGGCTACGTCGACTGGGCCGCGGCCTCGATGGCCGGCTCCGAGCTCCAGAAGGCCACCGACCTCGACGCCCGCATCCTGCGCGCGCGCCTCGCGCAGGCGCTCGGCCAGGAGGAGCCCGCCTTCCAGCAGTGGAAGGGCATCTGGGACCAGCTCGGCAAGGACACGCCGACCTACGTGCTCCGCGCGATCGCCGGCTTCAACCGCGTGCCGTCCAGCGGCCTCGCGCGCAAGCAAGCGCTCGACGTGTGGCCGAACGAGTCGCCGATCGCCTTCGCCTCGAGCCGCCGGACGCTGGGTTCGGCCGAGGTGAAGGCCGCGGTCAAGTCCACGTTCCGCCTGTTCTCCGGCACGAACGACCTCGACGGCGCGGCGAACCTGCTCAAGAGCGTCGGCCTCGTCGAGGAGCACAAGCGCATGCTCCTGCTGTCCACCGCGTGGGCGCCGAATCACAAGGCCACCTGGGAGTCGCTCACCCAGGCCCTCGCGGCCTCGACCGACCCGAAGGAGAAGGAGCTCGCCAAGCAGGCCCTCGCCCGCGCGCGCGACCTCGACCCGGGCAACCCGTTCCTGCGCGCCGAGGAGAACCTCGCCTTCGGCCCGAACCACCCGGACGACGAGCAGTTCATGCCGGAGCCGGCCACGTTCCTCGCCCGCCGCAAGGGCGCGCCCAAGCCCAACCCCGACGGCTCGCAGCCGCCGCTCGACGTCTACGACCGCGAGCTCGACTGGCTGCGCGTGGTCACCGTCGACGACGCGGGCCGCGTCGCCCAGCTGATCCACTACACGCGTGAGATCGTCAAAGCCCCCAAGGATTCGAGCGATCTCGACGAGCCGCACGTGCCCGCCGAGGGTGACATCGTCGAGGTCGTGCGCGCGCGCGTGCACCACCCGGACGGCACCGTCGCCGTGCCCCAGCAGATCGACGAGGGCAACAACATCGGCATCCGCTGGACCGATCTGAAGCCCGGCGACGTCGTCGAGGTCGCCACGCGCGGCTACACCGAGCTGCCCATCGGCGACCGCGCGGCGCCGCCGTTCTACTTCTTCGATTACGCGGGCGGCCCGTCCACCCACCCGGTGCTGTGGAACGAGATCATCGTCCGCGCGCCCAAGAAGCACCCGCTCTACACCGCCGTCGTCAACACGCCGCTCTCCGACGTGCACGACGTCAGCACCGACAAGCTCGGGCGCAAGGTCGAGCGCTACGTCTGGAAGAACCCGATAACCTACCCGGAGGAGCCGCTGCAGCCGCGCGGCACCGAGCTCTTCCCCACCCTCATCGGGTCGCAGTTCCAGACCTGGGACGACTTCGTCACCTGGTACAAGGCCGGCATCGAGTCGTTCGCCAGCGTCGACCCGCGGGTCAAGCGCAAGGCCGAGGAGATCACCAAGAAGGCCAAGTCCAAGGAGGAGAAGATCACGATGATCTTCAACTGGATCGCCGACCAGGTGAAATACGTGAACTACGTCTCCGCCGAGCAGTGGCTCCCGAACCGCCCGCAGAACGTCCTCGACCGCATGCAGGGCGACTGCGACGACAAGGCGATGCTCCTCATCACCATGCTCAAGGCGGTGGGCATCAACGAGGCGCAGGAGGTGCTCGTGCAGACCCGCTACACGGGCATGCCGAGCGTCATCACCGCCAAGGGCGCCGTCGCGCCGCTGTTCGACCACGGCATCGCGTTCCTCCCGAAGGACGGCAAGACCCTCGAGCGCTACCTCGACGCGACGAGCCCCGAGTCGCGCATCGGCCCCCTGCCCGCCATGGACGCGCGCGCGGTCGCCATCCGCATCGTGCCGGGTGGCACCACGCCGGTCGTCATCCTGCCCGCCGGCCTGCCCGACGACCACGGCGTCGACGGCGCGTGGACCTTCACGCTCGGCCCGGACGGCAGCGCCCAGATCGGCATCAAGGAGACCCACGGCGGCGACAGTGCGTTCTGGCTGCGGAGCTCGCTCAAGCAGGCCGCCTCCGCCGCGACCTGGCTCGAGAAGAACCACGCGGTCGCGTCGCTCCCGCAGATCGAGGTGCTCCCGACGGTGAAGTTCGACGGCGAGCTGCCCCTCGGTCGCGCGAAGCTCGAGCTCTCCGCCAAGAGCTCGGCGCTCGCCCGGCGCGAGGGTACCGACCTCGTCGTCGCGGCGGGCAGCGGTTCGCTCAAGCAGAGCCTCGCGCCGCTCATCGAGCGCAAGACCCCGGTGGTGCTCCCCCACCAGATGGCACCCTCCAAGCAGTCGTACGAGATCACGCTCGTCCCACCGCCCGGCTGGACCGCGGGCGAGCTCCCGCCCGGCGACGTGGTCGACGGCGGCGCGTTCGGCAAGGCCACCCTCACCCTCAAGAAGGGCCCGAAGGGCGCGGTGATCCTCCAGCGCACCGTCGTGCTCGATCAATCCTTCATCAAAGTCGACGAGTACCAGAAATGGCGCGCCTTCCTGACCAAGGTCGATCTGTTGCTGCACCGCGAGATTCGCTTCGTGAAGGGGGGTTCGTGATGCGCGCCCACCTCCTCGTCGCGCTGCTGCCCGTCGCGCTGCTCGGTTGCCCGAGCGGTCCCGTCGTCGTGCCGAAGGGCGACCCCAACGTGCTCGCCAAGGACGTCGGCGAGGCGGTCCAGATCGAGGCCACGCGCCCCGCCGCCGACGCCTTCGAGGCCTGGTCGGGCGTGCTGCGCAAGGCCGCGGCGGTGCCGGGCACCCCGCTCGCGCGCGAGGCCGCGATGGCCGCGATGGCCGCCCTGGGAGGCCGCGAGGTGCTCGGCCTCGAGTCGCTCTCCAATCCCGGCCTCGCCGACCGCCTCCCTGGCGGCCAGGAGAAGTTCGCGAAGCTCCTCGACGAGCTCCTCGGCGCCGAGTACCCGCTCGACGCGGCGGTGCACAAGAACGCCGGCCAGTGGCGCGCGAGCCTCGCCGCCATCAAGGGCGACGCCAACGGGTACGGCAAGGCCATCGCCGAGAGCGGCTGCGCCACCGAGGCCACCATCGTCGGCCCCATCGCGTACTCGACCCTCGGGCCGCTCTCCGACGCCCACCCCGAGGACGCGGGCACGTTCCAGGCCGAGTATCCGCCCACCCACGCGCTCGGCCTCCCGAAGCGGGCGCAGAAGACGAGCGGCCACGGCTGCAACCTCGACCTCGTCGGCCCCTACCGCGTCGCCGGGCTCCGCTGGGTGATGGTCGACGTCGAGGTGCCCTCCGCGCAGACCATCCAGGTCGGCGTCGAGACCGCGATGCCGCTGCACCTATTCACCGGCGGCAAGCGCGTCCTCTCGGTGCCGTACGGCGAGATCGCCGCGCGCACGCAGCGCTACGGCACCATCGAGGTCACCGCGCCCGGCACCGTGCGCCTCGTCGCCAAGGTCGGCGCGTGGTCGTCGTCGGACTCGATCCTCGTGACGGTGTTCGACGCCGAGGGGCACCCGCTGCCCACCAGGGCGCCCGCGCCGGGCGCCGCGCCGAAGACCGGCATCGGCGCCGTGAAGCCCGACGCCACGCCTGCGCCGAGCGATGCCGCCGGCGCGACCGCGTGGGCGCTCGGTCGCCTCGCGCTCGGCGACGTGCGGGTCGCCGAGGTCACCCTCGGCACCGCCGTCACCGCGGGCGGCGGCAAGACCGGCCCGGCCACGTCGCTCGCCTACGGTCGCGCGCTCAACTTCGCGCGTGATCTGCCCTCGCACAAACGCCTCGAGCGCATGCGCGCGGCCTACGAGGCGGTGCTCGCCGCCTGGCCGGCCAACTGGGAGTCGATCATCGCCCACGCCGAGATCGTCGCGGCCCTGCGGCGTGGCGGCGCGGGCCACGTGGACGCCATCGCCGAGGCCCGGACCGCTCGCGACAAGGCCGGCGCGGCGGCCGATCCGCTGATCGACGCCTACCTCGCGATGGTCGGCGACGGCATCTACGGCGTCGGCGAGGACTCTTACGCGCGCGTGAAGCCCAAGCTCGCCGGCACGTGGGCTGGCTACCGGCTGTCGCGCGTGCTCGCGCGCGAGGCCGACGACCAGATCCTGAAGATCGAGTGCGACCCGGCGCGCATCGACGTCTCGCGCTTCGACTGCGCGAGCGCCAGGACGGCCATGGGCGACTACGCCGGCTCGCTCGCCGAGGTGAAGCGCCTGCGCGTGCTCAAGCACCAGCCCAAGCTCGGCACCGAGTACGAGGCCTCGCTCCTCGTGAAGATGGGCGACCTCGGCGCGGCCAAGGCCGTCTACGACGCGGCCGAGCCCGGCGAGCGCTCGATGCGCACCGCCTTCGCGCTGACGCCGGCCGGGGCCGCCGGCCTCACGTGGCTGCGCGGGGAGATCCGCAAGAACGAGGGCGACCCGCGCGCCCTCCTCGACACCATCAACGCGCGCCGCGCGATCGGCGACGCGAGCGCCCCGGCCTCGCCGGCCTCGGCGTTCGGCGCCAAGACCAAGGCGGCCATCGAGGCCGACCGCAAGAAGCCCGCGCGCCCCGACGCCGGTACGCTGATCCTCGCGCGCGAGGAGAGCTACGAGGTCGAGGCCGACGGGTTCGTCCACGCGGTCGTCTACGATCTGCGGCGCCTCGGCGGCACCCAGGACGTCGACTCCAACGCGGTGGCTCGCGTCGGCGCCACCTCGGCCGGCGCGGGCTGGCTCGGGCGCACGCTCCACCGCATCCACAAGGCCGACGGCACCATCGTCGAGCCCGACCGCATCGCGGCCGCGCAGGCCGGCGCGGAGCTCTCGCAGATCGAGCCGGGCGACTACGTCGAGCTCGTGAGCGAGGGCTGGTTCCTCGCGCGGCCCGACGGAGCGCTCGACCTCGACACGCCCGACCTCCTGCCGGCGCGCACCGCCGTCATGGACGCCACCATCACGCTGGCGATGCCCAAGGCGGCCAGCGCCGAGGTGTGGTCGCACACCGAGCTCGGCAAGCCCTCCGTCACCGAGGCGGGGGGCAAGGTCGTGCAGACCTGGAGCATGAAGGACCACGACGTCCGCCGGTCCGAGAAGGGCCAGGCCCCGATGGACGGCGCCGTCTCGGTGCGCATGGGCACGTGGAGCTGGGGCCGCATCGCCCGCGACGCGCGCGACTGGATCATGGCCGACGACGAGCGCTGGCCCGAGACCAGCGCCTGGGTCGAGACCGCGGCCGGCAAGGATCGCGCGCCGACGCTGGAGCTCCTGGCCCGCCTCGCGAAGGCCACCAAGCGCGCCATCCCGCGCGTCGGGTACCTGTCCACGGGCGTCGGCGGGGTCGCCGGCTACCAGAGCTACGACGCGCGCACGGTGCTGCTCGACGCCCAGGGCTCCCGGGTCGCGCTCATGCGCCGCGCGCTCGAGCAGCTCGGCGTCAAGAACCAGATCGTCTGGTCGGAGCTCTCGCCGTACTCGGCCGAACCCAAGATGGTCGCGCGCACGTGGCGCTTCTCGCACGCCATGATCATCGCCTGGGTGAGCAAGACCCCGGGCGGTCCGCTCGAGCCGGTCTGGCTCGACCCCGACGTCGACGGCAACCCGCCGCCCCCCGGACGCACGTCGCCCGAGCTGCGCGGTCGCGTGGCCATCGACACCCAGGGCAACATCCTGCCCGTGCCGCCGAACGCCGTCCTCGACCCCGACGTCGCCACCATCGACCTCGGCGTCGACGATGCGGGCAACGCCAAGGGCACGTTCGCGCTGCTCCTGAAGAGCCGCGACGCGCAGGACGTCGCCGCGATCCTCGAGGAGGTGGCGGGCGACGAGATCGACGACGCGCTCCGTGCCTACGTGCACGGCTGGGTTCCGGGCGCCGATGTCACCGAGGTCAAGGCGAGCGCCGAGACCTGGCAGGTGATGATCACCGCCAAGATCGAGATCCCGGGGCTGCTCGTGCCGGACGGGAATCGCTTCGCGATCGGAGGGACTTCGCCGGTGCACGGCGCGGGTCGCTCGATGACCCTCGGTCAGACCTACGCCGCGCAGGCCAAGCGCACCACCGCGCTCTCCATCCGCGACGCGATCGACTACACGATCCACCGCGTGATCCGGCTGCCCGCCGGCACCGCGATCGCCACGCCGCTGCCCGCGGTCGACGTCACCGACGAGACCTCGTCGCTGAAGGCCACCCGCAAGGTGAAGGTCGACGGCACGACCCTCACCGAGGACTTCACGTTCTCCTTGCCCACCGGCGTGGTCGAGCCGAAGAAGTTCGAGGCCTTCACCGCCAACACGCGCCTCGTCGACGACGGCTTCCTCAGCGTGATCCGGGTGACCCCACCCGCCTCGTTCAAGCCCGGAACGGGCGCCAAGCCCGCTGCCTCGACCAAGCCGACGGTGGCGAAGCCGGTCGCGCCACCCAAGGACGTGAAGCCCAAGTGAGCGCGCCGACGTGATCGCCCGCCGCGGCTTCCTCGCCTCGCTCGTCGCGCTGTCGGCTTGCCGGCGCGCACCGCGGGCGGGCCTCGCGCGGCGGGTGGTGTCGATCTCGGCCTCGACCACGGAGGCGCTGTTCGCGGTCGGCGCGGGTGCCCTCGTCGTCGGTCGCTCGAAGTTCTGCGACCACCCGAAGGAGGCTCTGTCATTGCCGGTGGTCGGCGGCTTCGTGGACCCGAGCCTCGAGGCGGTGCTGGCGCTCGAACCCGACCTCGTGGTGGGCGCGCGGGGACCGGCGGGGCCCGGCTTCTCGCGCACGCTCGAGGAGCGCGGCATCGCCACCTGGTTCCCCGAGACCGAGCGCATCGACGACATCTTCCGCATGATCGAGGGGATCGGCGCGCGCACGGGCCACGCGGCCGAGGCCACGACGCTCGTCGAGCGCCTGCGCAACGAGCGCGCGACCCTCGTCCACGATCTCGCCGGTCGGCCGAAGAAGCGGGTCTTGCTCCTGTTCTCGAAGAAGCCGATCACGGCCGCCGGTCCCGGGAGTTTCCCGGACGAGATGCTCGCGCTCGCGCACGCCACCAACGTGGTCGCGAGCGGCGCGGCCTACCCCACGCTGAGCCTCGAGCAGATCGTCGCCTTCGACCCGGACCTCGTCCTCGACGCCGAGATGGGCGGCGGCGCGATCCCCGTCCCGACCACGTTCACGGTCGTGCGCGCGGTCGCCGAGGGGCGCGTGCGTCGCCTGACCGAGGAGTCGGTGTTGCGACCCGGCCCCCGCGTCATCGACGGTGCGCGGGCGCTGGTGCGCGCCATCCACGCGGCCTAGCGACGACCGACGCGCTTCTCGAGGTCCTGGTAGGACAACATCGTGACGATGGGCCGCCCGTGCGGGCAGTACCCGGCGAAGCTCACCTCGTCGAGCGCCGAGAGGAGCGCGCGGCACTCGTCGGGGTGCATCGCGTCGCCCGCGCGCACCGAGCCGTGGCAGGCCATCGTGGCGAGCACCAGGTCGACCGCGTCGCCGAACTTGCGACCGCCGCTCCGCGCGAGCTCGTCGAGGAGGTCGCGCAGCAGCTGGAGCGGCGAGGCCTTGGCGAGGAGCGCCGGCACCGCGTGCACCGCGACGCGCCCGTCGCCGAGCGCGCGCGCGTCCAGGCCGAGGGCCAGCATCTCGTCGCGCGTCTCGTCGACGAGCTCGGACTCGGCGCTGCTCACCTCGGCCACCTCGGGCACGAGCAGCTGCTGTCGCGCCACCTTGCGCGCGTCGTGCTGCGCGCGCAGGCGGGCGAAGTTGAGGCGCTCGGCGGCCGCGTGCTGGTCGATGACGTAGATGCCCTCCTCGGCCTCGCACACGAGGTAGGTCGCTCGCACCTGCGCGAGGAAGCGCAGGCGGCCGTAGGCGATCTCCCCGCGCGCGGCGTTGGCGGCGGCCTCGATGGCGTCGGCGCTCTGGAGCGTGGTCTGCAGCTTGCCGCTGACCCGGGTGTGCTCGAGGGGCGCGAGCGGCGGCGCGGACTCCGCGGCGCGCGAGGCGGACATCGGTCCGGTCTCGAGGCGCGTGGCGGGCTCGTCGAGCTCGGTGGAGGGGAGCGCGGGGTCGCCGAGGGAAGCGACGGGCCCCCCGAGCCCCCACGGATCCTCGCCGAACGAGTGGGCGCGGGTGACCGCCTGGCTCATCGACACCGTGGGCCGCGGCACCCCGTGACCGACGAGGGTGGTCGCGCCGGGCGAGGCCTGCGCCGCGCGACCCGGAAACAGATCGCTGACGCGCTCGCTCGCGAGGAACGTGGACGCCGGGCTGCGGAACACGTCGGCGAGCACCGCGGCGAGCGCGCGCGTGACGTCGTCGAGCAGCTCGCGCCCCCGTGAGAACCGCACCTCCGCCTTCTGCGGATGCACGTTCACGTCGACCTCTTCTGACGGCAGATCGACCCAAACGACGCCGAGCGGGTAGCGCCCGGGATCGAGCACGCTGCCGTAGGCCATGGCGACCGCGCGGGCGAGCGCGCGATCGCGGATCGCGCGGCCATTGACCAGGAGGTGCAGCCCGGTGGCGCCGCTCCGCGCGCGCTCGGGCACCGAGAGCACCGCCTCCACCTTGGTTCGCCCGCGCGTGTTGGCGACCGCGACGAAGTCCGCCGTCGTGGCCCGCGCGCTCTCTCCGGGGCGCGACAGCACGTCGCGGGCGCGCTCCTCGCGGCTCTGCGCGCGCAGGAACTGGCGTGCCGTGCGCCCGTCGCGCACGAGGGTGAGCGCGAGATCCGGTCGCGACAGCGCCATGTCGAGGCACACGTCGCCGACGTGCCCCGACTCGGTGCCCACCGACTTGAGGAACTTGCGTCGGGCGGGGACGTTGAAGAACAGCTCGCGCACGAGGAACGTGGTGCCCGCGGGCGCACCGACCTCGCGCATCGTGGGCGCCTGCCCCCCGACGACCTCGACCTGCGTCGCGGCGAGCGCATCGGCCGGGCGGGTGGTGAGGGTGAGGCGCGAGACGGCCGCGATGGACGGCAGAGCCTCGCCACGAAAACCGAAGGTCGAGAGCCGGTAGAGGTCGTCGAACTCGGCGAGCTTGGAGGTGGCGTGGCGCTCGAGCGCGAGCAGCGCCTCGTCGCCGGTCATGCCCGCGCCATCGTCCACGACGAGGATGCGATCGAGGCCGCCGCCGTCGACCTCCACCCGCAGCGTGCGCGCGCCCGCGTCCAGCGCGTTCTCGATCAGCTCCTTGACCACGGACGAGGGCCGCTCGACGACCTCGCCCGCCGCGATCTGGTCCCGGAGCGCCGCCGGGAGGACCCGAATCCTGCTCATCCCTCGTCGTCCTCGGGAGGCGGGAGCGGCGCGGGTTCGCGCGGCGCGA
>JAEUKC010000343.1:0-4752 GCA_016794445.1 Myxococcales bacterium
GCGCATGCGCCTGCGTCTCTGCACGCAGGCGCATCCCGGTCACGAGGGCGGCGAGGGGATCAACGCTACGCGTGACCCGGTGACGCTCCCGAGATCACGCCGCGGTCGACACCACCGCCGCGAAGCGGCCTTCGTTCAACATCGACGCCCCCGGTGTCGTGATCACCTCCCGTGTCGACACCGATGTCGGGAACCGCGCCCGTCTCCAGCGCGCCGCCGTCCGGCGCGGCATCGATCGCCCGAGTCGCGCAACCCGCGAGCGCCGACAGCAGCAAGCAAGCCGCGCGCACAGCTGGGGAGACCTGAGCTAGGTTGTTCAAGTCGAGGCCGTCGACCGCGGATGGGGAGGAAGTCGTGCGGGTGCCGTGGAAGCTCCATCATGACAACCTTCAGAGCGCCGTCAACGCTCGCCCAGGTCGGCACTGCCGGCAGACCCGACCGACACGACGACGACAGCCTCGTGGTCCATCGTCAGCCAATGTTGCTCGCAGGAACCGACAGGAGAGCACAGAGTCAGCATGTCAGGAACACTGGTAATCAATGAGCATGACACCTGGACAGTTGCCGGTTGGTTGTTCGACAATGTTCTCGAGCGAGTGAGCAGTCGTGTTGACGCGTCAAGCCATGAGCTGGCGTGTCTTCTTCGAGAAGGAGCTACGGACGTCAATGGTGGTTTTGTAGACCTGAGCCCGTTGTCATCTGTTCGAATGCACGACCTGCTGACGGCGCTCGAGGGCCTTCGCGCGGCAACCGTTGCGCAGGGGCCTTCGAGCTTCCATGCACCCGAGTTCTTCGATGGATACGTGACGCAGATGAACTTGCTCATCGACATGGTGAGGCGAGACACGCGAATGGCCGCGCCATGAACAGGAAGCCGTTCGCGCCCTTCGTGGCAGGCCGGAGCTATTCCCGCGCGGGGTCCCCGTGCGGGTAGCAAGATTGCGTAGGTCGGCACCTTGGACCATGGACGAAGCCGTCGTCGCGGCCGAGTCCGTGGCAGGGTTCGACGAGGTCGACGACAGACGCGGACCGCCCTACGCGCAGAGATTGCTGCGCCAGTTGGGAAACAGCGAGGACCGTGAGCCAGATTTCTACATGGCTCTGAGCGAGTACGCTCATCGCGCCGTGATTCTGCGATTCACCACCAAGAACGGCGATCTGGTAATGGGTCTATTGGTTCCGGCATCAGTGGTGGAGCTGCTGCTGGAAGAGGACGGCACGTGCGATGCCGAAGGATTTGACCGAGTTGCAACGGCGTTCGCGGACGCGCTCGGTGCCGAAAGCTGCGAGATCGAGGAAGTCTAGGAGCGCGAGATACCAAATGCAGCGCCATCGGTGCCTGGTTGTCGTCCTCCTCCTCCCTGCGGCGGCGGGGTGTGGTCGCGTCGACTCGCCCGCGACAGACGATGCCGCGTTCGACGGTGGCGCGCCGAGTCCTGACGCTGGAGAGGTCGACGCTTCTCACGACACCTCCTCGGTCGACGTGGGCGCGGAGCCCGACGGCAGCGTCGATGGTGCGAGTGGTTGTCCGGCGACGCCGCCCTCGGCGGGCCCCTCCGACTGCACGCTCGGGCTCGAGTGCACCTACTACGACGCCTGCTTCAAAGGTGGAACGAGCGCGTTCAAGTACACCTGCGTGTGGCCGTTCGATCAGCCCAAGCAGTGGAGGGGATCTGTCATCGACTGCTCGGGTGCGATAGGGCCCGACGGGTGTCCTCTGACCGAGCCACTCATCTACACTCTATGCACAAAGCCGGGTGTCTCCTGCAAGTACAAGACCTGCACCCGCTCGATCTGTAGTTCAGAAGACGGCGGAATCCACGTCTGGAAGCCGAATCTCGATGACTGCTCGACGGACGGTGGTCCAGGTTAGCGTTCCGCGTTTCCGCCGCTGCCGGAGGCGCACGGGGAATCGAAAGGTGGAGCCAAGGACGCTGGACGATCGCGCGGGAGCGTCGTCCGGCGCCGACCCGGAACGGCAGCCTCCGCGTTGCCGGACATTGTCTGTTCGCGCCCCTACCAGAGACGCGCGGTGACCGTCGGGCTTGCGACGTGGGGCCTGCCCTCCGCAGCGCGCTCGAGGATGGTCGGTTCCTCCTCTTCGGGCTCGCATCGAGCTGAACTTCTCCACCCCGGCCGGCTTGCGCCAGATCACGCGTTCGAATTCGGAGGGAGGCGCGAGATCGTTCTGCCCGCCTGCGCGTCGAGAATCCCATCACCAACACCGAGCACGCTTCGCGTAGCTCACAGGAGGGGGATCTCATGGCAACCAAGAACACCAAGGGGCAGAGCAAGAAGAACCGCATCGCGAAGAAGCCGGGCCCGAAGCCGCCGAAGGCGCCGCCGCGGGTCGTGACGTACGACTTCATTCGACGGAGCTTCCAGGTTCCCGCGCGAATCAACGACCTGCACATCGAGTTCCAGGACGCGGGGGTTCGAGCCCAGCCGCAGGGCAAGCCGGTGAGGGCCAAGATGACGGGGAACAACGTCGACCTCGAGTTCCCCGCCTACGCGAGTTCGTGGGAGCTGGTCGTGGAGTTCGAGCGCGACGGCGAGATCCGGACGCCGATTCGCTGGCACTGGACCATCGATGGGGCGGCGCAGGGTGGTGGTGAGGGCTGGCCTCCCGCGCACGCGTAGCCTCGCGAGAACGAAGGAGGCGGTCCGAGAGAGCCGCCTCCTTTCACGCTCCACCACCGGGCCGTCACCCTCTCCGACCCACGCGCTCTGCGTCGTCACCGACTGGAAGGGTAACGACGACCTCGAGCGATCAGCAGGTGCTGAGTTCGTCCGACTTCGTCGGAACCTGGCACGCGCTGACACCAGAGCGTGTGGCGAGAGAACACGACCAGCACCCGACGGTGCTCGTGGACGAAACCGGACCGCAGGCCGAAATCGCCAACAAGACTGGCGGAAGCGCATGGGAATCAACGGTCGCAAAATCGCCCTCCGGCGCGATCGCCGGCCACGATTCGAGCACGCGGGGCGACGGGCACCACGCGGGACCGCGTTCGGAACGTACGTCGCTCGACAGGGGTCATCGCTGCTCGCTCTATCGCCGAAAAGGCTCGCTCCTTGATCATCGTGGAGATCGTCCGACCCACGACCTCGACATCCGGCGCGTGATCAGGGTGGGCATCGGCTTTCTCCAGGTTGGCTCTGCGTGTGGGGTGGGCCTGCGACGCGCGACACTCGAGCACCGGCCCTGCGCCAGCGGGGCCTTGAGCACTCTCGACCGCCGCGCCCCACCTGCGCAACTACGCCTCCCGTCGCATCATCGTCGCGCGCTCGCGATCAGCTTTTGACCTCGGTCAGGCAATTGCAGCGGAGCGAGGCAGAGGTGAACCGCAATGACGAACAAGAAGCCGGCATCGGAGAACACGAAGGGGCGCGAGCTCCAGGGCGAGGGGAACTACGACGCGAGTCGGAAGTACGACGACGGGCTGCAGAGGTACGTGCGCGAAGGGAACTCGGACGAGGCTGCCGACCGAGCGCGAAAGGCCCTCGAGGGGCCGGAAGGTCCGGCCCTGCGTCTCGCCGAGGACGCCGCCAAGAGGGGGCCGAACGTCGCGGCGCCATCGAAGCCGAGCAAGGCGGAGAAGGAGCCGAAAGAGCGGAAGGAGCAGAAGACGCAGAAGGAGCCGGCGAAGAAGGCGACGAAGGCGTTGCCAGCGAGCTAGTGCAAGTTCGCCCCACACGCACCCGGCCAGAGCCGAGCACGATTCATCTCCTCGGCACGTCGGGTGCACTGGGGTCGGTCATGAGAGCCGTTCGAAGATACCTGCGGACGCGCGGTGCCCCCCTGGGCAGGTTGCTCGAGTGTGGACTGTGCGGGATGGCCACCCTGGCGGCGCTGTGCGTCACCAGGCAGGTCGCCCCCGTCTTCAGCCAGTCCCTCACCAACTTCAGTGGGGGCGGGTGACCGCGATGACCGTCTTGATTCGCGGCTTCCGGCCCGCCTTTCGGCCTGCACCAGAGCCCGCCACCTCCACCACCATGTGGAGTCGTCTCCGAGCGGCGCTGCGCCGTGATTGGGATCAGACGAGGCACGACCTCCATGCCGGCGGGCGTGAGCTCCATCAAGGCATCGGCGATACGTGCCGCCAGCTCACTGGCAGTCAGGCGATTCCTTCGGAGCACGCGAAGGCACCTGGGACCCAGTAAGGGCGATGGCTGACAACATGGGCTTTCCGGGTCGGTACATGCCTTCCTCTGTCGAGTCACCATGAACACTGTCAGCAGACCATGTCGCCTCCCGGAGCCGTCGGCGTGGTGACTCCGATGTCCGTATCCGTTCGACGAACCGCATTCCCGGTTCAGCTGTCGAGGGTGAGACGCCGGATTGGGTCCGCCGCGAGTCGCTGGCGGCTCGTCTCGCTCCGGGTCGCGAGCCAGTGCACGACCTCCGGACGACGGGCGTCAGGTCGATGGCCGTGCGTGCCGACGACCCAATAGTGATCCTCGCTCGCGCCGACCACGCCGACCTCAAGGCGACGCTCGGTTACGTGCGCCCGCGCGGCACTCGTGAGGCCTGCCCGCGACGCTGCTCGTGGACCAAACCGGACCGCAGGCCGAAAACACCGACAGTACTGGCGGAAGCGCATGGGAATCGAACGGTCGCAAAACCGCCGTCCCACGCGATCGCCGGCCACGATTCGAGCACGCGGGACCACGCGGGGCAACGCGGGACCGCGTTCGGGATGTACGTCGCTCGACAGGGGGCTCCGGAAAGTCCTCCGGAAAGTCGGGGGC
>JAEUKC010000378.1:0-26074 GCA_016794445.1 Myxococcales bacterium
CTTACAAGGACACCAACGGCGTGTGGGTCTCTCCCGACGAGGTGGAGGAAGACGCCGACCACGAACTCCGCAAGAAGGGGACCGATCTCGGGGTCGTCGTCGTGAAGCTGCGCGCCGACCAGACGCAGAAGAAGGGCGGCACATTCGTCCTGATCGACGCTCCCGAAGTCGTCGTCGACGCCCGCGCGCACAAGATGAGCAAGTCGCGCGGCAACGTCGTCAACCCCGACGACATCATCCAGAAATTCGGCGCCGACGCGCTCCGCGTGTTCGAGATGTTCATGGGCCCGCTCGAGGCGGTGAAGCCGTGGGCCACCGACGGCGTGGTGGGCGTCCGCCGCTTCCTCGACCGCGCGTGGAACGTCTGCGTGGCCGCCGAGGGTGAGGCGCCGCTCGACGACGAGTCGCTGCGCCTGCTGCACAAGACGGTGCAGAAGGTCGGCGCCGACATCGAGGGCCTGCGGTTCAACACCGCCATCTCGGCGATGATGATCCTCGTGAACCGCCTCGCCGAGATCGAGAAGGTCCCGGTGAGCGCCGCGCGCACCCTCGCGCTCCTGTTGTCGCCGTTCGCGCCGCACCTCGGCGAGGAGCTCTGGGAGCGCCTCGGCGGCGAGGCCTCGCTCGCGCACGAGCCCTGGCCCACGTTCGAGCCGTCGCTGGTCGTGGACGACGTGGTCGAGATCCCCATCCCGGTGACCGGCACGCTGCGCGCGAAGGCCAAGCTCCGCCGCGACGCGAGCGAGGCCGACGCCCGCGCCGCGGTGGCCGGAGCGGCGGAGGCGCAGCCGTTCCTCGCCGGCAAGACGGAGAAGAAGTTCCTCTTCGTCCCCGGCAAGATCATCAACGTCGTCGTGGGCTGATCGCGGCTTCAACCGACCGGCGCAGGCCGCCGCAGGCGGGCCAGGGTGGCGACCACGAGCAGCGTGGCGAGCCCGGCTGCGACACCGGCCGCCAGATCGAACAGCTTCGGCAGGACGGCCCGCGCGACCACGCCCATGCCCTCGACCAGGTGGGTCGCGGCGTGGTGGGCGGCGGGGAAGCCGTGGAGCAGGATGCTGCCACCCACGAGGAACATGGCGAGCGTGCCTCCTACCGAGAGGGCCTTCATGAGCCACGGCGCCGTCCGCAGGATGCCGCGGCCGACCGCGCGGCGCAGCCCGCCGAGGCGCGCGGACGCGGGGGTGCGCAGGAGCGCGAGGCCCGCGTCGTCCAGCTTCACGATGGCGGCCACCACCCCGTAGACCCCGATCGTCATCACGAGCCCGAGGGCGACCAGGACGAGCAGTCGGGTGCGCAGCGGCGCGGTGGTCACCGAGCCCAGGGCGATCACGATGATCTCCGCGGACAGGATGAAGTCGGTGCGGATGGCCCCCTTGATCTTCTGTGCCTCGAGCTTCGCCGGATCGGTCTCTGCAGAGGCCGGGGCGCTGGGCGGCGCGTCGACGTGCCCGTGGGAGGTGAGCTTGTGGACCACCTTCTCGGCGCCCTCGTAGCAGAGGAACAGACCTCCCATCATGAGGAGCGGGGTGACCAGGCGGGGGGCCAGAGCGCTGATCGCCAAGGCCGCGGGCACGAGAATGGCTTTGTTGACCAGCGAGCCCTTGGCCACGGCGAACACCACCGGCAGCTCCCGGTCGGCGTGGACGCCCGAGACCTGCTGGGCGTTGAGGGCGAGATCGTCGGCCAGGACCCCGGCCGTCTTCGTCGTGGCCACCTTGGTCAGGGCGGCGACGTCGTCCAGCAGGGACGCGATGTCGTCCAGCAGGGCAAGGAGGCTCGTCGCCATCGATCCCCTTGGATCGCCAAATCCAGGCTACGGTCGCGACTTGTCGGGGAGGCCCGACACAATCGCCACCCGAGGAAACGATGAACAAGAAGCTCTCCGCGTTTGCTGCCCTCGCACTGGTGCTAGGCGGCGTGGTCGCGACCGGTTGTACGGTCAAGGCGTCGGCCGGACCGGCCACGCCCGCGCCCACGCCGTCCGCCGAGCCCACCCCCCCGCCGCCCCCCAAGGACACCGATGGGGACGGCGTGGCCGATGCCGACGACGCGTGCCCCGACAAGGCCGGCAAGGCCAACGCCGACAAGGCCAAGAACGGCTGCCCGGACGCGCCCCTCGTCGAGGTGAAGGGCAACTACGTCGAGATCCACCAGCAGGTGCTCTTCGAGAGCGGCAAGGCCACGATCCAGGACGCCTCGAACAAGCTGCTCGACGAGATCGCCAAGGTGATCAACGAGGTCACCGCGATCGAGCTCGTCGAGGTCGCGGGCCACGCGGACAAGCAGGGGGACGACAAGGCGAACGTCAAGCTCACCGACGACCGCGCCAAGGCCGTCGTCGCCGCCCTGGTCAAGCGCGGGGTCGACCCGAAGAAGCTTCGCGCGAAGGGCTACGGCGAGTACTGCCCGGTCGATCCGGCCGACACGCCCGAGGCGCACGAGAAGAACCGCCGCGTCGAGTTCGACATCGTCAAGATCGGTGGCAAGAAGACCGACGTGAAGCTCGGCTGCGACGAGGCCACCAAGAAGGGCGTCAAGCCCGCGCCGGTGCCCTGAGGCGCGTCGTCGGGCGGGAGGCGGTCAGCGGCTCGCCTCCCGCGCGACGAACACCTCCCAGCCCTCCGCGGCCTCGCGGCTCACGCGCGCGTGCTCCGGGGAGAACACCGACTCGCCGAGCAGCCAGCGGTTCGTCGCGTCCTCCGCGGTCAGCGCCGTGAGCACCCCGTGGATCAGCTCGAGCGGGCCGAGGTCGCGGCCCGCGCCACCGCCGAGCACCAGCGCCGCGAACAGCGTCTTGCCGACGACTGCCTGGTTCGCGTTGCAGGGCAGCTTCGTTTCCGGATCGCCGGCGCCGAACGCCGTCAGGCACGCCGCGAGGTCGCACGAGTTGTACGCGCGACACAAGAGTGGCCGCGCGGGGTGCACGCCGCACGCGCCGTGCGCGTCGAGGAGCGGGCAGGGGATCCGCGCCTCGGCGCGCTCCTTCACCGTCATCTCGGCCACGCGCGGCGCGACCTCGTGGAGCCTCGCGATCAGCGCCTCGACCTCGACGGGCGTGCGCGTCGCGCGCACGTGGTCGGCGATGCGCAGGGCCTCGGCGGGCGTGACGAACACCACGTGCAGCCGACAGCACGAGTCGCAACCCGGACGACACACCGGGAGCCTTCGCAGCGCCGCAGGCTCCTTCGCGTCGAGCGCCGCGGTCAGCGTGTCGTTCAGCGCGAACACCTCGTCGATCAGCGCCGCGAGCGGCTGGGGCCCGAGCTCGCCCGCCAGCGTGGCGCGCACGTCCTCGGCGACCGACCGCAGGATCTCGTCGTGGTAGGGCGGAGCGGCCACGTCAACGCAGCGCGCGCAGGGCTTCGGTCCAGCGGTGGAGCTCGTCGAGCATCGCCACCGACGACTTCACGAGCGCCTCCGAGCCACGGAACGCGCCGTTCTCCATCAACGTGTTGAAGAACGCGACGTTCACCGCCTCGGGCAGGGGCATCACCCTGAGCGTCGTCAGGAACTGCTTGGTCATCTGCACCGAGCGCGTGCCGCCCGAGAGCCCGCCATAGCTGACGAAGCCCGCGGCCTTGTAGTTCCACTCCTTGTACAGGTAGTGGAGCGCGTTCACGAGCGCGGGCGGCGAGCCGTAGTTGTACTCGGGGGTGACGAACACGAACGCGTCGAGCGCGCTCACGCGGCGGCTCCAGGCCTTGGTGTGCTCGTGCTGGTAGTCGCCGAGCCGCGGGTGCTTGGGCTCGTCGAGCAGCGGCAGCGCGATCTCTCGCAGATCGACGAGCTCGACGGCGAACTTGCCGTGCGCCTTCGCGTGCTCGAGGAACCACTGTGCGATGGGCAGCCCGACGCGGCCGGGGCGCGTGCTGCAGACGATGACGCCGAGGGTCGACATGAGCCGGGACGCTAGACGCGCACCCCGGCTCCGTCGAGCGGCACCCTAGAAGCGATACGTGCGGACGATGTCCTTCGCGGGGCGCTCGATCTTCACGATCGGGCTGGTCACGAGGTCGAGGCCGTCCGCGAGGAAGTACATCGCCTCGCCCACCGTGGGCTCGTCCTGACGCGGCACGAGGGTGCCGTTGGCCACGCGGAACACGCCGCCGGCCATCTCGCGCTTGAGGGCGAGGTGCCCCGGCAAGAAGTCTCCGCTGCGGCGGTCGCGAACGGCGACGCAGAGGCGATCGCGGAAGTGATACTCGGTGTTGCGAGTGACGAGGACCTTGTGACGACGACGTTCCTGCTTCATGTCCGCCTCCTATGGCTTCATCAACTTGGGCAGGCCGCGGGTCGCGCCCTGCACTGCGCCTTCGATGCCCTGCGAGCGTGCGCTCTTGTCGCCGGGCTTGGTCGTGACGACGCTCGTCCCGGAGGTGAGCCCACGGAGCGCGCCGGTCTTGCCGTCCCGCACCGCGAGCGACACCGCGCAGGTGGTCGTCGCGCTGTTCTTCTCCTGCGTCGTCTCGAGCTTCATCACGTTGGCGCTGACCACGATGGTCGCGCCCTTCGGGACCTCGAGCTTTCCCACTTCGGTCGCGAGGACCTTGCGTAACGTCGCCAGATCTTCGGCGGGGAGCGCGCTCGCGCCGCTCACCTCGCCGACCTCGATCGCCGCGCTCGCCACGGGGGCCAGCGTGAGGAACGTGAGGGCCACGAGCGTCGAGAGAGTTCTTCGCAGCATCTGCCCGTCGCTACGCAACGTCGGCACGCGCGGCCAAGTTTGCTACGGTGCGTGACCGTGAAGAGCTCGGCCGAGATCGTCGTCGTCGGCGGCGGCATCATGGGGCTGTCCGTCGCCTACCACCTGGCGCGCGCCGGTGTGCGCGACGTCGTCGTCGTCGACAAGAGCTACCTGTGCGGCGGCGCCTCCGGTCGCAACGGCGGCGGGGTGCGCGCGCAGTGGTCGAGCGAGTCCAACATCCGCCTCATGCAGGAGTCCATCCGCATCTGCTCCGAGTTCGCCTCGGAGATGAAGATCAACGTGTGGTTTCGCCAAGGTGGATACCTGTTCCTCACGCGGAGCGAGAACCGCGCCGAGCAGCTCCGCGCCTCGGTCGCGCTCCAGCAGTCGTGCGGTCTGCGCACCGAGCTGCTCACCCCGCGCGAGGCCAAGCGCCTCGTCCCCGAGCTCGACACCACGGGCGTCGCGCTCGCCTCCTACAACCCCGACGACGGCGTCGTCTTCCCGTGGCCCTTCGTGTGGGGCTACGCCCAGGCCGCGCAGAAGCTCGGCGTCGAGGTGCACACCCACACCGAGGTGCTCGGGTTCGACACCGCCAACGTCGGCACCCGCATCGAGGCCGTGCGCACGAGCAAGGGACGCATCGCGACCCACACGGTGGTCAACGCGGCCGGCGCCTGGTCGCCCGAGGTGGCGCGCATGCTCGGGGTCGAGCTGCCGAACACCCCTCACCGCCACGAGATCTGCTCGACCGAGCCGCTCAAGCCCTGGCTCCAGCCGCTGGTCGCCGACCTCGACACGGGGCTCTACTTCTCCCAGTCGATGCGCGGTGAGATCGTCGGTGGCGTCTCCAACGAGCAGGTGCCCCACGGGGTCGACCACCAGTCGTCGGCCCGGTTCCTCGGTCTCTACGCCAACGCCCTCATGCGCACCGTGCCGATCCTCGGCGCCGTGAAGGTGCTCCGGCAGTGGTCGGGTTGCTACGATCTCACGCCCGACGCCAACCCCATCGTCGGCCCGGTCGACGAGGTGGAGGGCTTCCACCAGGCATCGGGGTTCATGGGCCACGGGTTCATGATGGCCCCGGTCATGGGCAAGCTCCTCGCGCAATACCTGATCGAGCAGACCGCGCTGCCGCTGTTCGACCGCTGGAACCTCCGCCGTTTCAAGGAGGGTCGCCTCCTCAGCGAGGGCATGATCATCGGCTGAGCCGGGTCTGTCGCTCGACGAGGTTGCGGAGGGGGGCGAGCTGGTTCGGCGAGAACCGGGTCTCGCCGAGGTCGAGCGCGAACGAGGTGAGCGCGTCGAGGGGGAGGCCGCGCAGGGCCGCGGTCACGCCGGTCCGGTGGCGGGCGTCGTGGGTCACGCCGTGCCAGAGCACGCGCAACGCCGAGAGGCCCGCGTCAGGGCCGCGCTGGAACACGAACGAGAAGTAGCCGGTCGCGACGACCAGCTCTTGCAGATCGGGCGCTCGGGCTTCGATCGCTTCGCGCCAGCCAGCGACGTCGAGGGGTTGGGACAGACGGACCTCCAGACGACGCAGCCGGCGGACGAGGTCGCCGTCGTACACCCAGGCGAAGTCCTCGACCGTCCACGGGTGGCGGTTCAGCGTCAGCGAGACGTCGTCGACGAGGGGCAGGGCCGGGATCCGCCGCACCGCTTCGCGGGCGCCCGGAGAATGCTCGAAAGACAGACCGTCGACCGAGAGCGTCGTGAGGCGCGGGTATGCCTCGGGCTGCGTGACCATTGCCTCGAGCGTGCCTGCGTCGAGGGCCTCGATCTCCCGCAGCGCGCGGAAGGGGCTGCCCAGCAGCGCCGGCACCGCAACGAGGCGAACCCCCCGCAGCCGCAGCCGCTCGACCGTCGCCCACTCGTCGGCCGGCGGCGGGGTGCGCCCGCCGAAATCCACCATCACCTCGGCGAGGAAGCCGCGCCGGAACACGTGGTGGTACGGGTTCACGACCTCGGCGAGCGGCCCGAGCCACGCGACGCGGTGCTTCTCGAGGAGCGCCTTCTCCTTCCTCCGCGCGCTCGGCGTCGGCTTGCCCTTGGCCAGCTGCAGCGCGAGGAACTCCCCTCGTGGGTCACCGAGCTCGAGCAGGTGATCGGCGAGCACGAGGCGTGGCGCGTCGTCCTCCGGGCGCGCGTACACCTCGGCGAACAACGCACGCGTGGTCGGGCCCATGCGCGAAGTCTACCCGTGGACGCCGCCAGGGGCCGCGAGGGTCGTGATCGCGGTTCAGTCGTACGCGCACACGAAGCCGCCGGACACTGCACGGGGGGAGACCGTCCAGGAATGGGTCCCGATTCCGCAGCGGACCACGAAGGCGTCGAGCAAGCCCGCGGGATCGCCGACACAGGTCGCGCCGTCGGCGGCGACGTTGAAGGTGGCACCCTCGCGCGTCACCCCCTCCATCGCCAATGAATCGAGGTGGACCCGCCGCGCGCGGAGTGGTGTCCCGGAGCACGGCGAAAGGCCTGACCACGTGCCGAAGTAGACGAGGCCCGACTCTCCGACAGCCGCGATGTTCTTGTAGAACGAGGAGACGTGGACCAACCGCTCCTTGCTCGCGTTCGGCACGTCGACGAAGGCTCCATCCCGGAGCGCGACCACGCGACCGCCGGCGCCGACCGCGGTCACGCGGCTGAATCCGACGCCGTCGTCGAAGTCGGTGATCGCGACGAAGTCGCCATCGAGCACCTTCGTCCAGCGCAGCCCGTCGAGCCGATAGATCCCCTCACCGCCCGCCGCAAAACCACCGGCGGTGAGCGACCGAGCCGTCGGGGGAAGGTCGGCCTCGAAGATCAGGGACGTGGCGACCCGGAACGAACGGCATCGCTCGTCGTCGCACGCGAGGACCCGGAGCCCCTTGCTCCTCGTGAGGCTCGTCCCCGTCGCGATCGCGATCGGACGGAGACGAGAGTCCGCTGTCGTCGGGCCGATCGAGCCCTTGGGCACCGCGCGCTCCAGCACGACCACTCGTAGCGGATCGAGGAGGACGGCCTCCGCCGTGGCGTCGACGATGGTCTCGCCGGGGTTCGGCGTGAAGATCACGTCCGGCGCAGCATGGGCACACGGGGGGCCCGCAGCGAGTTCACAGGCCGGCGCATACTCGACCCCGTCGTCCTGGACGTCGGGGACCGAGTGCCCGTCGAGGGACCAAGCCACGTCACCGCCCGCATCGCCTTCAGCAGCAGTGGTGACCCGGCCTGCGCAGCCGAGCACCACCACCGCCGGTAGCGTGCGCCACATCGCTCAGGGCGTCTTGCAGGGGCCCGCCGCGGTCGTCAGGTGCGGGCAGTGGACGGTGGCGCTCGAGCCGTCCGTGGCCTCGTAGCTCGCCTGGAGGTGGTACTGCATGCAGTTGAGGGTGCCCTTCGCCTGCTCGATCTCGCCGGCCGTGCTGCTGAACGTGATCGCCGCGCACTTGGTCTTGCAGTCGGCCTCGTCGGTGAACGGCGTGCCGGAGATCAGGCCGGAGGACGGCTTGCACTGGGCGATGGCGATCTTGCAGAACGTCGCGCAGCGGTCGGTGCCGCAGGTGAGGCCGCCGGTCATGCCGGCGCGACGACAGCTCGTGGCCGCGTCGGTCGCCGCTTCGCCCGCGTGGAACAGGCGGCAGCCGAGCGTGTCGCCCGTCTTGTCGGCGGCGGTGCCGACGTCGAAGCGCGCGCAGATGTTGAGGCAGAACGCCTTGCTCGGGTACTGCGCGTTCGCCCCCGTGCAGTTGGCGGTGACCTTGTCGCAGTAGGTCGCGCAGTCGACCTTGGTGCCGCCGTCCGTGGCGGTCTCGCCGCTGCCGGTGTCGGTCGGACCACCGGTGTCCGTCGGGCTGCCCGTGTCGACGGCGCCGGTGTCGACGGTGCCAGTGTCGATCGTGCCCGTGTCGGTCGGCGAGGCGGGGGCGTCGTCGCTGCAACCGAGCATGGTGAACGAAGCGAGGCAGAGGGCGGAGAGGAGACCAAGGGATGTCTGCATGCGCCGAAACCTACCACTGGTCTGACCAAATGCCAGGAAAGTATCCCTTGACCGTCATGGGCCGGAGCCCCTCGATGTGGTAACCGGGGGGCGTGCGCTCCGCTCTTCTCTTCGCCGTCGTGCTGGTGTCGTCCACGCCCTCCTGCAAACCGGCCGTCGCCAGCGCCGACGAGTGCGAGCAGGTATCCGAGCACCTCGCCCAGCTCGTCGTGAAGAAGGAGAAGAAGCCGCCGATGGGCCGCCTCGCCTCGCCGCCGTTCAACACGCCGGACAACGAGAAGGACGTGCACGACGAGGCCAAGAACAAGGCCAAGCCGCGCTGCCTCAAGGGCTGGAAGCGTCAGGTGTTCGACTGCATGATGGCCGCCAAGGAGATCGAGGCCGCCGACAAGTGTCGGTTCGAGTGATGCGCGTCGCGCTCGCGGCCGACGAGCCGTACCCGGTGCACGCCACGCTGCGCGCCGAGCTCGAGCGGCGCGGTCACGTCGTCGTGCCGTTCGGCGCCGTCGCGACCGGCGCCGAGGGCCCGTGGGCGACGATCGCCGAGGAGGCCGCGCTCGCCGTGGCCCGTGGCGACTGCGACGAGGGCGTCTTCCTCTGCTGGACGGGCACCGGCATCAGCATCGCCGCCAACAAGGTCCCTGGCATCCGCGCCGCCCTCGTCTCCGACCCGGGCACCGCCGCGGCTGCGCGCGTGTGGAACCATGCCAACGTCCTCTGCCTGAGCCACCGCACGCTCTCCGACGACCTGGCCAAGGAGATCCTCGCGGCCTGGTTCGACACCGCGCTCGGCGATCGCGGCGCCGACGGCGTCGCGAAGCTCCGCGACGTCGACGCGCGCCACCGCCGCTAGTTCTGGCCCTTCTCGTGCGCCGAGATCGGCACGAACGAGCCCGACACCACGCGATCCTTCTTGGCCGGCACCGCGCCGGGATAGACCATGACCTTGGCCTCGCCGATGGTCTGCCCGCGATCGGCGACCCACTCCATGCGCTCGTGCACCCAGGCCATCACGGCGGCGCGGGCCTCGTCGGTGATCGGGCGCTCGTCGTTCACGTCGGCGTGCTGGAGGTCGGTCCAGTCGTAGCGGTAGCGGAGCTCCATCGGACGCGCCGGGTCCGCATTCTTGGCGGCGGCCTTCGCGGCGGCGGACTGCGTCTCGGCCTCGGCGCGCCGGAGCATGTCGCGCTCCATGCGCTTCTTGGCCTCGGCGGCGTCGAGCTCCGCGATGCGGGCCTTCTCGGCGTCGTCGAGGGGGCGCATCGCGCCCTTCATGCGCGCGTTGTCCTCCTTGGAGAGCCCCTCGAACACGACGCCCAGCACCTCGATCATCGGCGGCCTCGCGCGCAGCCAGGCCATCGCGGCCTCGACGCTGTCGTGTTCGATGACCTCGCCTTCACCGTCCTCGAGCCGCCGCAGGCGGAGCGTGAGCTTGTCCATGGCCTCGCATGAGAGCATGAAACCGGGGTCGCGCGACCGCCGTTCAGCCCGCCGCCCTTCGCCCCGCGCTGCCCGGCGCGAGGGTGGTCTTGTTGCGGCCCTCGCGCTTGCTCGCGTAGAGCGCCTCGTCCGTGGCCTTGTAGAGCTCGTCCCACGTCGCGCCGTCGTGGGGGTGCGTGGCGACGCCGAGGCTGCACTGCACCTGGAAGCTCTGCCCGGAGCCCGCGTGGAACGTCGTGCGGGCGAGCTCCTCGCGGACGCGCTCGGCGAGCTGCACCGCGCCCTCTGCGCCGGTCTCCTCGCAGATGATCACGAACTCCTCGCCGCCGAAGCGGGCCACGTAGTCGGTGCCGCGCTTGAGGCGCCGCAGGATGCCGGCGAGGCCCTTGATGACCTGGTCGCCGACGTCGTGGCCGTGCGTGTCGTTGATCCGCTTGAAGTGATCGATGTCGGTCTGGATGACCGCGAGGGCCTTGCCGTAGCGGGCCGCGGCGCGCACCTTCTGGGCGCCGAGCTCGAGCAGCACCCGCTTGTTGAGCAGGCCGGTCAGGCCGTCGGTCGTCGCGAGCTCCTCGAGCTTCGCGAGCATGCGCGCGTTGGCGAGGCTCGTCGCCACGTGCGAGGCGAGCACCTCGAGGGTGGTGCGGGCGCCCTCGCCGGCGAACTCGCGGAACGCGCCGCGGCGACGCGCGCCGAGGACCAGCGTGCCGAGCGCGCGCTCGTGGAGGGAGAGCGGCACGACCAGGATCGATCGCACGTCGGCCTCGCGGGGCAGCCCGTCGCCCGGCTCGTCGCCGAGCTCGATGCGCAGCGGGTGGCGCCGCGTGAACACCACCTGCGTGTGGGGATCGTGGTCGCCGCGGTGGGGCAGGGTGGCGCGGCTCTTCACGGCCTGGGCCACGAGCCCACCGTTGTCGCCGAAGCGCAGCCCGACGAGGGCCTCGAAATCGGCGGCGCCCGCCACCGCGCGCACCTCGTGCAGCACCTCGTTGGGGCCGCGCTCGCCGTCGTGCACCACCGTGATCGCGGCGAGGTCGAAGCTCGCGATCGCGCGCGCGCTCTCGACGCCGGCCTTGAGCACCTCGGCTTCGGTCAGCGCGCCGGCGAGTCGCTGGGTCGCGGCGTAGAGGTGGTCCTGCTCCGCCTTGGCGCGCTCGAGGCGGCCGAAGACGCGCTCGTTCTCGATGGCGCGCAGCACGTAGCGCGCGGCCGAAGCGACGAGCTCCTCCTCGTGGGCGGTGAACGGCCGGTCGAGGCGGTCGACGCAGAGCACGCCGCGCACGTTGCCCTCGTCGAGCAGCGGCACCGCGACGATGGCGCTCGGCCCGCCCTCGGGGAGCGCGGTCGGGTAATAGGGGATGCGGTAGCCGGAGCGCAGGCCGCTCAGCGACACCGGGGCCTTGCGCCGCAGCACCGCGCCGATCACGCCCTCGCTCGGGGCGAACGGGCCCTCGAGCACCGCGCGCGCGTCGCTCACCACCTCGGCGAGCTTGAGCGCCTTGCCGGCGTCCATGAGCAGCACCGCCGTGTGGGCGCCGAGGCTGCGCTTGAGGAGCTCGAGCGCGAACCGCACCGCGTGCTGGATCTCCTCGACGCCGAGCCGCTGCACGCGCTCGGCCTCGACGGCGACCGAACGCGGCGCCGGGGGCACGAGGCTCGGCGTGGCGGGCGCGTCGGCGAGGCGGTAGCTGCGGGCCTGTTCGCGCATGCGTTCGAGCTCGCGCTCCACCTTGCGCCGCGTGCGGTGCGCGATGGCCTCGAGCCTCCCGCGCAGCACCCAGGCGTTCAGCCCGGCGAACGAGGCGAGCAGGATCCCGTGCATCAAGAGAGAGCGCGCGGAGGTGGGATCGGCCCACGGTGGCCGCACGCCGGCCTCCATCACCAGCGCGACCAGGATCGCCGCGAGGCTCACGAGGCGCGACGCGAACGTCGCCACGATCGCCGCGACGACGAGGACCAGCGGGTAGCTCGCGTCGAGGCCTGCCGGCAGACGCATCGCGACGCCGACGGCGCCCGCGACCGCGAGCACCGAGATCTCGAGCCCGACCTTGCCGTCCTCGCGCTCCTCCTCGGGATCGACGCGGATCGCGAGCACCTGGGTGAGCACGCGCGCGGCCGCGCCGCCGAGCAGTCCGGCCTCGAGCCAGCTCACCCACGCGCCGTCGCCGGCGAGGCGACGCGACTCGAGCCACACCATGGCGCTCGCCGCGGCCCCGGCGCCGAGCGGACCGAGGGCCCGACGCATCACCTTGCGCGCGGTGACCATCGCGCGCACCGAGCGGGCGCCCGGCGCGGCCTTGGTCGTGGTGGTGATCTCGGCCGCCGGCGCCTCGACGCGCGGCGGGATCGGCGTGTTGACGACCGGGGCGCGGTGGGGCGCGGGCGTGCGCGCCGGAGCTGGCGTCTTGTGCGTGGCGGTGTTCGCCCTGGGCTTCGGGGGAGCGGGCGTCCGTTGCGCTTTCGGCGGGCTGGGGGTGCGAGGCGCGCGGGCAGGGGGCGGCAGGGTCCGGGACATCCGTCCCCCCGCCGTTATCGGACCGCCCACCGAAGGGCCAAGATGTGCGCACGAGCACCTGGGATCATTGACGCAGCGCGCTTCCGCCCCTACCCGCTGAACCGCGATTCAGTCGTGCGCAGCACCCCCAGGAGGGCCCACGCCGTGAAGATCCTCGTCCCGTTCAAGCGCGTCGCCGATCCCGAGAACGCCAACAAGGTCAAGGTGCCCGTGGGCGCCAACGGACTCGGTCCGAAGATCGAGACCACGGGGATGGAGTTCAAGCCCAACCCGTTCGACGAGTACGCCGTCGAGGCCGCCCTGCGCCTCACCGAGAACGGCACGGCCCCCAAGGCGCGCCTCGGTGAGGTCACCGTGGTCACCGTGGGCGGCCCCGAGGCCGACCAGACCCTGCGCGGCGCGCTGGCCACCGGCGCCGACAAGGCCGTCCGCGTCGAGGCCACCGACGAGCAGCTCGACGGCGCCATCATCGCGCGCGCCCTCGCCAAGGTCGTCGCGCAGGTCGGCCCCGACCTCGTGCTCCTCGGCAAGCAGACCGTCGACACCGACTCGGCCCAGACCGGCCCGATGCTGGCCGAGCTCCTCGGCTGGCCGCAGGTCACCTTCGCCGTGCAGATCACCAACGAGGGCAACGGCTCGCTCCTCGTCACCCGCAACGGCGACGGCGGCGTGCAGAAGGTCCGCGTGAAGCTCCCCGCCGTGGTCACGGTCGAGGACCGCGTCTCCTACTCGGGCGGCGTCACGAGCCCGCCCACCCCGGCCACGCACAAGTACGCCGACGGCGTCCGCTTCGCGCCGCTGCCCGCCATCATGCAGGCCAAGAAGAAGCCGCTCGAGGTGAAGAAGCTCGCCGACCTCGGCGTCGACACCGCGCTCAGCGTGAAATACCTCGGCTTCGAGCCGCCGCCCGCCCGCAAGGCCGGCGTCAAGGTGAAGACCGTCGCCGAGCTCGTCGACAAGCTGAAGAACGAAGCGAAGGCCATCTAGTCAACCCCACGGAACCACAGCGGAGTCAGACATCATGACCGACATTCTCGTCGTTGCAGAGATCGTGGGGGGCCAGGTCAAGAAGCCGACGTTCGCGGCGATCGCCTTCGCCCGCGACGCGGCCAAGGCCGCCGGCGGATCGTTCGCCATCCTCGCCATCGGCGCCGGCCTCGACGCCGCCGCCAAGGAGCTCTCGGCCTTCGGGGCGAGCAAGGTGATCGTCGCCGAGGACGCGACCATCAAGGGCTACACCACCGAGGTGTTCGCCCCGACCGCCGCCGCCGTCGCCAAGGGTGGCTTCGGCATCGTCGTCACGGCCGCGACCGTCAACGGCCGCGACCTGGCGCCGCGCGTCGCCGCCAAGCTCGCCGCCGGGTACGCGCCCGACATCTCCGGCTTCAAGGCCGAGGGTGGCAAGCTCGTCTACAAGCGCCCGATGTACGCGGGCAACGCCTACGGCTGGCTCACGGTGGAGACGGCGATCGCCGTCGTCAGCGTGCGCCCGACCGAGTTCACCGCGGCCGAGCCGAGCGGCGGCGCGAGCCCGATCGAGAAGGCCGGCGTGCAGAAGGACGCCGCGGCGGCGAACCTCGAGTTCCTCGCCTTCGAGACGGTCAAGAGCGAGCGCCCCGAGCTCACCGAGGCCAAGGTCATCGTCGCCGGCGGCCGCTCGATCAAGGAGCAGTTCATGAGCGTGCTGACGCCCCTCGCCGACACGCTCGGCGCGGCCATCGGCGCCTCGCGCGCGGCCTGCGACGCCGGCTTCGCGCCGACGGAGCTCCAGGTCGGCCAGACCGGCAAGGTCGTCGCCCCCGCGCTCTACATCGCGGTCGGCATCAGCGGCGCCATCCAGCACCTCGCCGGCATGAAGGGCAGCAAGACCATCGTCGCCATCAACAAGGACCCGGAGGCGCCCATCTTCCAGGTGGCCGACTACGGCCTCGTGGCGGACCTGTTCCCGTCGGTCCCCGAGCTCGACAAGGCGATCAAGGCCGCCAAGGCCTGAACCACCCGAGGACGACGCGCTCCCGGCGAGAGATCGTCGGGAGCGCCGCCCTTTTTGTTTCGTCGCTCCCGGACCGTCCCCGTCCGGTCCTCCGCTCCGGGTGGCTCAGCGCCGCTTCTTCTTCAGCGCGTCCAGCACCCGGCGGACGGTGTCGTCGCTGCCGTCGATCTCGAGGGCGCGCTCGAGCTGCTCGATGGCCTTCTCCCGCGAGCCGGACTCCGCGTAGATCATCCCGAGCGTCGCGCGGAACGACGAGCGACGCGGGGCGCGCTGTACGGCCGCCTCGGCGAGCTGCTGGGCGCGCACGAGGTCGGTGCCCTCGTGGCGGAGCGCGTTGGCGAGCCGCTCGCAGATCGCAGGGTCGTCCGGCCGGCCCTCGAGCGCCTTGCCATACGAGACGATGGCGTCGGGCCAGCGGTTCTCCTTCTCCTCGTAGCGCGCCTTCTTCAGGTGCATGTCGACGAGGAGGTTGCGCGCCTCCTTGAGGCCCGACTCGGCGTATCCGCGCGCGGAGGCGTCCTCGGCGTAGTGGAGGGCGAGGCGGTAGTGGTTGGCCGCGGCGACGGCGTCTCCCGCGGCGAGCGCCTTCTGCGCCGCGGCGAGCACCTCGGCGGCCTTGGCCTGGGCGGGGGTGAGGCGGGTGGCGGGCCTGGAGTCCGGGACGGGCGCGGCGGGCGCCGATGCGACCGGCGAACTGGGGGTGGGCGCGGCCACGGGGACCGTTGCTGCGGCCGTCGACGCCACGACCGGCGCGGCGATGGGCACCGACACGGTCACCGGACGCGCGATCGGCGTCGCGACGGGTCCCGACGGCGCGACGGGCGCCGACACGACCGCGACCTTGACCGACGGCTTCTTCGGCGGCGGGGCAGGGGGAGGCGACGCCTGGGGCTCGACGTGCACGTTCGCGAGCACCCGCTCCATCTGCGCCGAGCGCTGCGTGAGCTTCAGGTACGCGTCGTACTCGGCCCGCTTCACCTCGGAGCGCAGGACCTCGTAGGCGGTCGTCGCGCGGCCGAACACGACGTCGAGCTTGCGCTTGTAGTCGCCGAGCGACTTGCCGAAGTGCCGGTCCGGGTGGATGGCCGCCGCGAGCGCGAAGTAGGCCCGCTGGATCTCCTTCTTGGTGGCGGTGCGCGGCACCCCGAGCACGCCGTAGTGGTTGCGCCCGTCGACGAGCTCGGCGTCGATGCGCGCCCGCGTGTCTTCGTCGATGTCGCAGGGGGCCGGCGCGGCCGGCGCTGCAGCCGGCGCTGGTGCCGCCGGAGGCGAGGCCTTCGGCGCAGGCTTCTTGCTGGGCCGCAGCGACTGGAGCACCAGGGGTATCCGCGGCTGCGACGCCTGCTTCGGTCGCCGCGTGGCGCGGCGGCTCGAGGGAGGCGCGTCGTCGCGCGGAATGGGACGCACCGCGACCATCTTCTTGCTGGCCCGCTTCTCCCGCGGCGCGACGTGGGTCGCGTAGCGCCCGTGCGTGGTGGTCTGCTTCGACGACGCGCGGTTCGGCGCCTCGATGGCCCCGAGCGCCTCGAGGCGGCGCGCGATGTCGAGCACGCTCGCGAGCGGCACGTTGGTGATCTCGGCGATGTCTTCCAGGGTGACGGCGCCGTCGATCTGCGAGAGCACGAAGGCGTCCGTCGGGGACAGGCCGAGGCCATCCAGACGGATCGCCCGCGGTCGCGGAACGGTATGCGGCTCCAACCCGGTTTGCTCCCAGGGCGAGCCTATCAAACACGAAGCTCAGCGCATCCTTTCCGACAAACCCTGCGAATCAGACCACGTGGTAGACAAACGCGATGGCCTCTCGCCGCAGCGCGTCGGCGCTCACGCTTGGTTTCTTGCTCGTCATCGGCTGCGACCGGAAGGACGTGGTCGTCCCGCAGCGACCCCCCGAACACCCTGCGCCCTCGGCCGAGGCGCTCGCGCGCAAGAAGCGCTCCGAGGAGAAGGTCACTGCCCTCGGCTTGCGTCTGAACGCCAGCCTGCCGGTCATCGAGAGCGTCGCCGAGGCCAAGCCGCGGGCCAAGGATGCGATCGTGGACCGCGCCCTCGCGCTCTCCGTCGTCGCGCTCGCCAGCGAGGACGACGCGACGCCGCAGCTGGTGGGCAAGGTGCGAATGGACCTCGCCGTCGACCCGTTCTTGTCGCCGAAGGAGAAGCGTTTCCTGGACGATCCAGCACCTTCGCCCAAGGAACGCGCGTACTTCAACTGGCAGTACGAGTGCCTCGGCGTGCTCCTCTGGGCCCTCGGGCTCTACGACTTGCCTCCCATGGACAAGGTCGTCGACGCCGGACAGCTGACCAAGATCGTCCGCGAGAAGCAGCCGAAGGGGCTGCGAGCGGACGGCAAGCTGCGGGCGATCGAGGCGGTGCTCGACGAGGCCGATCTGATTTACCGGATCGACTGGGCGTGCGTGGACGCGCGGGTCAAAGGCAGCGACAAGCCGAAGTCCGTCGACTGCGAGGTGGTCGTCGAGCGACACCGCGCGCTCAACTGGTTGATTGGCTACAACGGGCAGGCCTGGGACGATGTCTCGACCGACACCTGACCGCTGGGGGCTTCCGGTTTGCGCCGCGGTGCTCACCTGCACGGGTTGCTTCAGCCCGAACCTGTACACGACGCCGAAGATCCTCGACCGCGGCGACGTGCGTGGCACCGTCGCCGTCGAGGTGTTCGATCACGGGCAGACGGTGCCGTTCGTCCCCGCGATGCGCCTGCGGGTGGGGCTCGGTGGCCGGACCGAGGCCCAGGTCGGTCTCTCGCCGCAAACCGTGGCGGGAGGCTTCGCCTTCGGCCTCGTGCAGTCGCGATGGTTCGATCTCGCGGTGCTCCCGCAGCTGACGCTGCTCGCGCCGTTCAGCGGTCGCGCGGGCGGTCAGGCCGACGCGATCGCGCTCCTCGGCGTGCAGTGGTCCGATGTCACGACGCTGCTCCTGAACGGCGGCATCGGCCACGTGATCGGTAGCCCGAAGATCCCGACCCGGGTGGGCATCGAGACCGACCCGCGCCCCATCTACCCGTCCGGACTCGTCGCGCGCCTCGGCGTCGGCATCCAGTGGCGCGTCGGCAAGCGGTTCTCGCTGCAGCCGGAGTTCACCTTCCAGCGCTACCTCGGCGATCCGAAGGTCAACGTCTACGCGTTCGGCCTCGGCTTCCAGTTCGGCGCGCAGCCGTACCCGTGATCAGCGACGCAGCGCCAGGATCACCACCACGATCCCCGCCAGCAGCACGAGGAACAACATCGCGACCACGCGAGCGCCCTCCTTCGACTCGCTCGCCGCACCGGCCTCGTAGCGGGCGACGCTCGCCCCGAGCTCGCGATCGGCGGCGTCCTCCCCGAGCAGGCGGAGCTTGGCGCGCAGGGCCTCGATGCGGGCGATGGCGGCGGTCGGGATCGGGGTCGCGTACTGCTTGGGATCGAGCAGCGCAGCCGCGCGCAACCCCGCGTCGACCAGCTCGGCCGGGTGATCGGGCAGGAGGCCGTTGCCGAGGATGCGCGCCCGGGCCTCGTCGGTCTCGGCGCGCAGGATCGCCTGGTGGAGCTCCTCGAGCGCCTGCGCCTCGTCGGCCGGGCTCGTCGCGACTGTGAGCGACGTGCCGCAGAAAAGGCATACGAACCCTTCCGACGCAGCACCACAAGCTCGGCACGCCACCAGGGCAGTGTAGCGCTAGAGCGACGTGTCGATGGGCCGCGGCGACGTGCTCGTCGGCTGCGGAGGCGGCACCGGCGGCACGGTGACCGAGGGGGCGGCGCTCACCGTCGGCGTGGGCTTCTTGCCGGTGCCAGCCGCGGGGATGGGCTGCGGGGGCGAGGGAACCGCCACCGACTTCGCGCTCGACGCGATCGCCGAGGGCGGCGGCTCGACCACCGAGGCGAGCGGCTTGAGGCCCTTCTGCGCGGCGGCCTTCTCCTCCTTCACGTCGACCGCGAAGCTGGGCGCGGGCTTCGCTGGCTCCTGGTTCGTGCTGGCCGCGGCGGCCGGGGTGCCGTCGCGTCCGGCCGTGGCGAGGTAGATCCCTCCGACGGCGACGAGCACCACGCCCGCCACCGCGAGCCCCACGACACCCGCGCTGCGGCGCTTGGCCGGCGCGCTCTCGCGGGCGCCCACCTCGAGCGGGGGCGTCGGTCCGGTCCCGAGCCCGGCGGCCAGACCCGGCGGTGTGCCGCTCATGTTCTGGGTGCGCGCCGACGAGATGGCCTCCGAGAGCGCTTGCTGATCGAGCGGTGCGGTCGCGCCGACGCCGCTCACCGCCTCGATGCCCTGGGGGGTCTGGCCGCCGCTGCTCGGCGGCATCGACGTGCCGACGATGACCACGGTGCTGCCCGTGCTCTGGCGGATGAACGGCGAGAGCGCGGCGCGGAACTCCTCGGCGCGCTGGTAGCGCTGCTCGGGCTCGCGCCCCATGCCGCGCAGGATGACGCCCTCGAACGCCTCGTCGACCGCCGCGCCCCGACCACGGGGCGGTACCAGCGGCTCGAGCACGATCTTGAACAGCAGCTCGTTGACGCTCTCGGCTTCGTAGGGCGTGCTGCCGGTGACGCATTCGTAGAGGATGGCGGCGGCCGCGTAGAGATCGCAGCGGTGGTCGATCTCACGCGCGCCGCGGGCCTGCTCGGGCGCCATGTAGTACGGCGTGCCCATGACCACGCCGGTGTTGGTCATGCGCTTGTCTTCGCCGTCGGCCGCGGCGACCTTCGAGATGCCGAAGTCGAGCAGCTTGAGGTGATCGCGGCCGTTCTTCTGGCTGATGAAGCAGTTGTCCGGCTTGACGTCGCGGTGGACGACCCCCGCGACGTGGGCGGCGCCGAGCCCGTCGAGCAGCTGATCGATCAGGTTCGCGGCCGCGGCCTGCGAGAGGCGCTCGCGCTGGATGCGCGCGGTGAGGGTCTCGCCCTCGAGCAGCTCCATCACGAGGAACGGGGTGCCGTCCTCGAGCTTGCCGACGTCCATGACGTCGACGATGTGGTCGTTGCGCAGGCGCGCGGCGGTCTGCGCCTCGCGGACGAAGCGCGTGACGGCGGTGAGATCCTTGGTGGCGGCGCCGCGGTCGAGGACCTTCACCGCGACCGGTCGCTGCAGGAGCGTGTGCTCCGCGACCCACACCGAGCCCATGCCTCCGGCGCCGAGGAGCCGGTCGACTCGGTATTTGCCCTCGAGGAGGGTCCCGGCCGCAATCAACATGGGTGCACCCGAAAGCCTGCCGCTTGGACTGGTAGGCGGCAATGGCGTATTGGAGCCGAGTGGTGGAAAGACCCCCCTTCGCGCAGGACTACCCCGCAGATCCCCGGCTGAATCGGCTGCTCGGACTCCTTGCGCGCGGAAATCACCGGGCCGTCCGCGAGGGCGCCGAGGCCCTCGCCGCGTCGGCCGAGGAGCCGGCGGTGGTGGCGGCGGCGCGCGATCTCCGGGCCCGGCTCGATCCCGACCCCATCGCCCCCATCTTGCTCGGGACCACGGCGGTTCTCTTGATCGCGCTCACGCTGTTCGCGCTGGGTCGTTCGCGTGAGCATCGTTCCCATCCCGCGGCGCCCCCGAAGACCGTGCAGACGGTGAAGTGACGCCGAGGGCTACGAGTCGTCCTTCGGGGCGAGCGAGGGGCTCGTCGGATCGACCGGGAGCGGCGCCTCGATCTTGACGATCCCGGTCGCCCGGGCGCGCACGAGCTTCTTGTGCGGCGGCTTGCCGAGCTTGGTCTTGCCCTTGCTGCCGTACTTGGCGAGCGCGTTGGCCTTGCCCGCCGACAGCGGGTACTCGATGCACTCCGGCGAGCCGCCCGGGCAGGCGATGCGGACGTGGAAGTGGTCGTCGTGGGGCAGCGCGTGGTGCGGCTGCATGAGCACCTCGGCCACCTTGTTGCGCAGGGCGATCGGCGCGCCGATGCGGGCGCCGTAGGCGAGCAGCCGCGCGCGCAGGTGCGAGACCACGAACACGTGGGTGACCTTGGCGCGCGGGTCGGTGAGCAGCGCGGTGACCAGCGCCCAGTTGCGGCCGTCGTCGAAGCGGAGGTGGCTGCCGTCGTTGGCGATCCCGTTGACGCCGATGGTGACGAAGCGCTCGCGGAGGGCGGGGCGGCCGGCCACGTCCGTCAGGTAGAACGCCAGGTCCGCGTCGCGGCCGCTCTCGTGCGAGTGGTGGTGGTCGATCTCGCCGCCGCCCTTCTTGGAGAGGTGGCCGACACCCAGGATGGCGTCGGGGTAGCGCTTCTTCACCTCGCGCGCGGAGCGGTCGATCAGCTCGACGAGCTCGCGGGTGCCCCAGCGGACGTCGGTCCCGGCGTAGGCGGGCACGATGCGCAGGTGCGGGGCGACCTCGAGGTGGTAGCCGTCCGCGAGCTTGCCCTCGTTCGGCGCGCCGATCGAGTGCGACATGGCCTTCGGGCTCTTGCTCGGGGCCGCCGAGAGGGTGACGGCGGCCGTGAACGTGGCCACCGCGACCAGGGCCGGTCCGAACTTCTGCAGCATGAGGTTCCGGTACGCCGGGTCGGGCCCGTGGGCCAAACTTCCGGTCGCCGGCAGCGAGGCTCCTCAGAGGGGCAGCGCCGCGTCCAGCGCGCGCGCGAGTTCTCGGCGGGTCACCGCGTCGGTGAGCGCGTACGGCGCGGTGTGCGTCGGCAGGGCGCGCCGTGCGCGCAGACCCGCGGCCCGCACGTGCCGGAAGCTCCGGGCCGGGAGCCGGGTGCGCGCCCACGCGTGGATCTCGTGGGCGAGGACGGCGTGCTCCGTCTCGTCACGGGCGATCCCGGCCAGCGCCGGCCGGAGCTCCGCGGGCTCGGCGTGCGTGGCTTCGTGGGTCGCGAGCAGCGCGGCGAAGGTCTCCCCCACGCAGCCTTCGACCGCGTTGTCGCGGGCGAGCTCGAAGAGGGTGCGAGGCGCGGGCGCCGATACGAGGGGTGCCGGCACCACGGCGCCATGCTCCTCGGCGAGCCGAGTCATCGTCGCCGCGTGCCTTCGCTCGTCGCGCGCGGCCGCCCGCGCGGCGCGGACCAGCCGACGCGGGGCACCATGGGCCTCGAGATCGCGCGCGAGGGCGACGAACGCGGCGACGGACGCGGCCTCGAGGACTGCCATGGCCGAGAGGTGGGCGCCGAGCGCGGTCGAGGCCCGGACCGCGATCTCGCGGAAACCGGCCGGCCTCCGCCCGGCGCTCTGGGCGCAGGTGTTGCTCTCGAACACGCAGACGACGCTGATGCCCCCGTCCGCCGTGGCGCCATCGCCGGCGCCCGCGTCCGCCGCGTCACCGACCTCCGCCGCGACACAGGAGTAGCTGCCCTCGTAGGCGCCCTTCTGCGCTTCGAACCCCTGGCAGGCCCGAGCGCACGCCGAGGGGTCGATCTTCCCGTCGACCGCGGCGTCGAACGGGACCGTGGCGATGCCGTGGGTCTGCTGGATGCTCGTGCCTCCACAACAGGGCGAGCCCGCCGAACAGAGCCCTCCCAGCGCGATCACGAACGCCTTGAGCACGGCGCGCCTCTCGTTGGACGGTTCGCTCATTCCGCTCGCAAGGCTAACCCGGACCTCGTCGTCGAGCCACGACGCCTCCGGCACCACCCTCGCCCGGTCAGAGCATTCCTGCAATTGTCCGTTGCACGAGCCACCTGGCGAGCTCGGCGCGCATCGGAGACCACCAATGACCAAGAACCTCTTGTCCCTCGCCCTCCTCCTCTCCATCCCGGTCGCCGTCGCTGCCTGCAAGGACCCGGCGAAGGACACCTCCAAGGCCCAGGTGAGCGCGCCGGCCGATCCGTCCGTCGCCGCGCAGAAGCCGGTGGGCGGCGTGGAGCACGTGTTCTCGGGCACGGGCAGCAAGGTCGGGTTCGTGGGCTCCAAGGTCACCGGCAGCCACGAGGGCAGCTTCGGCACCTTCACCGGCACCATCAGCCTCGCCGACAAGGACCCGGAGAAGTCCCAGGTCACCGTCGAGATCGACACCACCACGGTCACGACCGATCAGGAGAAGCTCACCGGGCACCTCAAGAGCCCGGACTTCTTCGACACCGCCAAGTACCCGAAGGCGAAGTTCGTCTCGACGTCGATCAAGAAGGGCGGCGACAAGGGCGCGAGCCACACCGTCACCGGCAACCTCGATCTGCACGGCGTCACCAAGCAAATCAGCTTCCCGGCCACCATCACCATCGGTGACGGCAAGGTCGACGTCGACGCCGAGTTCGCCATCAACCGAAAGGACTTCGGCATCAACTACAAGGGCAAGGCCGACGACCTCATCCGCGACGACGTCGTCATGAAGCTCTCGATCCGCTCCACCAAGAAGTAGAGGGTCGAGACCCAACGGGGGGCGTGAGCCCCCCGCAGCACCTGAGCTATTCCGTGACGACCTTCGCCTCTTCGAGGATGGTGCTGAACTTGTAGCCGGCGCCGATGTCGCGATCGAGGCCGACGACCCCCTCGACGAGGATGGTGTCGCCCACGTTGAACGTGCCGAGCGTGGTGACCGAGAGGTCGTCGTCGGCGGTGGCGCTGCTGCCCGAGCCGTCGCGCACGTGCAGGTAGTTCTTGCCGAGGATGCCGTTCGACACCTTGGTGACGACGGCCCGGAGCCGCACGGTCTTGCCGGCGAGCGCGGTGCGCTGGCCGATGATCTCGGAGATGGTCTTGCCGCCCTTGGCGACGGCGACCTTGACCGAGCCGACCGGCGCTGCAGGGACGGGCGCGGTCGTGGGAGGGGCGCCGGCGGCGGCGATGGCGGAACCGTCGTCGAGCGTGCCGAACCAGAGCGACGCGAACTTGCGCTTGAGCGCGCTGCTCTCGAACTCCTTCATCTCCATCTGGCCGTTGACCTTGATGGGATCGCCGACCGCGACCTTGGCGGTAGGGATCGCCGCCCAGGTGCCGGCAGTGGAGCCCTTCTCGCCGATGCGTACGTAGGTGTAGCCGGTGACCGTCAGCACCTCGAGTACCTCGCCCGCGAGGACGGTGCCGACGGGCACGGCAGGAGCGCCGCCTCCGGGCACGGGGTGGTTCGGGCCGCCGGGCGGGACCTGTCCGCCGTTCGCGCCGCCGACCGCGGGATGACCAGGCGGCAGCGGCTGGGCGGGACCTGGGCCGGGGACACCGGGCTGGGGGGGCAGCGGGTTCGACGCGGCTTCGTCTGCCACCACCGTCGGCTTGGAGCCAGAGCTGCGGACGAGTGCCGTGGCACCCGCCGCGACCAGCACGCCCGCGAACAAGAGATGGATGGGTTGGATGCGAGCGGTCACGGGGGGAGCCTTGCAGAGGGGGCCCTCGACGGCGAGGGCGAGTGGAGGGAGCCGCGTCGTTCCGGCGCGCGCCCGGACGCTTAGGCAAGTTGCGTGCACAGGTCCATGGTCGAGCCTCCCGTGTGGAGACGCGCGGACCGTTCGCCCGGAAATTGCGCCGACGGCGACTCCAGAGCAGACACGTGGAGTTTCTTGCACCCACGCAAGGGGTGCGCGGTGGTGCAACGAATCGACTTTGTCGCACCTCTGTCAGGGAACCAGCAACGCGGCGGACTTCGGTCCGAAGACCACCTCGATCTGGCCGGCGTTCACCTTGACGGGGAGGCCCCCGAGGAGGTCCTTCCACGACTGTCCGTCGGTGAGGCCGAGCTCGGCAGGGACCGAGACCTTGACCGTGCGGGTGGTGGTGCCGCGGTTCATCGCCACGATCACCGCGTCCTTGCCGGTGCCGCGCACGAACACGTAGCCGTCCCCGTCGGTGAAGATCGAGCGCCGCGCGCCGCGCCGCAGGCCGAGGTAGGTGCCGCGGGCCTTGGCGACGATGCGGATGCGGTCGAGCAGCTTCTTCTCGCGCGCCGAGAGGTCCTTCTCGGCCTTGAGGAAGCGCCTGTTGTCCGGGTCGGCGGTGCCCGGCGTGCCGACCTCGTCGCCGTAGTAGACGAGGGGCAGGCCCGGCTGCGCGAGCAGGAACGTGAACGCGAGGAACGCGCGGTCGTAGGGCTCGTCGGTCGTCGGTGCCGCGGGCGGACCGGTCCACGCCTGCTCCTGTGGGTTGCTCCCGATCTGCCCCGCCGCGCGCGAGAGGAACCGCGTGACGTCGTGGTTGCCGAGGAACGGCGACATGAGCGCGCCCGGGCCGTAGGACGTGTCGCTCTTGGCGGTGGCTGCTTCGAGATCGCCCATCGTGCCGCCGAGCTGCGCGAACGCCGAATCGATCGACCAGAACAGCGGGAAGTCGAACTGGCCGTGCAGGCGCTGCGGACCGACGTAGCGCTTGATGAGCGCGCGGCCGCCGTCGTCGCCGCCGGTGAAGGTCTCGCCGACCGTGTAGTACTTGGCGTTGCCGGTCTCGAACGTCTCGGTCATCACCGCGCGCAGCGAGGTCGAGGCGTTGTCGTTCATGTGCTTGACCGCGTCGACGCGGAAGCCGTCGCCGTCGGCCTCCTCGAGGAGCGTCATCGCGTCGGCGACCATCTGGTCGGCCATCGCCTGGTTGGTCCAGTTCACGTCGGGCAGATAGTTGGTGAACCAGCAGTCGACCGGGTGTTCGTCCCACGAGCAGCTCGGGCCGCCGCACACGCAGCTGCCGTCGCCGTTGAACCAGCCGTCCTTGGAGTGGGCGGCCACGTAAGGGTGGTCCTGGTGCAGCTGGTTCTGGACGAGATCGAAGATGACGCGGATGCCGCGCGCGTGGGCCGCCTTCGTGAGCGCGCGCAGCTCGTCCATCGTGCCGAAGCGCTCTTCGGGGTTCTTGGGGTCGCTGACCCAGTAGCCGTGGTAGCCCGAGTAGTCGCGACCGTCGCCGCCCTTGCCGGGCTTGTCGGTGTTGGCGCTCACCGGCGAGAGCCACAGCGAGCGCACGCCGAGCTTGTCGAAGTAGCCCTCCTCGATCGCCTGGGTGACGCCGGCGAAGTCGCCGCCCTGGTAGTTGGCGCGAACGTCGACGCCGGGGACCTTCTTGTCGTTCTTCGGATCGCCGTTGCGGAAGCGGTCGGTGAACACGAAGTAGAGCGGGCCGTCGGTCCACGCGAAGCGCTCGTCCTCGACCCACATGGGCACGATCAGGCGGTTGCTCGCGCGGCCGGCCTTGTCCTTCATCGAGAAGGTGAAGGTGTGCTTGCCCTTCGTGAGGGCGCTCGCGTCGAGGAGGACGCGTCCGCTCGACGCGTCGAGCTTGGCGGTGGTCGGTGCGCGATCGAGGGTGGCCGCGAGGCTCGCCGGATCGAGCCCCTTGGCCTCGGCGCCGTCCTCCATCTGGATCTCGACCTGCACGAGGCCGGTCGCGGCCGCGTCGGCGCGCACGACGCTCGCGTGGGGGCGCTTGCAGTCGTCGACCAGGAGGCGCGAGTTCTCGACGCCGCCGACCCACTTGGTCTTGCCCTGCGTCGGATCGAGCTGCCAGACGCCGTCGACGATGAGCTTGTAGCCATAGTCGCCAGCAGGGAGATCGAGCGAGACGCGGTAGTTGCCGGTGAGGGCCGGGTCGAGCAGCTTGGTCTTGGCGGCGAAGCCGTCCCATTCCCCGG
>JAEUKC010000380.1:0-3169 GCA_016794445.1 Myxococcales bacterium
CATCATGCTCGGCGAGGTGGTGATCCCGGGGCTCTTCTTCCAGCACGACGCCGCGAGCGGTCGCTACGAGGACCTCGAGCTCGGTCGCGGCTTCATCGGCCCCTCGCTCGACTACCGCAAGATCGAGAAGCTCGAGCTCGATCCGCTGTTCCGCGGCGTCATCGCGCACCCGACGGTCGAGCCGCTCGTCCGCGCGTGGATCGGTGAGGACGTGGTGCTCTACCGCTCGATCCTCATGACCAAGGGCCGCGACGGCGGCACCAACCTGCCGTTCCACCAGGACGGCGGCAACTTCTGGGGCGTCGACCGCAACCCCGACCTGCAGATCTGGTTCGCGATCGACGACGCGCCGGTCGAGGCCGGGTGCGTGGAGATCGTCCCCGGCAGCCACGTCGGCGGCCTCGCGACCCCGCTCGGCGGCGTCATCCCGGAGAACATCCTGCGCGCCGGCGACGCGGAGGCGCGCGTGATCCCCGTGCCCGCGCGCGCCGGCGAGGCGATCCTCATCCACAACCACGTGTGGCACCGCTCGGGCCAGAACCGCAGCGGGCATCCACGGCGGGGGTTCAGCGTCTGCTACATGCCGGCGAGCACGCGGTGCGTGCGCAAGAAGCGGGCTCCGCGGCAGTTCTTCCGCGTGTTCACGGGATGACCTGCTCCCACGCGCGCGCCTCCTCGGCGGCGCTGGTGCAGGCGGGCGTGACGACCGCGGAGTAGAGCGCGGCGAGCTTCACGAGGGGGCGCACGCGGTCGTGGCGCGGGAGGTTGCCGCTCTTGATCAGCACCGGCGCGAGCGTGCGCGCCGCCATGCCGAGCGCGGCGTACGTGCTCGCGATGACCTTGCGCGCGCCCGCCGACGCGACGACGCACTCCGGGCGTGGCAGGCAGGGCGCGGCGACGCCGATGGCCTCGTCGAGCGCGCGGCGTCCGCCGTCGAGATCGCCGAGCGCGAGCTTGGCCTGCGCGGCGCGGATCGCGGCGCCCGCGGCGTACGGCGGGTCGTCGGCGTCGGCTTTGCTCGCCGTGATCTTGCGCACGACCTCGGCGAAGCCGAGCGCCTTGCTCCACTCGGAGGCGCGCACCGCGAGCTCGAGAAGGAGGAACGTGGCGTCGCGCCGGGGCACGTCGAGCTCGGGCCGCGCGGCCACGAGCGCGAGCTGCTCCCTGGCGGCGGCGCGATCCGGCTCCACCGACGGGCCGAAGCCCGCGTAGCTCGCCTTGCGCAGCAGCGCGCGCGCGAGCGCCACCCGCACCGTGGGCACGCTCGGGTCGGTGGGGAACTGGGTGACGAGGGCCCTTCGCGCCGTGACGCCGTCGTCGACCGCGCGGTCTCTCCGCGCGCGCGCCTCGGCGAGCGCCTTGGTCGCCTTGAGCGTGCCGAGGCTCCTCGCCTCGTCGCCCTCGACGATCTCGTACGCCTCGCCGAGTCGGCGCAGATCGGCCGCCGTCGCGCTCGACTTCTTGCCGAGGGCCGCGATCTCGCTCCGCGCCTTCTCGAGGCCGGTGTCGGGCAGGGGCGGCTGCTCGAGCGAGCCGAGGTCGATCTCGGAGCCGAGCTGCTTCGCGAGGGTGACGTCGGGGATCGTGCACCCGGCGAGGGGGGCGGGCTTGCCGTCCGCCACGCACGCCGACTTGCTCGCGGCCGCGCTCGCCCCGGGAGGACACGCGCACGCGGCGAGCGAGCCGTCCTTCGCGCACAGCCGCGCGCGGCCGGTCGGGCAGGTGGCCTTGCCCTCGTCCGCCGCGCACACGTGGTCGACGACGGGGGCCGGGGCCGCCGCGAGCCCGAACGCGGTGCCGAGCACGACGAGCGCGCCGGCGAGGCCACGAGCGGACGCCATCCTGGCATTGTAGTCGCTCTCGCGGCGCCCGCACGGCGCGCGCAGGGGAGGTGAATTCCCCCGAGGGGTCGTTTATGGTCCCTGGATGTCCGTGATCGTCGGGACCGGGGCGTTCACACCGTTCGGGCTCAATGCGCTGCAGACCACGTTCCTGCTGCGCACGGGGATGCCGGCCATGACGTGGTCGCCGCTCGCGGACCAGCAGGGCGAGCCTGTCACGTTCGGGCTGCAGGGCACCCTCGATCCCGAGAAGACTGGCGGGGCACGCGCGCTCGATCTCGCCCTCCCCGCGTTCGACGAGGCGGTGGCGCCGCTCTTGCCGTTCGCCGACCGCCTGCGCATCGGCGTGGTCCTGTCCCTCGACGAGGAGCTCGCGCCGAAGAGCAGCTGGTCGGGTCCCAACCCGGGCGGCGAGCTGCTCGCGGCGTTCGAGCGCCACGTACTGTCGCGGTTCCCACACTCCAAGGTCACCGTCGTCGCGCGAGGCGCCGGTGGGCCGGGGCAGGTCCTGCCCGACGCGATCACCGCGCTCTCGCGGTTCGAGATCGACGCGCTGATCTTCGGCGGCGCGCACACCGACTACGACCCGGCCCGCATCCGCTGGCTCGAGGACCAGGGTCGGCTGTTCACGGTCAGCAACCTCGACGCCATCGTGCCCGGCGAGTGCGCGGCGTTCGTCGCGCTGATGGCGCCCGACGTGGCGCGCAGGGCCAACCTCCCGGTCCTCGGTCGCGTGGGCTCGATCGCCTCGGGGTTCGAGGAGGCTACCCCCGACAACGATCTGTCGGCGTACGAGGCCAAGGGCCTGACCGCGGCGGTGCGCGCGGCGACACGGGCCTTCGTGGGCGAGAAGCGGACGGCCGGCTGGATGCTCACCGACAGCACGTTCGAGATGCGAAGGCTCTACGAGTGGCAGTCGGTGATCACGCGCACGCGCGAGGTGTGGGGCGAGCCCTTCGTCGTCGAGGCACCCGCGCAGCGCATGGGGCTCCTCGCCGCCGCGGCGCTCCCGCTCCTCATGGTCACGGCGGCCGAGGGCTTCTCGCGCAACTTCGCGCCGTCGCCGCTCGCTGTACTCATGACCGGCAGCGACGGCGGTGAGCGCACGGCGCTCGTGATGGAAGCCGTCTGAGCTACGGTTTGCGCGCCACCCGGTGCCAGCCGCCCGGGTAGCTCGACGCCGAGCCGGCCGGCGCCTCCATCTGCCGCAGGGCAGCCTCCTGGACGGCGACGAGGTCGAACGGATCGAAGCGCACCGCCGCGCCGGTGCGCACCACCATCTCGCGGTGGAGCATGCGCCGCTCGAACGGCGTCACCCGCCAGCCGTC
>JAEUKC010000397.1:0-16172 GCA_016794445.1 Myxococcales bacterium
CTCACGCCCGAGGGCAAGGACGAGGGCAAGAAGGCCATGAAGACCCTCCCCAAGGAGGTCGTCCTCGAGGTGCCCGACGAGAGCACCGTCATCATGACCGACCCGAAGAAGGGCAAGCTCACCTACAAGAAGAAGTGAGCCCGACGAGCCGGACCGGCCGCAAGGCTGAGATCGGCTCGTGCAGAGGACCCTCGAGGGCACCGACCCGGCGCCCGCGGGGGTCTTTGCGTTTCTGCCTCTTCCCAAGGAGACTTCGTGCGCTAGCTTGGGCGGGTGAACGCGCGCCGCCCCCGAGACCCTCACGTCCTCCCCGTCGAAGACCCGCGCAAGAGCCGGGCGGTGACGAGCTTCGCCCACTCGGACGAGCAGTTCGATCGGCTGCGGTTCGCGAAAAAGGCGCCCTCCATCCTCCAGCCCTCGCTGCGCGTCGCGGTCTACGAGGGCCACAGCTTCGAGATCGATCGCAGCCGGCCCTCCGGGCCTCGCTGGGCGATGGTCGCCATCCCCAAGGACGTGTCGCGCGCCCACATCGCCTGGGCGCTCGCCGACCTGTGTGGGGTGGCCCACAAGCCCTGGCTCATCGACACGCTGCTCCACACCGAGCCCCAGGCGACCCCCGACGCCGTGCGTCGCGTCGAGCCGGCTTCCCGCCCGAGCTGAGGCGCGTTCTCATCGCGGCGCCATGCTCGACCTCGCGCCCGCGTTCCCTTCCCCCACCAACGAGCCCATCCTCGACCACGCGCCCGGGTCGCGCGAGAGGGCGGAGCTCAAGGCCGCGCTCGCCCGGCTCTCGGGGGAGTGCCCGGACATCCCGCACGTGGTCGCGGGCAAGGAGCGGCACGACGGCGCGGCGTTCGAGGTTCGCTCGCCGCACCGCAGGTCGCACCTCCTCGCGACCGCGCACGAAGGCGGCGCGATCGCCGGCGACGCGATCGCCGCCTCGCTCGCCGCGGCGCCGGCGTGGGCCGCGACGCCGTTCGAGGAGCGCGCGCGCATCTTCCTCAAGGCCGCCGATCTGCTCGCCGGCCCCTTCCGCGCGACGCTGAACGCCGCGACCATGCTCGGCCAGAGCAAGACCGCCTACCAGGCCGAGATCGACGCCGCGTGCGAGCTCATCGACTTCCTCCGCTTCAACGTGCACTACGCGTCGCGGCTCGCCGAGCAGCCGATCTCGCCTGCGGGCGTGCGCAACTCGCTCGAGCTCCGCCCGCTCGAGGGCTTCGTCCTCGCCATCACGCCTTTCAACTTCACCGCCATCGCGGGCAACCTGCCCGCGGCGCCGGCGCTGCTCGGCAACGTCGTCGTGTGGAAGCCGGCCGAGACGCAGAGCCTCGCCGCCTACCACACGATGCGCCTGTTCCGCGCCGCGGGCCTGCCCGACGGCGTCATCAACGTGGTCTACGGGCACGGCGAGCCGATCGCGCGCGCGTGCCTCGACGACCCGAACCTCGCCGGCATCCACTTCACGGGCAGCACGCGCGTGTTCCAGTCGCTGTTCCGTGGCGTGGGCGAGCGCGTCGAGCGCTACCGCAGCTACCCGCGCATCGTCGGCGAGACCGGCGGCAAGGACTTCGTGTTCGCGCACCCGAGCGCTGACGTCGACGCGCTCTCGGTCGCGCTCGTGCGCGGCGCCTACGAGTTCCAGGGGCAGAAGTGCTCGGCGGCCTCGCGAGCCTACGTGCCGCGCTCGCTCTGGCCGCGGCTGCACGAGCGCCTGCACGCGCAGATCGGCGAGATCCGCGTGGGTGACGTGGCGGACTTCCGCAACTTCATGGGCGCGGTGATCGACCAGCGCGCGTTCCAGCGGCTCGCGGGCTGGCAGCAGCGCCTCGCGGCCGACCCGGGGTGCAAGGTGCTCGAGGGCGGCACCGCCGACGACAGGGAGGGCTGGTTCGTCGCCCCCACGCTCGTCGAGGTCGAGGACCCGCGCCACGCCGTGATGCAGGAGGAGCTGTTCGGGCCGCTGCTCGCGCTCCACGTGTACGACGACGCGCGCATCGAGGAGACCCTGCGCACGCTCGACGGCACGAGCCCCTACGCGCTCACCGGCGCGATCTTCTCGCAGGATCGCGCGGCGCTCGCCCACGCGGCGCGGGTGCTGCGGCAGTCGGCCGGCAACCTGTACCTGAACGACAAGCCGACCGGCGCGGTCGTGGGGCAGCAGCCGTTCGGCGGCGCGCGCGGCTCGGGCACCAACGACAAGGCCGGCAGCGCGTACAACCTGCTGCGCTGGGTCTCGCCGCGCACCGTCAAGGAGACCTTCGTCCCCCCGACGAGCGTCGGCTACCCGTTCATGCGCGAGGAGTGAGCCGAGCGCCGGCGGTCGTCATGTTTCAAGGCCCCCCGGGCTGAAGCCCGGGGCACCGACGGCCGTGGAAGCCCGCTCCGCGGGCTCGCGAAGTGCGAGGCCACAGCAGGCCGAATGCCGAGTGGGAGCCCATCGCGGTTCGAAGCGTGGCTTGTCGTGCGCCGAGCTGGAGCCCGCTCCGCGGGCTTGCCCCGCAGTCGGTGCCCCGTGCTTCAGCACGGGGGCGTCTCCGGATCGGAGACGCCTACCGCGTGCGATCAGTCGCCGAGCGCGCTCACGTACCGGTGCACCTCGCTCTTGGCGACCGCGTCGAGGTCGACGAACTCGAGGCCGACGGCGAACGGACCCTGGCCCTTCTCGCTGCCGCGACCCTTCACCCAGCGCACGAGCGTGTCGAGCGTGGCGACGCGGCCGCTGATGGGGAGCGAGAGGCGGATCTTCACCCGGGTGCCCTGCGGCAGCGCGAACGGCACGAGCACGAGCATGCCGCCCTCGGAGAGGTCCTCGGAGCGCACGTCGACGATGCCGTCGGAGAGGACGAGCCGCGCGGGCGCTACGAACGCAGCGCGCTTGTGGCGCCGCTTCTGGGCGAAGTCGGGCTCGGCGGGCTTCGCGTGGAGATCGACCTCGCGGAGCGCGCGGGCGAGGGCCGCACCATCCTCGTAGCGGTCCTGCGGCTTCGGCGAGAGCGCCTTCGCGACGATGGCCTCGAGCGCGGGCGGCACCTCGGGGCGGAGCGTGCTCACCCTGGGCGGACCGATCGTGCTCATCTGCACGAGGACGTTGGCGTAGTTGCCCTCGAACGGCACACGGCCCGTGAGCATGTCGAACAGCGTCGCGCCGATCTGCCAGACGTCGGTGCGGGTGTCGACGTTGGTGTCGGCCATCGCCTGCTCGGGCGCCATGTAGGCCACGGTGCCGAGCACGGTGCCCTGCGCCGTGAGGCGGCGATCGGGCGTCGTCGAGCGCGGGACGGCGATGCCGAGATCGAGCAGCTTCGCGCGCGGCATCTTGCCGTCCTGCACGAGGAAGATGTTGGCGGGCTTGATGTCGCGGTGGATCCAGCCCGCCGCGTGCAGCGCGCCGGCGCCCTCGGCGATCTGCGCAGCGAGGTCGACGGCGTGCTCGACGGCGAGCTTGCCGCGGGTGACCATCACGCCCTCGAGCGTGCGGCCGTTGAGCATCTCGAGCGCGAGGAACGGCTCGCCGTTCTCGCCGATCTCGGCGTCGAGGATCTCGACGACGTTCTTGTGGCGCACCGAGCCGATCGCGCGGGCCTCTTGCGCCATCCGGGCGCGGGCCTCGGCGTCGTCGCGGAACTGGCTGCGCAGGAGCTTCACCGCGACGGGGCGACCGGTGACGAGGTGGACGCCCTCGAAGACGTCGCAGTTGCCGCCCGAGCCGATCACCCGCCGGAGGCCATAACGCTGGGCGAGCAGGCGCTCGGTGTTGCGGACGGGCTTGAGAGGCGCGATGGGCGCGCCGGCAGATACTTGGTTCGCCATGTCGGCCTCCAAACGTCGGGACGGACCGGCCGGAGGTGGCTTGAGGATGAAGCGGTCAGGCACCGCTCGTGTCGAGCGGGAATTCGGAGCGGAGGCGCGGACGAGGACGCCCCGGGAGCGACAAAGTCAGCTCGGCAACTGCGCGCGGGATCAGTGCCGAGCCTGTGACGAGCTCAGTGACCCGGTGGCTTCATCTGCTTGATGTCGGCGGCGCCCGGGGCCTTGATGCCACCCGGGAGCTTGGGCGGCGCGGGCCGGGGCGTGGGCGGAGCCGGCGGCGGTGGCGCGGCGGGCTTGGCCTCGGGCTGCGCGGCGGGCTCGACCGAAGCCAGCGGTGGTGCGGACGCCGCCGCAGAGGCGGAAGCGGAAGCCGAAGCGGCCGCGGCGGCGCGCGCCTCTTCCTCGGCCGTGGGCGTCGACAGCCACCACGTGAGCGTCACGGCGAGGATCGCACCGCCGAGGAACGGCAGCCAGAGGGGCGACTTGGGCTCCTCGGGGACCGCGTGGTGCGGCGGCAGGTCGTCACCCTCGAAGGCGCTGCCGAAGTGATCGTCGTGGGCTTCCGACATGTTGGGGGCTGGAACGTCCTGAAATTGGCCCCGGCTGTCAAGCCAGGGTCTCGCTTTTCGGGCGTTCCAAGCTCGGGGGTCGGCCGGGTTCCCAGATGAAAGGACGGGGGCCGCTCGCTCGTTGAGGGAGACAGGGGTAGCCTCAGTGCTTCCCTCCGAGCCAAGCAAATAGGGAACTTTCGGTCGCCTCGAACGTCTCGAAGGAAAGCCATGCAGGAACACGACGACGACAAGCAGCCAGGGACCGTCCGCACCGGCGAGGAGCGCAAGCAGGCGCTCGCCGTCGCCAAGGAGCGGGAGGCCGCCGCCGCCGCCGATGCCCTGCCCCACGTGGGTCGCCTCCGTCGACTCGCCGGCATGGCCGAGGTGCGCATGCGGCTGTCGCGCGCGCTCGAGGCTGGCACCACGACGATGGCGGGCTCGCTGCTCGGCGCGTCGATCGTCCTCGCGGCCACCAAGACGGCCAAGCTCACCGACCCGACGGCGCGCAAGGTGCTCATCGCGCTCGCCGCGGCGCCGGTGCTCGCGGCCGCGGTCGCCTGGTTCCGTCGCCTCCCCCCGATGGCGGGCGCCATCGCGCTCGACAAGCAGGGCAAGCTCCACGACCGCATCACGACCGCGCTCACCTTCGCCAAGAAGCCCGAGCTCTCCGACTTCGAGCGCGCCGCCATCCGCGACGGCGAGAAGGTGGCCGACAAGGCCTCGCCCCGCCACGCGGTGCCCCTCGCGGTGCCGCGCGACTGGCTCGCGGTGATCGCGCTCGCCGGCGTGGTCGGCATGGTGGCCACCCTCGAGGTGCGCAAGCACATCCCCGTCGCCAACACCCCGACCATCAACGCCCTCGAGATGACCGAGGACGACCTCGACGCGCTGCAGGACTTCGCCAACCAGCTGAAGGACGCGCCGCACGCCGACGACGACATGAAGGCCACCATCCAGGACTTCAACAAGCTCGTCGAAGACCTCAAGAACAAGCGCATCGACCGCAACGAGGCCTTCCGCCGGATGGCCGAGCTCGACCTCAAGCTGCAGAAGAGCGGTGAGCTCGACAAGAAGGCCCTCGAAGAGGCCATGAAGAAGCTCGGCAGCGAGCTCAAGAAGAACGAGCTCACCAAGGACATCGGCCACGCGCTCGAGAAGGGCGACAAGAAGGAGGCCGAGAAGAAGCTCAAGGAGCTCGCGGCCAAGCTCAAGGACAAGCAGCTCAAGCTCTCCGACGACCAGAAGAAGGCCCTCGCCGACGCGCTCAAGAAGGCCGCCTCCCGCGACCGCGAGAAGGCGCTCGCCGAGATGAAGGACAAGCGCGAGAAGCTGCTCGCCGATCTCGAGAAGCTCCGGCAGGACAAGGAGAAGAACGGGGGCAAAGAGACCCCGGAGATGGAGAAGGACCGCAAGAACAAGGAGCGCGAGCTCGAGCGCCTCGACCGCGAAGAGAAGGCGCAGGCCAGCGGCGATCGTCAGCTCGAGAAGCTCGACCGCGACCTCGAGCAGGCCGCCGCCGACATCATGAAGGACCTCGGCCTCTCGGCGAAGGACCTCGAGGCCGGCGCCGAGGACGTGAACAAGATGGCGCAGGACGACCTGACCGCCGAGGAGAAAGAGGAGCTGCGCCAGCGCATCAAGGAGCTCCACGACCTCCTCGTGCAGCAGGGCAAGCTCACGCCCGAGCAGCTGGCCAAGCTCAAGGAGTTCATGAAGAAGGCCAAGGGCGGCAAACACGCCAAGGCCGGCAAGAAGAAGAAGCCCGGCAAGGCAGGCCAGCCCGAGCCCGGGGGCGGCGATCCGGGCGACGGCAAGGACGGCAAGGACGACGACGGCGACGGCGACGACGATGGTGACGGCAAGGGCAAGGGCCTGACGCTCGGCCCCGACGGCAAGCCGATCCCGATGCCGGGCGCCGGTGGTCAGCCGGGCGGCGCGGGGGGCCAGCCCGGCGCAGGACAGCCGGGTGGCCAGCCCGGTGGCGACGGCAAGCAGCCCGGTCCGGGCTGGGGCGTCGGCCACGATCCGAAGATGCTCGGCAAGAAGACCAACAACAAGGTCGGCACCCAGGACACGCAGATCGCCGGGCAGAACGCGGGCCCCGGGCCCAACCGCAGCGAGACGATCCTCGGCGCCGCCGACAAGGGCTTCGTCGGCAAGAACTACAAGAAGGTCTACGCCGAGTACAAGACGGTGGCCGAAGAGGCGCTCAAGCAGGACGAGATCCCCGCGGGGTATCGGTTCTACGTGCGTCGCTACTTCGATCTCATCCGGCCGCGCGACTGACCCCCGCCGATCCCGCCCCATAGTTTTGCTGCAACGGCCGGCTGCGTCGGCCTATCCTCCTCGCTCGCCCGCGATCTCACCCGTGATCGCGAGCGCAACAGCAGGTACCTGAATGTCCGAAGCCCCCGCGTCGTCCGGCCCCACGAGCAGCGTCGTCCACAAGGCGGTCGACGAGTTCCAACAGAGCATCGACAAGCTGAAGAAAGAGGTCGGCAAGGTCATCGTCGGCAACGACGAGGTCGTCACCGGCGCGATCACCTGCCTGCTCGCCGGCGGCCACGCGCTGCTCGAGGGCGTGCCCGGCCTCGGCAAGACGATGTTCGTGCGCACCCTCGCCCGGGCGCTGCGGCTCGACTTCTCCCGCGTGCAGTTCACGCCCGACCTGATGCCGGCCGACATCCTCGGCACCACGGTGCTCGAGGAGGGCGAGGACGGCGAGCAGCGCATCAGCTTCCGCAAGGGCCCGATCTTCGGCAACATCATCCTCGCCGACGAGATCAACCGCGCGACGCCGAAGACCCAGTCCGCGCTGCTGCAGGCCATGCAGGAGCAGGTGGTCACCGTCGCCAACAAGACCCACGTGCTCGAGCCGCCGTTCCTCGTGCTCGCCACCCAGAACCCGCTCGAGATGGAGGGCACCTACCCGCTGCCCGAGGCCCAGCTCGACCGCTTCCTGTTCAAGCTCCACGTGCCGTTCCCGAACCGCGAGGAGCTGCACTCGATCCTCGAGCGCACGACCGGCGCCGGCGACATCGACGTGACCCCCGTGCTCGACGGCCCGCGCCTCCTGCAGATGATGAAGCTCGTGCGCGACGTCCCGGTCGCGCGCCACGTGCAGGACTACGCGATCCGGCTCCTCCGCTCCACGCACCCCGACACCCCCGAGGCCCACGAGCTCACCAAGCGCTACGTGCGGTTCGGCGGCAGCCCCCGCGGCGCGCAGTCGCTGCTCCTCGCGGCCAAGATCGAGGCCCTCTACGACGGCCGCTTCGCCGCCAGCATCGACGACATCCGCAAGGTCGCGCACCCCGCGCTCCGCCACCGCGTGCTCCTCAACTTCGAGGGCGAGGCCGAGGGCGTCCGCTCCGACCAGGTGATCGACGCCATCCTCGAGTCGCTCCCCGAGTCGAAGGCCTGAGCGCCGCTCGTCCATGGGCCTCCTCGACTTCCTCCGATCGGCGGCGCCGGCCTCGCTGCGCCTCGGGCGCCAGCGCGCGCCCGCGCCCGACTCGGACGATCTCTTCGACGACGAGTTCCAGCGCAAGCTCGAGTACCTCGCCATCGTCTCCCGCAAGGTGTTCGCCGGCCGCATGCGCGCCGAGCGCCGCACCAAGAAGACCGGCAGCGGCATCGAGTTCGCCGACCACCGCGACTACAACGCGGGCGACGACTTTCGCTACCTCGACTGGAACGTCTACCAGCGGTTCGGCCGCCTGCTCCTCCGCCTCTACGAAGAGGAGGAAGACCTGTCGATCTACATGCTCGTCGACGCGTCGCGCTCGATGGGCTTCGACCAGAAGGTCGGGCAGCTCGTCGGGCGCCGCGGCCCCAAGCTCCGCCACGCGAAGCGGCTCGCCGCCGCCCTCTGCTACATCGGCCTGTCGAACCTCGACCGGGTGAGCGTCAGCGCGCTCACCAACCGGGTGAAGGACCGCATGCCGACCACCCGCGGCAAGCAGCGCATCCACCGCGTGTTCGAGTTCTTGACCAGCGTCGAGCCCGAGGGCGCGACCGGCCTCGAGGACGCGATCAAGCAGTTCGTCGCGCAGAACAAGCGCCGCGGCCTGGCGGTGCTCATCAGCGATCTGTACGACCCGGCCGGGTTCGAGCGCGGCATCAACGTGCTCCGCTACAACAAGTTCGAGCCGTTCGTGCTCCACCTGGTCGACCCGGAAGACGGCAAGCCCGACCTGAGCGGCGACGTGCGCATCTTCGACGTGGAGACCGGCGACGAGCGCGAGGTCACCGTCACCCAGTCGGTGCTCGACCGCTACGCCAAGGCGTACGACGCCTACCTCAAGGAGATCGAGGTGTTCTGCACGCTCAAGCAGGTGCCCTACTTCCGGGCCGACCTCGCCGTGCCGTTCGACGAGCTCATCCTCCGCATCTTCCGGCGTGGAGGGTTCCTGCGCTGATGCACCTCCTCGGCCTCCCGTTCGGCACCCTCGCCACGTTCTTCGCGATCGCTGGCGCGGCCGTCGTCGGCCTCTACATCCTCAAGCTGCGCCGTCGCGCGGTGCCGGTGCCCTACTCCAAGCTGTGGGAGCGGGTGCTGCGCGACAAGGACGCGACGAGCCTGTTCCAGCGGCTCAAGCGCATCCTCTCGCTGCTCCTGCAGCTCGCGCTGCTCGCCATCCTCGTGCTCGCCCTCGGCGACCCGCGCACCGCCGTCGAGGTGGTCAAGGGCCGCAACCTGGTCGTCCTCATGGACACGTCGGCGTCGATGAAGGCGGCCGGCGGCAACGGCAAGACGCGCCTCGAGGTCGGCAAGGAGAAGATCGAGCAGCTCGTGCGCGGCCTCGGCGGCAGCGACCGCATGCTCATCGCGTCCATGGACGCCGCGGTCACCCCGCTCTCGCCGATGACCGGCGACCCGGGCGCGCTCGACGATGCGCTGAAGAACCTCAAGGCCGTCGACTGCCGCGCGGATCTGACGCGCGGCCTCCGCTTCGCGCTCGACACCCTGCGCGGCACCAAGGAGCCCGAGATCGTCGTCGTGAGCGACGGCGCGCTCGGCGAGGCCCGCGACGGCCTCGGCCCGGTGCGCCTCGGCGAGGTGAAGCTCTCGTTCGTGCCGGTCGGCGTCGGCAAGCGCAACGTCGCGATCACGCAGTTCGCCGTGCGCCGGTACCCGCTCGACAAGGCGCGCTACGAGGTGATGATCGAGGTGCAGAACCTCGGCGACAAGGAGGAGAACCTCGAGCTCTCCCTGTTCGGCGACGACGTCCTCGTCGACCTCACCAAGCTCCACCTCAAGGTCGGCGAGAAGCTCCCGCGCTTCTACCCGTCGCTCGCCGGCGCGAGCCGCACCCTCGAGGCGCGCATCGCCCTCGCCCCCGCTGCGCCGGGCGGCAAGCCCGAGGCCGACGATCTGCCCGCCGACGACCGCGCGTTCGCCGTGCTCCCGGAGCGCAAGCGGGTGAAGGTGCTCGCGGTCACGCCGGGCAACACCTACCTCGAGGCCGCGCTGTTCCTCGACGAGTACCTCGACGTCACCGTCATCACCCCCGACAAGCTCGCGACCGCGTTCTCCACCAAGTACGACGTCGCGATCTACGACGGCGTCGCCGAGCCCCTGCGGCCCGGCCTCCCGACCCTGTTCCTCGACGCGCGCGAGGGCGCCCCGCTCAAGATCAACGGGCAGATCAAGGAGCCAGGGTTCGACACGCTCGAGCGCAAGCACCCCATCCTGCGCTGGACGGCGATCGACAACGTGGGCATCGCCGCCGCGGGCAAGCTGGTGCCCGGCGAGAACGACAAGGTCGTCGGCGCCGCCAACGAGGGCCCGATGATGGTCGCGGGCCAGCGCCAGGGCACCAAGTTCGTGGCCGTGTCGTTCGACGTGCGCAAGACCGACCTCCCGCTGCGCATCGCCTGGCCGGTGTTCCTCCTCAACTGCGTGAACTGGTTCGTCGAGGAGGACGCGGAGTACCTGTCGTCGTTCAAGACGGGCGACGTCTGGCACGTCTCGGCGCCGCTCGGCGCGACCACCGACGCCACCCTGTTCGACCCCGACGGCGGGCGACACCGCGTGCCCATCCAGGAGGGCCGCGCGGTGTTCTTCGGCACGCGCGCCGGCTTCTACCGCCTGATGAAGACCACCCCGCAGGTCATCTCCACGCCGACCGGTCAGCTCCCGCCGATGACCCCGGGCGACGTGATGTTCGCGGCCAACCTCGCCGACCCGCTCGAGTCGAAGATCGAGCCCAAGCCCGAGCTGATCGTCGACGGCAAGAAGGGCGGCACGGTCGAGGGCTTCAAGGTCGGCGTGCGACGCGAGCTCTGGATCTATCTCCTCATCGCCGCGGCGGTCATCACCACCATCGAGTGGCTGACCTACCACCGGAGGATCACGGTATGAGCCCCCCGGTCTCCCAGCGCGTCCGCGCGAGCCTGCCTTCGCGACCGCGCGACGACGGCCCCAAGAAGAAGCGCCCGTGGGTCGGCCGCTTCGTGTTCTTCCTCGCCGTGGCCGTCGTGGCCGGCGGCGCGGGGTGGGCGTTCTACAAGTACGGCATCAAGTCCGGCGCCGTCCTCAGCTACAAGCGCGGCGACACCACCTACGAGCTGCTCAGCCCGAAGATGCTGGGCCTGATCCTGCTCGCGCCGTTCTTCCTCTACATGACCGGCAAGTCGCTCGCCGACCTGCCGTGGCCGCAGCGCCTCGTCTCGTTCTTGATGCGCACGGCGTTCGTGTTGCTGCTGGCCTTCGGCCTCGGGCGCGTCGCCAAGACCGCGTTCTCGGCGAAGGTGTGCACGGTCTACGTCGTCGACGTCTCCGAGAGCATCCCCGACGAGGCGATCGCCGACGCGCAGGCCGTCGTCGACAAGGCGTGGAAGGAGCGCGGCGAGGGCGAGGTCCGCGTGATCACGTTCGCGGTGCGCCCGCGGCTGCTCGGCGGCACCGACCCGGCCAACCCGGCCCTCACCCCCCCCAAGCTCGAGCGGCACGACCCGGCCGGCCAGCGCATCCAGGGCGCCGGCACCGACATCCAGGCGGCGCTGCAGCTCGCCTACGGCCTCTACCCGAGCGGGTACCTCAAGCGCGTCGTGCTGTTCAGCGACGGCGTGCAGACCGCGGGCGACGCGCTCGCCGAGGCCGGCCGCGCGCGCGAGTTCGGGGTGAAGATGTTCACCATCCCGTACAAGCGCCCGGTGCCGGCCGAGGTCGCGGTGCGCGAGCTGCGCGTCCCCCCCAAGATCAAGGTCGGCGAGCCGTTCGAGATCCGCGCCATCATCTTCAGCAACCGCCCCGCCAAGGTGCGCGCACGGCTCTACCAGGGCGAGGCGCTCAACGGCCTCGACGGCATCCGCGACCTCGACCTCAAGGTCGGCGAGAACGACATCCCGTTCAAGTCGGTGGTGCGCGTGCCCGGCGCGGTCACCTACGCCATCGACGTCGAGCCGATCGCGCTCCTCGCCGCCAACCCGACCGGCCCGGCGCCCGTCGCCCCCGCGGCCTCGGCCTCGGCTTCGGCGAAGCCCGCGGCGTCGGCCTCCGGCTCGGTGGCTGCGCCGCCGCCCCCGCCGCCCGTCGCGCACAAGTCCAAGCCGGGCCTCGACCGCTTCGTCGAGAACAACAAGTACGCGGTCACCGTCGCGGTGCCCGGGCGGCCGAGCGTCCTCTACATCGAGGGCGACACCGGCCACGGCAGCTACCTCACCAACGCCCTCGTGGCGCAGGAGTTCGAGGTCGATCTGCGTGGGCCCGACGGCATCCCCACGTCGCTCAAGGAGATCGAGCGCTACGACTTCGTGATCCTCTCCGACACGTCGGCCGACCGCGTCACCTACGCGCAGCAAGACCTGCTCGAGTCGTACGTGAAGGACCTCGGCGGCGGCTTCCTCATGGCCGGCGGCCAGAACAGCTTCGGCCTCGGCGGCTGGCGGCACACCAAGATCGAGAAGATCCTGCCCGTCCGCATGGACGCGGAGAAGAAGAAGGATCAGCCCTCGATCGCGCTCTGCCTCGTCATCGACCGCTCGGGCTCCATGAGCGGCCAGAAGATCGAGATGGCCAAGGAGGCCGCCAAGGCCACCGCCGAGACCCTCTCGCCCGACGACTACATCGAGGTCATCGCGTTCGACTCCGCGCCCATGCGGCTCGTGCGCATGCAGTCCGCGCGCAACCGCATGCGCATCCTCTCGGACATCTCGCGCCTGCAGCCGAACGGCGGCACCGACATCTTCCCGGCCGTCCAGATGGCCAACGAAGACCTCGCGCTCGTGCCGGCCAAGCGCAAGCACATGATCCTGCTCTCCGACGGCGAGGCGCCCATCGGCGGCATCAAGGAGCTCGTGCAGGAGATGGTCAGCGAGGGCATGACCGCCTCCGCCGTGGCCCTCGGCGAGGACGCCGACAAGAACCTGATGAAGATGGTCGCCGAGACCGGCGGCGGGCGCTTCTACTTCGTCAAGGATCCGAGCACGCTGCCGCGCATCTTCACCAAGGAGACGGAGCTCGTCTCGAAGACGTCGGCGATCGACGAGTATTTCCAGCCCACCGTCGTCTCGATGGCGGACTTCATCCGCGGCATCGACTTCGACAACTCGCCGTACCTGCACGGCTTCGTCGCGACGCAGCTCAAGCCCCCGCCCGCGCAGCTCGTGCTCGTGCCGGGCGACCACGAGGAGCCGCTGCTCGCGCGCTGGCGCGTGGGCCTCGGCTGGACCCTCGCCTGGACGAGCGACGTGAAGAACCTCTGGGCCGCCGAGTGGCTCCGCTGGCCGCAGTACCCCCAGTTCTGGGGCCAGCTGGTGCGCGAGCACATGCGCCAGAAGAAGCGTCAGCAGCTCGACATGAAGGTGGAGCTCGTGGACGGCGTGGTGAAGGCCAGCGTCGACGCGATCGGCGGCGACGACCGCTTCCAGAACGGCAACGAGGGCAAGATCACGATCCTCGGCCCCGCGCCGAAGATGGACAAGGTCGTGGTCCCGCTGCAGCAAGTGGCCCCCGGCCGCTACGAGGCGCGCCACACGCTCGACCAGTTCGGCTCGTTCGTGCTCACGGGCGAGCTGCTCTCGAACGGCACGCCGGTGGCCGAGAGCTTCGGCCACGTCTCGAACCCGTACCCCAAGGAGTACGCCGCGTTCGAGCCCGACCTCGTGCTGATGAACAAGCTCGCGACGAGCACGGGCGGCGCGGTCGATCCGGCCCCGCCTCTCGTGATCGACCCGGCGGGCGAGAAGGTCAGCTACCACGAAGACCTGTGGATGAACTTCGTGAAGGCGGCGATCCTCGTATTCGTGATCGACCTCGCCCTCCGCCGGTTCCGCTTCTTCGAGAGCAAGATCAAGGCGGCCGCCTGACCCCGAGGGTCCATAGAGACCCTATGGACCGGACCTACGCGCTCTTCACGGGGGCGAACACCTGGGTGGCCTTCATCCCGCCGGGCATCGTGCCGCTGGATTCGTACACCACGAACAGCCCGTTCACCTCGTAGCCGAGGTCCTTCGACCAGCGGGCCAGCTCGTTCAGCTCGGCACGCAGCTTGGCGCCCTTGGGCGGCAGCGCGCGGACCAGCACCTCGCCTTCGAGGCGCACGATGTGGCTCCCGTCGATCCCCGGGTCGCCGTCGAGCTCGAGGAGCACCGCGCCGCGGTAGATGCTGTCGGTCGCGTACGCCGCCGCCGCGGGCTTGAGCTTGAACCCCGCGTGCAGGGCCTCGCGCTGGCCGGCGAGCACGATGCCGCTCATGTCCAGCGGCACGTCGATGAAGAACCGGCAGGCCGCCGCGTAGAAGGACCGGCGCTCCCAGTGGTCGAGGCGCACTTCACGCGAGGGCGGGGGCACACTGATCATGTCGCGAACTTCCTCCGGATTGCCCGCCCGATCCCCACCTGGCTGGCCACGGACCCGCGCACCGCGCTTGCCCGAAGGTCGACATAACCAGCATCGTTGCCGCGCTGCAACGTGGCTCTGTCGCTCCCGGACCGTCCCTGTCCGGTCCTCCGCTCCGGCCGCACCTCGGGCGGGGTTGCCGCTACTATCCGCCGCCGTGAACAAGCTCTTCGCCCCCGATCTCTTCCGGGACCAGGTCGTCACCATCACCGGTGGCGGCACCGGCATCGGCCTCTCCGCCGCGCGCATGTTCGCCGAGCTCGGCGCCAAGGTCGCCATCGGCTCGCGCAAGCAGGCCAACGTCGACGCGGGCCTCGCCGCGCTGCGCGAGGTCGCACCCGACGACCGTCTGTACGGCGCCACGATGGACACGCGGGACACCACGCTCGTCGAGGCGTGGGTCGACGGCGTGCTCGGCCGCTTCGGCCAGATCGACGTCCTCGTGAACAACGCCGGCGGCCAGTTCCCCTCCCCCGCGATGAACATCGTGCAGAAGGGCTGGGAGGCGGTCATCCGCAACAACCTCAACGGCACCTGGTTCATGACCCACGCCGTCGCCACCAAGGCGATGATCCCGGCCAAGCGCGGGCGCATCGTCAACGTGATCGCCCAGGTCTCGCGCGGCTTCCCCGGCATGGCGCACACCGGCGCCGCGCGCGCGGGCGTCGACAACCTCACCAAGTCGCTCGCCGTCGAGTGGGCTCCGTTCGGCATCCGCGTCAACGCCATCGCCCCGGGCAACAACATCCAGTCGAGCGGCACCGCGCAGTACCCGGCGGAGCTGTTCGCGCTGGCGGCCAAGGCCTCGCCGCTGCGGCGCGTCGGCACCGTCGACGAGGTCGCGCAGGTGATCGTGTTCCTCTCCGCCCGCGAGCTCGACTTCGTCACCGGCGACACCTGGTACGTCGACGGCGGCCAGAAGCTGTGGGGCGACGTCTGGTCCGTCCCCGATCCGAGCGAGGTCTGAGCGATGCCCTGGGTCGAGGCCAACCTGCGCGGACAGAAGGTGTTCGCGCGCGCCAACGAGGACGGGTCGCTCGCCGCGCAGGGGGGCCGCGTCGAGATCCGCTACAAGGCCAACGACGGCCGCGCCTACCGCGCGCTCGCCGGCAACCTCGCCGTCACACCGGGCAAGGTGCTCCCGGACGACCACTGCGGCCCCGTCGATGCGCCCGACGACAAGGCGCAGAAGACCACCAAGAAGGCCGCCGCCGCGGCGCGCATCCCCGCCCCGCGCGAGGGCGAGTGGATCGTCTACACGGACGGCGCGTGCAGCGGCAACCCGGGCCCCGCGGGCGCGGGCTTCCTCGTGATCGACCCCGCCTCGGGCGAGCGCCGCGAGGGCTTCGAGTGGCTCGGCCGCGCGACCAACAACGTCGCCGAGCTCACCGCGATCCTGCGCGGCCTCGAGGGCGTGCCGGACAAGGCGGCCCGCATCCGCATCCACACCGACTCGAGCTACGCCATCGGCGTCCTGCAGAAGGGCTGGAAGGCGAAGGCCAACCCCGAGCTCATCGCCACCATCCGCGCCGCCCTCTCCGAGTATCCCCACGCGGTGCTCGTGTACGTGCCGGGCCACGCCGGGGTCGAGCTCAACGAGCGGGTCGACGTCCTCGCCCGGGAGGCGATCACGCGCCGCTCGTCTCGGTTCCTCAAGGGCGCGGCGCCCGAAGAGGGCGGCTGAATCGTCGAGCGGCGGCCTGGCCGCCGACGGTGTAGCCTAGTCGGGCATGTCCCTGCGCATCGACCAGGACCACGCGCGGTTCCGCGCGATCGTCCGCGGCAAGATCCGCCAGAACCTCAAGAAGTACATCTCGCAAGGCGAGCTGCTCGGTCGCAAGGGCAAGGAGGTCGTCTCGATCCCCATCCCGCAGATCGACATCCCGCGCTTCCGCTACGGCGACAAGAACAGCGGCGGCACCGGCCAGGGCGAGGGCGACCCGGGCGATCCGATGGGCGGC
>JAEUKC010000411.1:0-4143 GCA_016794445.1 Myxococcales bacterium
CCGGGCTTTTGTCCGCTCGCTCGGGCACGTGGTAGCCGAGCTGCATGAGCACCATCGTCGTACAGAAGTACGGCGGCTCGTCGGTCGCCGATCTCGAGCGGCTCGGCAAGGTCGCCGACAAGGTCGTGGAGACGGCCCGCGCGGGTCACCGCGTGGTGGTCGTCGTCTCCGCCATGGGCAAGACCACCGACCAGCTGCTGGGCCTCGCCCGCGACGTCGACCCCGAGCCCCCGCGACGCGAGCTCGACATGCTGGTCTCGACCGGCGAGCGCGTCTCGATGGCGCTGCTCTCCATCGCGCTCCAGCGGCGGCAGGTCGAGGCGATCAGCTTCACCGGATCGCAGGCCGGCATCATCACCACCGACCGCCACTTCGACGCCCGCATCACCGAGATCCGGCCCTGGCGCATCGAGGAGGAGCTCGCCAAGGGCCGCGTCGTCATCGTCGCCGGCTACCAGGGCGTCAGCGATCGTCGCGAGATCACGACCCTCGGTCGCGGCGGCTCCGACACGACCGCCGTCGCCCTCGCGGCCGCGCTCGATGCCGAGCGCTGCGAGATCTACAGCGACGTCGACGGGGTCTACTCGGCCGACCCGCGCGTGGTCCCCGAGGCGAGGCACCTGCCGGAGATCGACCACGCCTCGCTGCAGATCGCGGCCGAGCACGGCGCCAAGGTGCTGAACGCACAGGCCGTCGAGTGGGCGAAGCGCGCGGGCATCCGCATCTACGCGCGCCACACCGGTCACAAGTACGCGGGGGCCAAGCCCGTCGAGGAGGGGCGTCAGACGGTGGTCGGCTCGGAGCGCACCTCGGCGCGCCTCGTCTCCGGCGAGCGCGGGATCGTCCAGCTGACCTTCTCCGGCGAGCGACCGCTGCTCGCGCTCGGCGAGGCGCTCGAGGCCGCGCAGGTGTCGGCGCGCACGCTCGTCACCGACCCGAGCGGCAACCTCGTCGCGCGCTTCTCGCTGCTCAACGTGCCCGACTGGCCGCGGGCGCGCCGCGCGCTGCTCGACGCGCTCGACCGCAAGGGCAACGTCACCCTGCGCGAGGGCCTCGCCGCGGCGACGGTGGTGGGCGACGGGCTCACGGGGTTCGAGGGACCGTTCGGCGGCGCGAAGCTGGCCAGGCTCGCGGCGGCGGTGGGCGCCGAGATCGTGGCGGCCGAGATCGGCCCGCTGTCCGCGACGATCCTCACCGAGGAGCAGCACCTCGACGCGCTCGTGCGCGCGTTCCACGGGGCATTTTGAGCCCGCCGTTCATCGTCGTCGACGGCGTCGACGGCGCCGGCAAGGGCACGCAGATCGCGCTCCTGCGCGACGCGCTCGTGGCGCGGGGACACCGCGTCCACGTCACCTGCGAGCCGAGCGACCTGCCGGTGGGCGCGCTCATCCGCACCTGGCTTCGCCGCGAACGCACCGACGCCGTCCCCTCGTGGGCCGCGATGGCGCTGCTCTTCGCGGCCGACCGCCTCGTGCACGTGCAGCACGAGATCCAGCCCGCGCTCGATCACGGCGAGATCGTGCTCTGCGATCGGTACGACGCCTCCAGCATCGCCTACCAGTCGGCGATGCACGAGCACGACTCCGAGGGCGTGCTGCAGTGGATCGCGGACCTGAACCGCGAGGCCCTGCGGCCGACGCTCACGCTCTTGCTCGACCTCGACCCCGAGATCGCGGCGGCCCGCCGGGCGGCGCGCGGCGGCGAAGAGGAGCTGCTCGAGCGCATCGAGCTGCAGCGGCGCGTGCGCGCGCAGTACGCCGCGTTGCCGCGCGTGCGCCCGGACGACCGGCTGGTGGTGGTGGACGCGAGCCGCACGGTCGAGGCCGTCCACGAGGAGATCCTGGGGCTCGTTCTGGCCATCGTGTGACGTCCGGACGACTCTGGGAGTGAAGGGTCGACGGAACGGGCCGGGCCGCCTTTACGGCCGGCGGGCGACGGACCAACCTTTCGCCGATGACCTACCGCACCACCCGCTGGCTGCCCGTTCTCGGCCTCGGCGCTGCTTCGCTCATGGCGTGCAGCAGCCCGAAGGACGAGGCGCCGGTCGCCAAGTCCAGCCAGGCCGTCTCGACCACGCTCGTCATCTCGCAGGCCTATGGCGGTGGTGGGAGCGGCAGCGCCGGCACGGCCTTCAAGTACGACTACGTCGAGATCACCAACATCGGAACGGCGAGCGCCAGCCTCGGAGGACTTTCCCTCCAGTACACGTCGGGGACAGGGCCCAGCTCGGGTGGGTGGCAGAAGTTCGATCTGCCTGCCGTCACGCTGGGCGCCGGCAAGCGATATCTGATCCAGATCGGCACCTCCGCGGGGGCGGCCGGGGCCGACTTGCCCACCCCCGACGCGATCAACACGGCGTTCTCGATGGGCGGCAGCAGCGGGAAGGTCGCCCTCGTGAATGGCGTCACGGCGCTCACGTGTGGCACGGCCGCCGCGCGTTGCGCGACGACCTCGTGGATCGACATGCTCGGGTACGGCGGCTCCTCGGACTACGAAGGCACGTCGCTGACGGGAACGATCACCACCGCGTTGAGCTTCGTCCGCAAGGGCAATGGCTGCACGGACACCGACAACAACCAGGCAGACTTCGACATCGTCGCGAGCACACCCCACAACACCGCCGACCCCGCGATCTCTTGCGGCGGTGACGCGGGCAGCGATGTGGGCGGCGACACTTCCGACGCTGCCGACGTCGCGGACGCCAGCGATGGGGCAGACGGAGGGGCTGACGCGACCGACGGCGCTGCGGACGCTGCGGACTCGGGCGCTGCGGACTCGGGCGCTGCGGACTCGGGCGCTGCGGACACGACCGTCGCCGACACGACCGTCGCTGACACGACCGTCGCCGACACGACCGTCGCCGACACGACCGTCGCCGACACCACCGCGGCCGACACGACCGCGGCCGACTCCACCGCCGCGGACAGCGCCGACGACACCACGCCGCCCGAGGACACCGGCACCGCGCCGGCGGACACAGGCACCGCGCCCTCGGACACCGGCTCGGCGAGCGACACCGGCACCGACGGAGGGACCATTGCCCCCCCCGAGACCGAGGCCGACTCGGGCTGCGGCTGCGCGACGCCGGGCACCTCGAGCAGCGACCGCACCACGCAGGGCGCGCTCGCCGCGGTCCTCGTGGCCGGCCTCCTCGCGCGCCGCCGTCGTCGCTAGGGCTTGCGATGGGCCGTCGCGTTCGGCGCGGCGGCCGATCCGAGATCCGAGAGCAGGTAGTACCCGATCGCCTTGGGGGTCGCGGTGGCCGAGAGGCCGTCGACGAAGCTGCCCGTGTAGAGGCCGGCCCACGTCCACGGGCCGGTCGAATCCTCGTTCAGCATGAACGTCACCACCCCGAGCTTGGTCGGGGTGACGCCGAGCGCGGTGAACGGGATGCGCATCTCCACGTAGCTCGTGGCGGCCGTGCGCTTCCACGTGACGCCGCTCGTCGCGAGGGTGGTCCACGCGCCGCCGGAGTACTTCTTGAACTGCTGGAAGCTGTCGTCGGTCTTCCACGCGAAGTAGGCGTCGGCCGCGAAGCCCGTCGGCAGCTGTTGTTGCTGCGCGCCGTACACCTCCGTCTTGGTCGCGCCGGCGCCGGCGCCCGGGTCTGCGTCGAGGTAGACGAGCAGCCACTTGTTCGCGGTCGCGCCGGTGCCGATGTCGACGCCCGCGTAGCCGACGTAGAGCGCAGCGGCGTCCCACGAGACGTAGGCGTCGAAGCTCGGGGTCGTGGTGGTGAGCTTGTTGGTCGCGCTGTCGAAGTCGTTCACGCCATCGATCGTGACGGTGCGGCGGTAGGGCGTCCCGCTGTCGACCGGCGCGTCGCCCCCCGTGTCCGTTCCCGTGTCGACAGGAGCGTCGAGGGTCGAGTCCTTGGCCGAATCGATCCCTCCCGTGTCGACCGTACCCGTGTCGATCGCGCCGGAATCGATCGCGCCCGTGTCGTTCACGGTCGAGTCCGCAGTCGAGTCCGCGCTCGAATCGGTCGTCGCGCTGTCGCGGACGACCGGCCCCCCGGAGTAGCCGTCGAGATCGGCCGTGAGGCTGCACGACGCGAGACAGAACCCGAACGAACCCACGGCGACGGAGGCCCAGCGCACGCTTCATGGGGCCTACGAGAGCCCGCCCTTGTCAAGTCCCGGA
>JAEUKC010000418.1:0-3937 GCA_016794445.1 Myxococcales bacterium
CCTTCGCGGGGTCGGTCCACACCTCGGCGAAGCGCTCGCGGTGGGCGTCGAACCAGACCTTGTCGTTGTGGGCCGTGAGGTCGCGCAGGAACTTGGTCGTGCCCTTCGGGAAGCCCTCGAACGCCATCTCGTCCTCCGTGCCTGCGTCGTATCACCACCGCAGGCTAGAACGCACGCACGCCCTCGCTTACCCTGACGAAGCATGCTGCAGCCTGGGGACACCTTCGACCGCTACCTCATCGAGGCCTTCCTCGGCGAGGGCGGCATGGGCTCGGTGTACCGCGCGCTCGACACCAAGCTGCAGCGCCGCGTCGCCCTCAAGATCATCCGCCTCGGCGAGCGCGTGGACGACGAGGCGCGGGCCCGCCTGATCCGCGAGGCGCGGGCCGTGGCCGCGCTCAACCACCCCAACGTCGTCGTCGTCCACGACGTGGGCGAGCACGGCGGCGTGCCCTTCATCGCGATGGAGCTCGTGCGCGGCCGCAGCCTGCGCGCGTACATCGGCGACGAGACCGTGCCCGTCCGCCAGCGCCTCCGCTGGCTTCTCGACGTGGCCCGCGCGCTCGACGCCGCCCACCGCGCGGGCCTCGTCCACCGCGACATCAAGCCGGACAACGTGATGGTCGGGGAGGACGGCACCGTCAAGGTGCTCGACTTCGGCATCGCGCGCTCGACCCGCGGCACCGTGGACGCCCACGCCACCACCGCGGCCGCTCTCGCCTCGATCACCGCCGAGGGCGTCGCCATCGGCACGCCCTCGTACATGTCGCCCGAGCAGCTGCGGGGGGGCGAGGTCGACGCGCGCGCCGATCAGTTCGCCTGGGGCGTCATGGCGTACGAGATGCTCGTCGGCTCCACGCCGTGGAGCGGCGCGCGGGACGCCGTCGCCCTCGCGGCCGCCGTCGTCGGCGAGCCCGCACGCCCGCTGCGATCGCGCGCCACCGGGGTCGACGAGGCCACCGAGACCATCGTGATGCGCGCCCTCGAACGCTCGGCGACCGAGCGGTGGTCGACGATGCGCGAGATCATCGAGCTCCTCGAGGGCGCCCCGATCCCTCGACGCCCGGCAGCTGCGGCCCCCGCGTCGCCCCGGTCTCGCGGCCGCGCCGCGATCGCGGTCCTCGCGGTGCTCGCGGTCGGCGCGGGCGTGCTCGGGCTCCGCCGCGCGCGACAGTCGGCCCCCACCGCGGCGCCCGCAGCCTCCTCGAGCGCCGCGCCCGGGTGGACCCGCATCACCGATCACCCCGCGCCGCCCTCCGCGCAGAAGGAGGCGGTCGCGGCCTTCGCCGGCGGCCTGCGCGCCGCGCGCGACGCCAACGCAGCGGGCGCGCTGCAGGGCTTCACGCGCGCCGCGGAGTTCGACCCGGCGATGGCGGAGGCCGCGGTGTACCTGGTCGCCTACAGCGCGTTCGGGGGCGTGTCGGAGACCCGCCTGAGATCCCTCTACCAGCGCGCCTTCAACCTCCGCGACAAGCTCGTGGAGCGGGACCGCGCCTTCCTCCTGGCGCTCGAGCCGAAGGTGATGCGCAGCCCGCCCGATCTCGTCGACGCGGCCAAGCGCTTCGCCGACCTCACCCGCGCCTATCCCAGCGACGCCGAGCTGCACGACTTCGCGGCCTACTTCCACTCCTTGCGCGGCGACGACGCCGCCGCGCTCACGCTCGCGACGAAGGCCGTCGAGCTCGACGCCGAATACGGCGACGCCCACCGGACCCAGGCGCGCCTGCTGGCTCGCCTCGGTCGGAGGGACGAGGCCCTCGCCGCGCTCGCGCGCTGCACCGCGTCCGCGCCGGGCTCCGCCGATTGTCACGCCGATCGCGCGCGGCTCTTCGAGGTCGTCGGCGACTGCAAGGGCGCCGAGGAGGCGGCGCGCAACGGGTTGAAGTGGGCGCCCGGACACCGGGGGTTGCTCGCGATCCGGGCGGGGGCCGTCGTCGCGCTGCTCCAGGGGAAGGACGCCGTCGAGCAGGTCCTCGAGGCCAAGTGGAACGGCGCGGACGAAGCGCTGCGCCCCTCCGAGAAGGCGCTCGACGAGGCGCGGCTCGCGGTCATCGACGGGGACTTCGCCAAGGCGCACAGCCTCGCCCTCGAGGCCGAGCGCCTCGCCGCGACGGACAGCAGCGCGATGAGCCACCTGTTCCCGCTGCTCACTGCGATCGACATCGATCACGAGCTCGGTCGCGACGACGAGGCCGCCAAGCACGCGACGTCGTACCTCTCCCGCCGCGCGGCCTTCACGGCGACCCCCCCGCTCGAGCCGCTCGGGGCGATGCTCCACGCGCAGCTCCTCGGAGGTGCCATCGACCCGGCGAAGCACGACGCGCTCCGCAAGGAGCTGCTCCCCCAGGTGGCCGGCGATCCGGGCATCGCGTGGGCGATGACCTTCGCGCCGAGCGCGCTCGCCTCGAAGGCGCAGGCGACGACGGCGCTCGGAGAGGTCCCGACCGGCGGCCTGCCGCGCGAGCTGCCGTTCTTCCCGACCGGCGGGCTCGAGATCGCGATGATCGAGCTCGGCGCCGGCCACCACGCGAGCGCGGTCCCGCGGCTACGCGCCCACGGGAAGTCCTGCTCGGTGTTCCGCGATCCGGTGCAGTACGTGCGATCGAGCCTGCTGCTCGGTCGCGCGCTCGAGGGGCTCGGAGACAAGGACGGCGCGTGCGGGGCGTACCAGACCGTGCTCCGGCAGTGGGTCGCGCCGCGTCCTCGCTCCGTGACGGTCGAGGAGGCGAAGCGCCGGGTCGCCGCGCTCGCCTGCCCCGGATCCTGACTCAGCCTCGCGGAGACGCCGCCGTGAGCCGCGCCACCCGTCGCAGCGCCGCGACCTTCGCGAGGCTCCGCTCCGCGAACGCGCGGACGTCGACGGCGACCGGTGCTTCCCGGACCCGCGCGTGAAACGCCTCCGCGAGGTCGGCTGCGCGCGTCCACGTTTCATCCGTCGGCATCGGCAGCGCCGGCTCCACCTGCGGCAGCTCGCCGTGCGTCGTGGGCCGCAGCGCCATCGGCAGCATGTCGTACGCCGGCGCGAGGCGGAACGTGGCGTAGTCGTCCGTGAAGAACGCGACGTTCCCGAGGTGCATGTCCGTGTTGCCGATGAGGCCGCCGAACAGGTGCAACAGGCGCACGCCCTCGAGATCGGCACGCGACAGACGCTTCTGCGCGACGAGCCCCTCGGCGAGCGCGACCCACGCCCCGCCGCCGACGAACTCCGCGTCGACCATCGTCCCCGACACCACGCCGACGCGTCCCTCCGCCGTGCGGTCGAACCGCTCGACCTCGAGATAGGCCCGCCCCTCGAGCTCCACGTACGCGGAGCGCGCCGCGGCCACGCCGCCCGCGCGCAGCGTCTCGAGGGCGAGGTGCTCGCAGAGGAGCAGGTCGGCCCACCGGCGCGCGCTCCGCGACGCGTCGAGGGGAGGGGAGTACTTCACGATCAGCGCTCGCTGCCCGGGCGCCGTGCACGCGAACTTCGGCTGCTCTCCACCCGCCGAGGAGCCGGGCGCGTCGCCCTCGAGCTGGCGCGCGACGACCGCTTCGTACCCCGCGCGGTCGATCTCCGTCGGCGACAGCAGACGCTCGAGGTGACGCTCGCGCGCTGCGTCCCCGATCAGCAGATCCCCGGGCAGGTCTTCGGCGCGGTGCACGAGCGCGCGGAGCAGCTGGTCCGCCGTCCAGAGGCGCGGGTCCGCGGGGACGGCGAGCTCGCGCGGCAGGCTGCGCGCGAAGAGCCGACCGAGGAACCCCTGCGGCCGCAGCTCCTCGACGAACCAGGGGAGACCTCTCGCGACCCGCTCTGTTCCATCACCGATGAACACCGAGCCGCCGACGAGCGGCACGAGCCTCCCGAACGGCGTGATCCGACCCTGCGCATCCACCCGGTGCACCGTCACCCCGCCGCGGAAGCTCGTGGTCGGGTCGACCGCGGCGTAGCGTGCCGCCC
>JAEUKC010000430.1:0-25144 GCA_016794445.1 Myxococcales bacterium
CGCCCACGTCAACGACGAGGTGCCCACGGTGCACAGCGTCCGCCCCGACAGCGACGCGAGCGAGTCGTTCGAGTCGGTGATCCGTCGCTGCCTCGCCAAGGACGCCGCGCAGCGCTTCGCGAGCATGGACGAGGCGCTGCAGGCGCTCCGGCAGACCCCGGGCGGCCAGGTCACCGGCACGGGCGCGCTGCACGCGATCTCGAGCGATGCCCTGCTCCGCGCCAGCGCTTCGTTCACGCCGCAACCCTCGGCGCTCTCGCCCTCGCCGAGCTCTCCCGTCCCGGCGACGAGCTCCTCCACCGCGCCGCCGCCCCAGAAGCGCGGCAAGGGGCTCGTGGTCGCGCTCGCCGTCGCGGCGGTGGCGCTCGTCGGCGTGATCGTCGCGCTGAGCACCCGCAAGACCGAGGGCACGGCCACCGCGGCTCCGGCGGCCAGCACCACCGAGACCAAGGCCAGCGAGACCAAGCCCGAGCCCGCGAAGTCGACCACGGTGGCAGTGGCGGTCTCCACGGCACCCGCGGTGCCGAAGGTGGACATCGACACCGAGCCCACCGGCGCTCGGATCCGGGACGAGGCGGGAATGGTCCTGTGCGACAAGACCCCGTGCAAGCTGACGGTCGACAAGCCGCTCACGGTCCAGATCGACAGCGACGGCTACGACACCCAGAAGGTGAAGCTCTCGGTCGGCGATCCCGCGCGCACGGTCAAGCTCGCCAAGAAGGCCGCCGCCACGTGGACGCCTCCCCCGAAGCCGGCGGGCAACGGCACCACCGCCCCGCCCCCTCCCCCGGGCGGCTACCACCCCGATCCGTACTGACCGACCACCGGTGTCGGGGGCCCGGGACCTCCGACCAGGATCTGCTACCCTCTCCTCGTGGCCCAGGCCGTCTCGTCTCCTCCGCAGATGTCGAGCGTCGTCGATGCGCTCGTCGACGACGACGATCGCGACGACGATCTCGACGAGGACAGCGCGCCCAGGGTCGTCACCCTCCAGAAGCCGTTCGAGCCTCGCGTCCTGTCGGCCAAGATCCGCAAGGAGGTGGGCCTTCCCCCTGCGGTCGTCGCGCCGTATCGGTTCGGCTTCGCGCTCTTGATGGTCGGCCTCGTGTCGGTGCCGATGCTGTTGCTCGGCTGGTATCGGCTGTCGGTGGTGATGGCGCTCGTCGTCCTCGGCTTGCTGCCCGCCGTGCGCTGGTGGGAGAAGCGAGAGGCGGAGCTCCGCGACCGCGTCTACACCCACGGCCGCGAGGTGATCGCCCGCGTCACGGACGTCGAGCCTGGTGGACCCGATCGCGGCGGCAAGATCGTGCGGGTGCAGTTCCTCGCCGGCGAGGTGGCCGTGCAGGCCTCGGTCCTCGGAGCCCCCCTCGCCCGTCGCGGCCTCGGCCCTGGCGACGACGTCGTCTTGCTGCACGACGAGACCGACCCGACCCACTGCCTCATTCTCTCTCGCGTCGCGCGCAGCAAGCCGCGCAAGGCCGTGCGGCGTCCTCCTCGAAGCGAGGGTGGTGGTTGCGGCGGCGGTGGCTGCGGCGGTGGTGGCTGCGGCGGCGGTGGCTGCGGCGGCGGTGGCTGCGGTGGCGGCGGCTGCGGTGGCGGTGGCTGCGGCGGCGGTGGCTGCCACTGACCGTCTGCGAGCCCCCAGGGTGTCCCCGGGGGCCCTCGGAGCCTACGCCTTCTTCACCGCGTGCCCGCCGAACTCGTTGCGGAGCGCGGCGCACACCTTGGCGGCGAACGACTGATCCTGCCGCGAGCGGAAGCGCATCTGCAGCGCCATCGTGAGGACCGGCGCGGGCACGCTCTCGTCGATGGCGGCCTGCACCGTCCAGCGACCCATGCCCGAGTCGTCGACCCAGCCCTGGATGCCCTCCAGTTTGGCGTCCTTCTGGAACGCGCTCTCGGCGAGCTCGAGCAGCCAGCTGCGCACGACGCTCGCCTGGTTCCAGAGGTGCGTGACCTGGTGGAGGTCGGGCGAGAACTCCGACTTCTCCAGGATCTCGAAGCCCTCGGCGTAGGCCTGCATCAGGCCGTATTCGATCCCGTTGTGGACCATCTTCACGAAGTGTCCCGCACCCGCGGGGCCGACGTGCGCCCAGCCGTCGGGCGGAGCGAGCGTGGTGAAGATCGGCGAGAGGCGGTCGACCGTGGGCTTGGCCCCGCCGATCATCAGGCAGTAGCCGTTCTTGAGGCCCCACACGCCGCCGCTCGTGCCGCTGTCGACGAAGTCGATGCCCTTGGGCTCGAGCTCGTGTGCGCGGCGCTTGGTGTCCTGCCAGTTGGCGTTGCTGCCGTCGATGATGGCGTCGCCCTTGCCGAGCATCGCCGCGATCTCGCGCACCGTGGACTCGGTCGGGTCGCCCGCTGGCAACATCAACCAGACCGTCTTCGGTGCCTTCAGCTTGCTGACCATGTCCGCGAGCGAGCTCGCGCCCACCGCCCCCTTCTCGACCACGTGCGCCACCGCCTCGGGGCTGCGGTCGTACGCGACGACCTCGTGCCCACCCCCGAGCAGCCGCTGCACCATGTTGCCGCCCATCTTGCCCAACCCGACCAGCGCGATCTGCATGGCGGCGAGCCTACCCGAGCAAGCGGACGAGCGCACCGACCACGATCGACGTGAAGATCGCCGCGAGAACCATGGCCACCCCGCCCGCTGCGCCGGCTTCTTCGCCTTCTTGCAGCGCGCGCATGGTGCCGACACCGTGCGCGCCGACGCCGTACGCGAGGCCGCGCGCGAGCGCCGATCGCACCCCGACCCGATCGAGCAGCGGGGCGCCGAAGACGAGCCCGAGGATCCCCGTGACCAGCACCGCCGCCGCCGCCAGCGAGGGCTCACCGCCGAGGCGCTCGGCGAGCGGCATCGCGACCGGCGTGGTCACCGACTTCGGCGCGAGCGACGCGATCCACGTGCGCGAGAGCCCGAGGATCCTCGCGAGGCCGATGGCAGAGGCGGCTCCGACGAGGGAGCCGATCGACACCGCGACGAGCACGCGCGCGAGGTGGGCGCGCAGCGTCGCGCGCTGACGGTAGAGGGGCACCGCGAGCGCGACCGTGGCCGGACCGAGCATCCACTGGAGCGGCCAGGTCATGGTCCCGTACGCGTCCAGATCGGAGCCGGTGAGCGCGAGCACCGAGGTGATCGCGACGAGGGTCCCGAGCACGGGCAGCGTGAACGTGGAGGCGCGACGGGCGTGGAGCCAGACGAAGGCGAGGTAGACGCCGACGGTCACCGGCAACGCGAGCCACACCCACGGCCTCATCCGTTCCTCCGCTCGGCGAGACGACCGGTGACGATCATCGTCACGGCCGTGCTCACGACCACCACGACCACGACGGATGAAAAGTCACGCTTCAGCACCCCGACGTGTCGCAGGATGCCGACGCCCGCGGGGACGAAGAACAGACCCAGCCACTCGAGCAGCACGTCGGCGCCGCGCTCGACCCAGCGGAGCGGGACGAAGCCGGTGAACAGCCCGACCGCGAGCGCGACCGCGCCGAGCACTCCGCCCGGCAGGGGGAGGTGGAACCGTCGCACCGCGTACTCGCACGCCGCGAAGATCGCGACGAGCAGCACCGCAGAGGGGATCGCGCGCAGGATCCGCACCTGGGCTCGGTAGCACGACGCACGGAGCCCGTGCCTGCTGCTTGCTGGCCCGGGGTACCGGCGGGGGGTAGAGTGGTCCTTTCGCTGTGACCGTCCAGTCGTCTCCACATCCCGTCCCTGGGCCCACTCCCAGGGGACGGTGGCCTCGGATTCCCATCGCCTCCGCCATGCGGAAGGCCATCGCGATGGGGTACGATCGGACCACGCTCCGGGCCGACGTGATGGCAGGCCTGGCGGTGAGCATCGTGGCCTTGCCGCTCTCGATGGCCCTCGCCATCGCGGTCGGTGCACCGCCGGCCCACGGGCTCTACTCCACGGTGGTCGCGGGGTTCGTGGTCGCGCTGCTCGGCGGATCGAAGTTCCAGGTGACGGGGCCCACCGCCGCCTTCGTCGTCATCCTGTCGCCCATCACGCAGAAGTACGGGCTGGGCGGCCTACTCACCACGGGCCTGATGGCCGGCCTGATCCTCGTGGTGATGGGCGGGGCACGGCTCGGGCGGCTGATCGCGTTCATACCGTATCCCGTCACCACGGGGTTCACCGCGGGGGTGGCGACGATCATCGCCACCCTCCAGATCCGTGATGCCTTCGGCCTCCAGGTCGCGCACATGCCGGACAGCTGGTTCGCCAAGCTGCACGTGTTCTGGGAGGCACGCCGGACGATCGCCTACGCCGAGCTGGGCGTGGCGGTGGCGACCCTCGCGCTCCTGCTCCTGGTCCCCCTCTGGACGAAGCGCATCCCGGCTCCTCTCGTGGCGATCCTGGCAGTCACCGTGGGGACCGTGGTGCTGCACTGGCTGTTCCCTCGATTTGGAGTGGCCACCATCGGCAACCGCTTCCAGTCCGTCGTCGACGGTCGGGCCTACGCGGGCATTCCACCGCTGCCCCCTCGACCGATGCTGCCCTGGGGCTCGCATGGGCTCTCGTTCTCGATGGTGCGCGAGCTCGCGTCCCCGGCGTTCGCCATCGCCATGCTCGCCGCGATCGAGTCGCTGCTGAGCGCCGTCATCGCCGATGGCATGACCCAGAAGAAGCACGATCCCGACGCCGAGCTGGTCGCGCTCGGCATCGGCAACATGGTGGCGCCGTTCTTCGGCGGCATCGCCGCGACGGGCGTCCTCGCGAGGACCGCGACCAACGTGAGGTCCGGCGCCCGCACCCCGGTCGCGGCGATGACCCACTCGGTCGCCGTGCTGCTCGCCATCCTGCTCCTCGCGCCCGGCCTCGTGTTCGTGCCGATGGCGGCCCTCGCGGCCCTGCTGTTGCTGGTCGCGTGGAACATGTCCGACGTCGGCCATGCCCTGCGGATGCTGCGCTTCGCTCCCAAGAGCGACATCAGCGTCCTCGTCGGCTGCTACCTGTTGACGGTCGTGTTCGACATGGTGATCGCGGTCTCGGTCGGGGTCGTCACCGCGGCGTTGTTGTTCATGCGGCGCATGGCCGAGCTGACCAAGGTGCGGATCATCGACGAGGAGTACGCCGAGTCCGATCACGTGCTGCCCGAGGGTGTGGTGGTCTACGAGATCGCCGGGCCACTGTTCTTCGGCGCGGCCCAGAACGCCATGGGCCAGCTCGATGTGGTCGACCGGGCGGTGCGCGTGGTGGTGCTCTCGCTGGGCCGTGTCCCGACCATCGACGCGACCGGCATCGTGGCGCTCGAGAGCGCGATCGAGCGGCTCCGACGCGGCAAGAAGCTCGTCGTCATCGCCGGACCTCTCCCCGAGCCGCGACGGATCTTCGACAAGGCCAACCTGCGCGCCGAGCACGAGCACCTCTACTTCACCGACTCGCTGTCGGACGCGATCGGGCTCGCGGGGGGCCTCGCGGAGGTGTCGCCGATCTCGACCCGTCGCCCGTCCCAGGCCTGACCATGCTCCCCTGGGCAGAGCGCGTGTTCCACGTCCTCGCCCACGTGCGGGCGACCTCGCACCTCGCGCCTTCGGTGTACGATCCGCTGTGGATCGCGCGGGTCGAACGCGCGCTCGGCCCCGCGCGGACGCGAACCCTCGCTGAGGACGCGGCCACGCTCGGCGCGCTCGCGCCCGACCACGACACCCTGGCTCACCTCCAGCTCGTCGCGTGGCTGTTCGACACACCCGCGCAAGCGGAGGCGTGCGCCGACCGGGAGCTCGCGCGGATCGCGCCGCACGAGGTGGCTGCGCCCGAGATTCTGGCTTCGCTCGTCGCGCTCAGTCCCGCCGCCGAGGTGCTGCGCGCGGCGGCCGAGCTCGAGGACCTCGCCGCGCTGCCACCACCTGCTGGCTCGTTCGAGGAGGTGCGCGCGGGGCTCGCTTCGCGGGTCACCGTCGCGCCCTCGATCGTCGCCATGCGCGTCGAAGGCGTGCGCTCGCTGCGGCTGCGCGGCCGCGTGCGCGGCGACCGCATCTGGGTCGGCGTCCCCGACGACGACCTCCCGGGCTGGCACCCGATCTGGCAGGCGCTCCACGAGGCCACGGTCGCCGAGGTGCGGCGGCGGGCCGGCGCCCTCGCGCACGCGCCGCTCGAGCAGGCGGCGACGGCGCTGCTCGCCCACCGCGCGCACCGGGAGGGCTTCGGTGACGAGCACCGGCGCTGGTTCGCCCACTTCGGCGAGCACGCTCCGTCGACACGAGGCGAGGACTTGCCGGCAACGCTCCGCGCGCTGCTCGACCTCTGACTCAGACCGCGTCGACGAGCGGGTACAGCTCCTCGTGCTCGCGGAACATGCGGCGACCGAGCTGCTTGAGGACGCGCATCGTGTCCTTGGCGAACCCGGTCGGGTCGGCCTCGACCGAAGCGGTGCCGGGCCAGCGCTGCGCGTACTCGCCGAAGGTGCCGTAGAGCTTGCCGACCTCGTCGTGGAGCTCACGCGCCTTGGCGCGCACCGCGGGGTCGGCGTGGGCCAGCAAGCGCGGGTAGAGCGCGTCGTTCTCCATCGTGGCGTGCACCGAGAGCTTGCCGGCGAAGCGCGCGACCATGCGGCGCACCGGCCCCGCCTTGGCGACCAGCTCCGCGGGCGAGACCTGCAGCTCGCCGATCAGATCGCCGGCCAGCTTGGCGAGCTCCTCGTGCTGACGCCGGAATCGCTCGGTCGCGAGCTGCACGGAGGAGATCGGCCCGGGGGCGCTCGGCGGAGGCGGCTCCGCCACGAAGGCGACCGTCCGCTCGCTCGTCGACAGCAGCTGCTTCGCCACCCGCGCGCGCGAGGGGCCGTCCCCACGGGCGAGCGGGGCGAGCGCCGCGGCGAGCTCGGCCACGGACGCGAAGCGGTCGGCCGGATCGACGGCCAGGGCGCGCGCGACGATCGCGCAGATCTCGGGCGGCGCGTCGGGCCAGTGGTCGGAGAGCGGGATCGCGCGACCGACGGCGATCCTCGCGCCGAGCGCGACGGGGCCACTGCCCTCGAAGGGGTGATGACCGCTGAGCAGCTCGTGGAGGATCACGCCGAGGGCCCAGATGTCCGACCGCGCGTCGACGCGGGAAGAGTCGTGCAGGTGCTCGGGCGACATGTACGCGGGAGAGCCGACCGCGCCCGAGGCCTGGGTGATGCTCGCGTCGTCGTCGCACTCCACCTTCGCGATCCCGAAGTCGAGGACCTTGAGCACGGTGGTGCCGTCGGCGCGCCGCGCGAGGAAGAGGTTCGAGGGCTTGAGATCGCGGTGCACGATGCCTTGGGCGTGCGCCTCGGCGAGCGCGGTGCAGGCCTGCCCGATCCACTCGCTCACCTCGGCCAGCGGCAGCGGCCCGCGACTGCGCAGGGCACCGAGCAGGTCGGTCCCGACGAGGCGCTCCATCACGATGTAGGGCGCGCCCTCCTCGTTGACGTCCACGTCGAGGACGCGCGCGACGTGCTCGCTCGACAGGCGCGCCGCGCTCTGCGCCTCGCGGAGGAATCGGGCCCGGGCCGAGGTGAAACCGCTGTCGGAGCGCAGGAACTTGATCGCCACGGACTGGCCGAGGACGAGGTGGCGCGCCGCGTACACGACACCCATACCCCCTTGGCCGAGGATCTCCTCGAGCTGGTACTTGCCCGCGACCGTCGCCCCGACGGGCGGCGCCGGAGGCACGCTCGGACGCAGGAGTGGCAGCCCCATGGGAGGAGCTACGGAGGAGCCCGGCCCCTGGATCGGAGAGGCCGGCAAATGGGTGGGAGATCGTGCGCCGACCCGCGCGCGAACTAGCGCGCGACCTTGGTCGGGATGATCTGGACGCGGCGCTGGTCGCCCTCGCCCTGGCTCTCGGTGCGCACGCCGTCGTACTTGGCGAGCGCCAGGTGGACGACGCGACGCTCGCGCGGGCTCATCGGGTCGAAGGTGATGACCTTGCCTTCGCGGACGGCCTGCTCGCCGAGCTTGAGCGCGACGGCGGCGAGGCCCTTCTCCCGACGCTCGCGGTAGCCCTCGACGTCGAGGACGACGTAGCGACGGCCGGACGGGCCGCGGTTGACCACACGGTTGGCCAGGAATTGCAGGGCGAACAGCGTGCTGCCACGCTTGCCGATGAGGACCGAGGCGCCCTCGCCCGCGATGTCGATGGCGACCTGGCGAGCGTCGTTGCTGACGACCCGCGCGGTGCAGCCCACCTGCATCTTGTCGATGATGTCCTGCACGAACGCGAGGGCACGATCGGCCTTGCCGTCGTCGGGCGCCGGGCCCGCTCCGTCCGCGTCCTTCACCTCGGGGGCGTCGTCCCCGAACTCGTCTGCCTTGCTGGTCTCTTCGCTCACGATCGTTCTCCGTTGCTGCGCGTGGGCCCCTCGAGCGCTTGCTCGACGGGCCTAGAGGCGCGAAATCTTGGGGGGCTCAGCTGTCCTTGCGGGCGAGCTCTCGCGCGGGCCGCGGCTCCTTGCCGGTCGGCGTGACCTTCACGGTGACCGTGCCGCCACCACCGCCGCCGCCTTCGACCGACTGGTAGTAGCGCTCGACGGCGACCGTCTGCAGGATGCCGAGCAGGGAGTTGGTGAGCATGTACACGCCGAGCCCCGCCGGCAGGAACAGCATGAACACCGTGAACATGGCCGGCATGAAGTACAGCATCATCTTCTGCTGCGCCGGATCCATCTGCATCGGCGTGACCTTCTGCTGCACGAACATCGTGGCGCCGAGCACGAGCGGCAGGATGTAGCGCGGGTCGGCGGCCGAGAGGTCGTGCCAGAGCGCGAACTTCTCGTGGTAGAGCTCCATCGCGGTCTGCAGCGAGGTGTAGAGCGCGAACCACACCGGCATCTGCAGCAGCGCCGGCAAGCAGCCGAGCAGCGGCTGGACGTTGTTCTTCTTGTAGAGCTGGGTGGTCGCCAGCATCTTCGCCTGCGCGTCGTCCGCGAACTTGGCGTTGATGGCGTCGAGCTCGGGCTTGAGGCGGCGCATGGCCAGCGACGAGCGGATCTGCGGGATGGTGAGCGGCATGAGCAGCAGGCGCACCGTCACCGTGAGCAGGATGATGGCGATGCCCCAGCTGCCCATGATCCCGTGGAGGAACCCGAGGTAGCGGACGAGCAGCTTGGCGATCACGGCGAACGTGCCGAGGTCGATCATCTGGTCGAGGTGACGCCCCCCCGAAGCCGCCGCGAGCAGATCGCGGTCCTTCGGGCCGAGGTACGCGATCTGCCGGTACGTGACCGACTCGTTGGGCGAAAGCTCGCGATCGGGATACGCGACGTACGCGCGGAACAGGGTCTGGGTGGGCTCGGCGCCGGCCGCCTCCCGGCGCTCCTCGCCGAGGATCGCGCAGCGCGCGCCCTGCCCGGCCTCGGGCACGAGGGCCTGACCGAGGTAGTTGCTGGAGATCGCGGCCCAGTCGACGTTGCCGCTCTTGAGCAGCCAGTTCTTGGTCGCCGCGGAGTGGTCGCGGCGCTCGACCTTGCCCGACTCGGAGCAGCCGACCGTGAAGGTGCCGTTGGGCGAGGGACGCGAGAAGATCCCGCCCTCCTCCGACTTGAGCTGCAGCGCGTAGAGCGCGGTGGAGAAGGCGTGCTTCTGCTTGGCCGACCCGAGGTTCTTGACCGTGGTCGCGACCTCGAGCTCGTAGGGGCGCGCGCTCGGCTGGATCGTGCGCACGATCTCGACGCCGTCGGCGCGCACGTGACGGAGCTCGCAGCCCGCGCCGGACTTCTTGACGGAGAACGTGACGAGATCGCCGGGGACCTGCCCCTGCGACTTGTCGTTGCGGAAATACGTGCGGAGCGGCGCGTAGTCGTAGAAGCGTCCGCCCTTGCCGTCGCTCGTGGTGCGGAACGCGAGGTCGATCGGGCCGTTCCCCTCGACGTACTTGGGCCCCTTGAGGGTGTAGCTCGAGAGCCCGCCCCCGGAAGGAGCTATCTCGGCGCGGAATGCCGGCGTGTCGATGGCGCACGCCTCGCTCGGCGGGCTGCCGGCGGGCAGGTCGAGCCGGTCGTACGTCTCGAAGATCAGCTGCGCAGCCTTGTCGTTGCCCTTGTTGCAGCTCTTGAAGATGAAGAAGACGCCGAAGAACACGGCGGCAATGAGGAGGATCCGCTGCAGTCCACCGCGCTCCATTGCTCGTCTTCTCTTTCTCTTCTGCGTCGTCGGTCGGTCAGAGTTCTGGGGGCCCGAGAATCGGGGGCCCCGGATCGGGGCCTAGGGCGCCGAAGGCCCCGTCGAGGGGGGGGCCTTGGGAGGAGGCGGGTCGTAGCCGCCCGGATGGAAGGGGTGGCATCTACTCACGCGGCGGGCTGCGAGCAAGGCCCCTCGGAGCGCGCCGTGGAGCCGGAGAGCCTGGATGGCGTAGTTGGAGCAGCTCGGTTCGAACCGACAATGCCCGCCGATGAAGAGGCCGAGGGTGACCTGGTAGAGGCGCACGAGGCCCACGAGGAGGCGCATCGGCAGCTGGAGCAGCCAGTTCACCGCGGTTTGGTCGTCATCGCGGGCGGCCCCGTCAAGCGCTCGGCTGCGGCCGGGCCCGACCGGGCCAGCACCTCGCGGGCACGGCGCTCCACGAGGCCACGCACGGCGGCCCACTCGGCCTGCACCGCGGCGAGTCCGAGCGTGGGGGCGCCGGCCTTGGCGATCACGAGGAGGTCGACGCCCGTCGGCAGGAAGGCCGGCGTCAGCCGGAACGCTTCGCGGACCACCCGCTTCACGCGGTTGCGCCGCACGGAGTCGCCGACCTTTCGGGTGACGGTGATGCCGAGGCGTGAGGCCGCGGTCGCGTCGGGCCCACGGCCCACGATGAGCAGGAAGTGCGCGGTGTGGACCCGCGACCCCCCGTGCTGCACGGCGAGGATCTCGCGACGCGACTTGATCCGACGAGCGCGACCGAAGTGGAAGCCGGCGCTCGTCGCAGGCTCCCCGCCGGCCACGCGGCCGCCTACTTCTCGTAGGTGGAGACGGTCAGACGCCAGCGGCCCTTGCGGCGGCGGTTCTGGAGGACCTTGCGCCCACCCTTGGATTCCATGCGAGCGCGGAAGCCATGGGTACGACGACGACTGATATTGCTGGGCTGGAAAGTGCGCTTCATGTCGGGCTACCGCTCGCGAAAAAGGGGGAGGGAATCAAGCACGCTCCCCGGAGACCGTCAAGGAGCTCCCACGAGACGCGCGAGGACGCGGCGAGCGGGCTGGTCCGGCCCCCCGGATTTGCGCTCGATCGCGAGGGCGGTCATCGCCTCGAGGATGGCGTCGTCGCGGAGGCCGGCCACGTCGAGGGCGACCGCGTGGGCGAGCGCGTCGCGGGCGAGCTCGGCGTCGGTCGTCGCCTGGGCGCGGGCGCGGCGGAGGAGCGACAGGCCCTCGTCGACCTTGCCGCGCGCGACCGCCGAGAGGCCGCGCAGGCGGGTGAGAGCGTTGCGCGAGCCCCCCACGACCTCGATGGCCGAGAGCGCCGCGTCGAGGCCCTGCAGGTCGGCGGTGGCCAGCGCCTTGCGGGCTGCGTCGCCGAGCTGGCGGAGGCCGTCGCGCACGGAGGCGGCCTCGTCGTCGCCGAGCGTGGAGGGCGGCTCTTCTTCGAGGACGTCGGACTCGAGCTCCTCGACGATCACCGGCATCACGATCTCGGGGATCAGGACGGGCGGCGGCGCGGGGAGCGCGGCGATCTGGCCGGTGGACAGGTGCGTGACCCCGAGGGTCATCCGCGCCTCGGCCGACGAACGCGGCGCCGGCCGCGACGCCTCGGCGCGGGACGGCTCAGCGCGGGACGGCTCAGCGCGGGACGGCTCAGCGCGGGACGGCTCCGGGATCGTGCGCGAGCGAGGCGAGAGGTCGGGCAGCGTGCGCGAGACCGGTCCGTCGCGATCGAGCTGCGCGACCGTGGGTGGCTCCGGCGTGATCGACGGCGGCGCGACCTCGGGTGCGGGCGACGGCATCGACGGCCGCGGCGCCGGGGAGGGCGTGGTCGGGAACGGCGCCACGTCTCCGCCCTCGGCGCGCGCGAACGCGAGCAGCGAGGTGGCCCACTCGGTGAGCCCGACCCGACGGCAGCGCTCGGCGGCGCGGCCCGCGAGCGCAGCGGCGCCGAGGTGGTCGCCCGCGAGCGCGGCGTGGTGCGCGCCCTCGGCCAGATCGAGGCCGTGCGAAGTGCGGGCGACCACGGCGGCGTACGCGGCGTGCAGGGCCTTGCGCGTGCCCTCGTCGAGACTCTCGAGCACGGTGTCACGCAACGTGCGCGAGCTCGGGGAGAGGGTGCCCGCGTGCTCGACCAGCAAGGCCTCGCGCACGAGGCGGGCGATCGACGCGTCGACCGCGGGCGGCGACACGTCGAGGTGCTCGCTCGCCGCTTGCTCGAGGCGCACTCGCTCCACGTTGGAGCCGGCGAGGCACGAGAGCGAGAGCAGCAGGCGATCCTCGGGGCGGTCGACGCCGAGCGCGGTCGCGCGGCGCGCGATCCAGCCGCGAGGGCCGAGCGTGCGGCCGCGACCGGAGGTCTTGGAGCGCGGGACGATGACCGTGCGACCTCCGTCGCCGGTGCGGACCGCGAGGTCTCCGAGCGCGAGCCCGTGCCGCAGCGACTCGAGGATGGCGAGCGGGATGCCTCCCCCGCGACGCGTCCAGCGGCGCACGACCTCGGGGGCGACGCCGGGCCCGCACGCCTCCTCGACCACCGCGGCGCCTTCGTGAGGCGCGAGCGGTCGCAGCGTGACCTCGGCCTCGACGACCAGCTGCGCGAGCGCAGGCGGCAGCACGTCTCCCTCGTCGACGCGCACGACGACGGCGATGCGCGTGTCCGGCACGCTCGCCGCGTGGCCGATCGCCTCGAGGGTGGCGCGATCGACCAGGCTCGCGTCGTCGACGAGGACCCAGCTGCGCTCGTCGTGGGCGTCGTGTCCAGCGACCTCCAGCCACGCGTTGAGCAGATCGCTCGCCGCGGGCACGTCCACGCCCTGGCCGGAGAGGAGCGCAGCGAGCGCGTCGTCGACCGTGCTCGTCCGCTCGCGGCGGTGCTCGTTGCGGGCGAGCGCCACGCGCAGGGCGCCGAGCGGCTCGACCGAGCACCCGACGGGCTCGACGAAGAGCGCACGCGAGGCTCGCGACTGGAGCTCCTCGAGGAAGCGCGTGCCGCCGATGCCGGGCATCGCGCGCACGACGGCGAGGCCGCCGGGCATGACGGCGTCGACCATCGCGAGCGAGGCCTCGCGACCGATCACGCGCGGCGTCTGGATGCGCTCGACGGAGGCGCCGCCCTCGCGACGGAACGGCTCGCGGTGGTCGAGGACGATCGCGCGGAACCGGCTCCCGACGTGCGCCCCCGCGAGGTCGTGCAGGCTCGCGACGCGCTTGCCGAGCGAGAGGAGGCCGCCGCTGCGTGCCTCGGGGATCTCGAGGTCGACCAGCACCTCGCCGTCGCCGCCGACCCGGGCGAGGGCCGTGGCGCGCGCGGCGGCCGAGCCGACCGCGAAGGCCTCGAAGGACGAGGGCTCGCGCACGGGCGCGAGATCGCCGCGCCCGATGCCCACGCGCAGCGGCGCATGACCGGCGCTGACGAACGAGACCGCGAGGTCGATCGCGTCCTCGAGTGCGTCGTCGTCGAAGCCGAACGAGGCGCCGTCGGCGGCCACGCCGACGAGGCGGGCACCACTCACCGAGGCGCGCTCGAGGGTGGCGCGAATTTCTTGCGCCAGGACCTCTGCCGCCACCGCCTCTCCTCCGCGACGAACGGCGACGACGATGGGCACCAGCTCTTCTCGTCCAACCTTTGTCTCAAATCAACAGAAACCCGCTCTGGCGGGCGGGACCTCCGCCTGGTCGCCGGTCAGCTGCTGACGCGGACGCGCTTTTTCAGGGCGGCGAGCTCGTCGTCGACCGCGCTCGGCCCGCCCTCGGGCGTGACGCCGCTCGCCTCGAGGCGACGGAACTTGGACTCGAGCTCCGCGTCCTTGATGGCGTCGTCGTCGAGCTCGCGGAGCGCCTGGGCGTGGGCGTCCTGCTCGTCGATCTTCTCCTCCATCTTGCGGAACTCCTCGAAGGCGTTCGACCCGGGCTTGGCCCCGAGCGCCTCGGAGCCGCCGCCGGCCTTGGCGATCTCGGCCTTGGCGACGATGGTGCCCTTCTTGGCGCTCACCTCCTTGACCTTGAGCTCCATCTCCTGGAGGCGGCTGCGCTGCTCGAGGGCCAGGCCGAGCTGGGCCTCCCGCTGCTTCTCGGCCGACGCGAGCTCGGCAGAGAGGCGGCTCTTCTGCTTGAGGGCCTCGCGGGCGAGCGCGTCGTCGCCGGCCTTGACCGCGAGCACCGCGCGCTGCTCCCACTTCTCCATCTGGGTGCGGAGCTCGTCGCACTGCTTGCGGAGCTGCTTCTCGGCGGCGACGCTGCCGATCACGTCCTGCTTGGCGCGGGCGATGTGCTCCTTCATCTCCTCGATGGTGAGGTCGACGATCTTCCGCGTGTCCTCGGCCTTGTCGAGCATCGAGTTGACGTTGGACGAGATGGCCCGCTTGGCGCGATCGAAGATGCCCATGGGGGTAGGGTGCCACGTCGACGGGCAGGTTTCATCTCTCGACCGCTCCCGATACGGTGACGGCCGATGAAGGCCGCCGCGGGCAAGCGCCTGTACCTCCAAGTCCTCGCCGCGATCGTGCTCGGGGTGCTGGTCGGCCATTTCTTCCCGGCGACCGGCGCCAAGCTCAAGCCTCTCGGCGACGTGTTCGTCCGCCTCATCAAGATGATCATCGCGCCGCTGGTGTTCTGCACCGTGGTCGTGGGCATCGCCGGCGCGACCGACATGAAGAAGGCGGGGCGGGTCGGCCTCAAGGCGATCCTCTATTTCGAGGCGATCTCCACGCTGGCCTTGATCATCGGTCTCGTCGTGGTCAACCTCGTGCGGCCCGGCGTCGGCATCCACGCCAAGGCCGCCGAGCTCGACGCCAAGTCGGTCGAGCAGTACGCGCAGGCCGCCAAGCAGCACACCATGGCCGAGTTCTTCTCGGACATCGTGCCCAACAACGTGGTCGAGTCGCTCGCCCGCGGCGAGATCCTGCAGATCCTGTTCTTCGCGGTGCTGTTCGGGATCGCCCTGGCCAACGCCGGGCCCAAGGCGCGCGGATTCGTGGTCACGCTCGAGCACGCGTCCCACGGCCTGTTCGGCGTGGTGGCCCTCGTGATGCGGGTCGCGCCGATCGGCGCGTTCGGCGCCATGGCGTTCACCATCGGCAAACACGGCCTGCACACGCTGGTCTCCCTGGGCAAGCTCATGGCCTGCTTCTACGCGACGTGCTTCGCGTTCGTGCTGGTGGTGCTCGCGTCGGTGTCCTGGTTCACCGCGCGGATCTCGATCTTCGCGTTCCTCCGCTACATCAAGGAGGAGCTCGCCATCGTGCTCGGCACCTCCTCGAGCGAGTCGGTGCTCCCGCAGATGATGGCCAAGCTCGAGCACCTCGGGTGCGAGAAGCAGGTGGTGCGGCTCGTGATCCCCACCGGCTACTCGTTCAACCTCGACGGCACCTCGATCTACCTGACCATGGCGGTGATGTTCGTCGCCCAGGCGATGGACATCCCCCTGACCCTCGGCCAGCAGCTCACCCTGCTCGGGGTGCTGCTCCTCACCAGCAAGGGCGCGGCCGGCGTCACCGGGAGCGGGTTCATCACCCTCGCCGCCACGCTCTCGAGCGTCGGCACGGTGCCGGTGGCGGGCCTCGCCATGATCCTCGGCATCGACCGCTTCATGAGCGAGGCGCGAGCGCTCACCAACCTGGTGGGCAACGGGGTCGCGACGCTCGCCGTCTCGCGGTGGGAGGGCGCCCTCGATCTCGACCGCGCCCACAAGGTGCTGGCCGGCGAAGAGGTCCCCGTCCTCGACGAGGAGGTGCCGTGATAGGCCTCCCCCCATGTCCGACCTGAAGCTCGTCTGGATGGATCTGGAGATGACCGGGCTCGACCCGGAGAGCTGCGCGGTGATCGAGCTCGCGATCATCGTGACCGGCGACGACCTCGTGCCGATCGAAGAGCTGGAGCGGGTGGTGTGGCAGCCCGAGGAGGTGCTCGCACGGACGAGCCCCTTCGTGCGCGACATGCACACGAGGAACGGCCTCCTCGCGAAGGTACGCACGAGCCCCCACGGCCTCGAGGACGTGCAGCGCGACGCGATCGCCCTCGTCGCGAAGCACTGCAAGTACCGGGAGGGGGTTCTCGCGGGCAACTCGATCCACCAGGATCGCCGCTTCTTGCAGCGCCACCTGCCCCAGCTCGAGGGGTTCCTGCACTACCGGCAGGTCGACGTCTCCTCGCTCAAGGTGCTCGTGCAGGCCTGGAAGGGGCGTGAAGCCATCCCCAAGAAGGAAGACAAGAACCACACCGCGCTCGACGACATCCGCGCGAGCATCGCGGAGCTGGCCCAATATCGGGCGCTTTTGTTCGGTACCTAGACAGGGGACGGTGCGGACCGGTATCAGAGCCGCCCCTCCGTCATGAGTACCCTCGTCATCGTCGAGTCCCCGGCCAAGGCCAAGACCATCGCAGGCTACCTGGGCAAGTCCTACCAGGTGGAGGCGAGCTTCGGCCACGTCCGCGACTTGCCGCAGAGCGCGAGCGACGTCCCGCCGGAGCTGAAGAAGCAGAAGTGGTCCAAGCTCGGCGTGAACGTCGACGGAGACTTCGAGCCGCTCTACATCGTCCCCGAGGAGAAGAAGCAGCGGGTGAGCGCCCTGCGCGCCGCGGCCAAGGGCAAGGACGAGCTCCTGCTCGCGACCGACGAGGATCGCGAAGGCGAGAGCATCTCGTGGCACATCCTGCAGCTGCTCAAGCCCGGCAAGGGCGTCCGCGTGAAGCGGATCGTGTTCCACGAGATCACCCCCGAGGCGATCAAGGCGGCCATCTCGACCCCGCGCGACATCGACGAGTCGCTCGTGCGCGCCCAGGAGGCCCGCCGCATCGTCGACCGCCTCTACGGCTACACGCTCTCGCCGCTGCTCTGGAAGAAGGTCGCGCCGCGGCTCTCCGCGGGGCGCGTGCAGAGCGTCGCGGTCCGGCTCCTCGTCGACCGCGAGCGCGAGCGCCGGGCGTTCAAGTCCGCGAGCTACTGGGACCTCGAGGCCACGCTGAACGGCGACGGCGGCACCGCCTTCAAGGCGCGCCTCTCGCGCGTGAGCGGCAAGCGCGTGGCGAGCGGCAAGTCGTTCGACCCGACCACCGGCGCCCTCGCCGACCAGGACGTCGCGGTGCTCGACGAGGCGCGCGCGACCGACCTCGGCGCCCGCGCGGAGAAGTCGGCGCCCTGGCGCGTGGCCGAGCTCGAGACCCGGCCCGAGCAGGAGAAGCCGCCGGTCCCGTTCATGACCTCCACGCTGCAGCAGGAGGCCAACCGCAAGCTCCGCTTCTCGGCCAAGCGCACGATGCAGATCGCGCAGCAGCTCTACGAGGGCACCGACCTCGACGGCGAGCGCACCGGTCTCATCACCTACATGCGTACGGACAGCCTCACGCTGAGCGAGCGCGCGCTCTCCCAGTGCCGGGAGCTCATCGAGCGCAACTACGGCCCCGAATACCTCCCCAAGGAGCCGGTCCGCTACCGCACCAAGAGCAAGAACGCGCAGGAGGCCCACGAGGCCATCCGCCCGACCGACCTCACGCGCCGCCCCGAGGACCTGCGGCGCTGGCTCGATCCCGACCAGCTCAAGCTCTACGAGCTGATCTGGAAGCGCACCGTCGCCTGCCAGATGGTGGCGGCCCGCGTGCTGCGCACGAGCGCCCAGATCGAGGTCGTGGCGGGCGCCGACACGCTGCGCTTCTCCGCCAGCGGTCGGCAGATCGAGTTCCCCGGGTTCCTCCGCGCCTACGTCGAGGGCAGCGACGACCCGGACTCGGAGATCGAGGGCCAGGAGTCGCTCCTCCCCCCGCTCACCCAAGGGCGCGAGGTCCGCGCGCAGCAGGTGCTGCCCCAGGGCCACGCGACCAAGCCGCCGGCGCGCCTCACCGAGGCCACGCTGGTCAAGAAGCTCGAGGAGGCCGGCATCGGTCGCCCGAGCACCTACGCGTCGATCCTCGGCACCATCGTCGACCGCGGCTACGTGTGGAAGCGCGGCAACGAGCTCGTCCCCACGTTCACGGCGTTCGCGGTCACCGATCTGCTCGAGCAGCACTTCGGCAAGCTCGTCGACCTCAAGTTCACCGCGCGCATGGAGGACGAGCTCGACGAGATCGCCGACGGTGGGCGCGACTCGGTCGGCTACCTCGCGTCGTTCTACCGCGGCGAACAGGGCGAGGTCGGCCTCGCGCAGCAGGTCGAGGACAAGGTCGAGGAGATCCCCTTCCCCGCCATCGCGATCGGCAACGACCCGGAGTCGGGCGAGCCCGTCGTGGTGCGCGTCGGCCGGTTCGGCACCTACGTGCAGCGCGGCGCAGGCGGCGTCGGCAACACCGCCTCGATCCCCGACGACGTGCCGCCGGCCGACCTGACCGTCGAGGCCGCGATCGCCGCGATCAAGAAGAAGAGCAGCGGCCCGGTGGTCGTGGGCAAGGACCCGCAGACCGGCCGCGAGGTCACGCTGCGCAGCGGCCGGTTCGGCACCTACCTCGAGGTGGCGCAGACCGAGGCCGAGATCGCGGCCGAGGAGAAGCCCCGCCGCACCTCGCTCCCCGACGACGTCGACCAGGCCGCCGTCACCCAGGCCGACGTCGACGCCCTGCTCTCGCTGCCGCGCACCATCGGCGCGCACCCCGAGACCAAGGAGGACATCGTCGTTGCGCTCGGTCGCTACGGCGCGTTCCTCCGCTGCGGCAAGGAGACGCGCAACGTCGAGCGCTGGCGCGACGGCGTCACCATGGAGCTCGACGCGGCCCTCGCCCTCCTCGCCCAGCCCAAGCTCCGCGGTCGCCGAGGCCAGCAGGCCGCCGTGCGCACACCCCTCCGCGAGTTCGGCCCGCTCGAGGGCGCGGCCGGGCCGGTGAGCATCTTCGACGGCAAGTACGGCGTCTACGCCTCCGACGGCACCACCAACGCCACGCTGCCCAAGGGCACCGACCCGAAGGAGATCACCGCCGACGAGGTGATGGGCTTCCTGCGCGTCCGCATGGCGGCGGCGCCCAAGCCGAAGCGTGGCAAGCCCGGTCGCGGGGGCGCCAAGAAGGCCGCCGCGCCCAAGAAGGCCGCCGCGCCCAAGGCCGAGAAGGCCGAGACGCCGAAGGCCGACGACGCGAAGAAGCCGGCAAAGAAGGCGGCGAAGAAGGCCGCAAAGAAGCCGGCCGCGAAGAAGGACTGATCACCCGTCGGACGATGGCCCCGGCTCGAGCCCGGCCTCGAGACCTCAGCGACCGAACTGCAGCCCGAGGGTCGGCCCGACGTAGATCTGGGTGCCGCTGCGGACCTTCTGGGCCGGCGAGTCGAGGACCGCCCCGTAGGTGGTGTTGCCGATCGTCGTGCTGATGTTGCGACCGGCCGGCTCGTCGGCGGTGTAGACGCCGCCGCTGCCCGGGAAGTCGATCCACAGCATGGCGCCGAGGGTCATGCGGACGCCGGGCGTGCTGCCCAGCAGGAGGCCACCGTCCAGCACGAGCGCTGGCGCGAGGTAGCTGACGGCGCCCGGCTTCCAGCCGTCGTCGTAGGTGGTGCGCTTGAGGTCGATGGAGCGGTAGGCGAAGCCGAAGCTCGCGCCGAAGGTGAACCGGACGGCGTCGTCCTGGCTCGTGATGCGCCCGCCGATCCCGCCGTACCCCGCGAGGCCGAGGTATTCGTACTTCTCGGTGCGGTTGAAGCCGTCGCCTGCGCGCTTCTTCGCCGCGTCGGCGTAGAAGTTGGCGTCGGTGGGCTTGCCGCCGCTGAAGGTGCGCTTTCCCTGGTGGTAGTCCAGCAGGAACATTCCCACGATCTCGGCCTGCAGGAGGCCGAAGGAATAGCCCAGGTGCAGGCCCGCTCCACCCCCCATCGGCGCGTGCTCGTCGGTCGCTACGCCCGCCGCAGGGGAGATCTCCTGCCCGGCGCCGGACAGCGAGAAGCCCCCGAGGAGCTCGAAGCGGCCGGAGAGGCCGATGTACGACGCCGGCGTGGGCCCCGAGGTCGCGGACTTGGGCACGAGCGTCACGGGCTCGATCACCGTCTGCCCCTGCTCGACCGCGACGAGGTGCTTGTAGGGCTCGAAGCCGTCGGCCTCGACGCGGATCTCGTGCGAACCGGGCTTGACCTCGCCCTCCCAGGTGCCGCTCCCCACTTCGTCGTCGTCGACGAAGATCTTGCCTACCTTGTTGAGGGTCTCGACGCGCAGCCGGCCGCGGAGCGCGTTGGCCTCGACCACGAGCTCCACGGTGCCCTTGAGCGCGACCTCCACGGTGCGCTTGGGCGAGGCGAACTTCTTCCCCTTGAGCTCCACGGTGTGAGAGCCCGGGGAGACCTGGCCGGTCCACGGGGCCGGGCCCATCTCCTTGTCGTCGACCCACACCTTGACCGCGGCGCCGCTCTTCTCGCGCACGGTGAGGGTGCCGGTCTTCACCTCGGCGACGAGCTTGGCCTCGAAGGTGCCCTGCTGCTGGGCGACGACCTTGACCGGACTCTCCTGGGTGAGGAAGCCGTCCTTCTGCACCTTGACGGTGTGGGGGCCGACGTCGAGGCGGACGGGGCTCACGAGGGGGGATTCGCCCACCTTCTTGCCGTCGACGAGGATCGTGGCGCCGTCGGGGCTGACGGTGAGGGTGAGCGTGCCCGTGACGTTCTCGAGCTCCTTGAGCGCCTTCTGGACCGCGTCCTTCTCCTTCGGCGAGAGCTGCGCCGCGTGCACGGAGAGGAGCCTGCCGTACGCCGCGTAGGCGTCGGCCATGCGCTTGAGATCGCGGTGGCACTGGGCGACGTTGCGTAGCGCGCTGGGCCGCGGGACGATCTCGTACGACTGCTCGAACTCGGTGAGCGCGGCCTCGTACAGCTTCTCCTTGTAGAGCTTGAGGCCGATGTCGAAGTGGCGCTTGGCCTCGGCCTCGGCGTTCGACGGCGCGGGCGCAGGCGCGGCGGAAGCACGCGTGGCGAGCACCGACGGCACGGCCGGCACGACGAGGGCCAGCGAAAGGAGCCATACGAGCCCGCCCGAGCCTCGGGCGCGACAGAAGGGAAGCACGACGCGAGGATACAACGGTTGCAGCCCGGCGAGCACGCGGTGAGCTTCGACGCGTGCGAAAGGTGGGAATCCTCGGGGGTGGACAGCTCGGGACCATGCTCGCGGAGGCGCTGTTCGCGCTCGACGCCCAGGTCCGCATGTACGACGCCGACCCCCAGGCCCCCGGCGTGCGGCGCCTCCGGGAAGCCGTCTCGGCCCCCTGGTCGGACCAGGCGGCGGTCGCACGATTCGTCCAAGGCCTCGACGTCCTCACGTACGAGTTCGAGCACATCGACGGCAGCCCGTTGCGCGCGCTCGGCGACTCCCTCCGGATCGTCCCCTCCATCCGGGTGCTCGAGGTCACGCAGGACCGGGCCCTCGAGAAGCAGTTCCTCGCCGCGAGCGGGCTGCCCCACGCGGCGTTCGCCGTCGCACGGTCGGAGGCGGAGCTGCGCGAGGCCGCGAACCGGCTCGGCTACCCGTTCATCCTCAAGACGATCCGAGGGGGCTACGACGGCAAGGGACAGTTCCACGTGGCCGGCCACGAGGACCTCGACGCCGCCATCCTCGCCCTCCGCGAGCGCAAGAGCGATTTCTCGTGCGTGCTCGAGGAGATCATCGATCTCGCGGTCGAGGTCAGCTGCATCGTGGCGCGGGACGGGACCGGCGCCGAGGTCACCTTCCCGCTGTTCGAGAACGCCCACGAGGGCCACATCCTCGACCTGACGCTGGTACCGGCGCGGGTGCCCGCCGAGGTGGCCGCCGTGGTGCGCGAGGTAGCCCTGCGCACCGCGCGGGCGGTCGATCTGGAGGGTGTCCTGTGCATCGAGTTCTTCGTCGGCCGGAGCGCCGCGCGGCGGTCCTCGGGCCTCGAGGCCGCCGGGCTGCACGTCTACGTGAACGAGCTCGCGCCGCGACCGCACAACTCGGGGCACGTCACCCGCAACGCGTGCACGGCGAGCCAGTACGACGTGCTCGCGCGGGTGCTGCTCGGCCTGCCGCTGCACGAGCCCCAGCTGGTCGACCCGACCGGCTCGTACTGCATGGGCAACCTGCTCGGCGACGTGTGGATCGAGCAGGGGCGGGGCGCCCCCGGCCAGGGCCTCGATCTCGGCTGCTGGAAGGATCATCCGAGCGTCGTCGACGTCGTGCTCTACGGGAAGACCGAGCCGAAGCCGCGCCGCAAGATGGGTCACTTCGTCGTCCGAGCCGCCGACGCGGACACGGCGCTCGCCGAGGCGCGCGCCTTCCGTGATCACCTCCGAGGGCGCTGAGTGCAGGGTCTTCGCGCGCTCTCCGAGGCGCTCGCGCGCCACCCCGATCCCGTCGAGATCATCGGGCGCGACGGCCGCATCCTCGCGGCCAACGCCGCGTTCGAGCGCGCCACGGGCTTCGCGGCCGAAGAGGTGATCGGCTCGGTCCCGCCGGTGCTCCGCGACGACCACCCGGAGGGCGCGTTCCACAAGGCCATCGCCGAGCGCCTCTTGACCGAGGGGCAGCCGTGGGTGGGCTCCGTCCACACCAGGCACAAGGACGGCCACGGGCTCGTGCAGCAGATGACCTGCACGCCGCTGTTCGAGGACGGCAAGGCCGTCGCCATCCTCGTGCTGCGACGCAACGTTCGCCCACTCGGCACGCCGGATCCTGCCATCGACGAGGCCGAGTCGCTCTACCGCCACTTCTTCGAGCACAACCCGGCGATCAAGCTGCTCATCGACCCGGTGACCGGGCGCATCGACGACGCGAACGCGCCCGCCGCCGCGTTCTACGGGTACCCGCGCGAGCGTCTCGTCGGGATGAGCATCCACGACCTCAATATGTTGCCGCTCGACGAGGTGCGCGCCGAGATGGAGGCTGCGCGGGCCGAGGAGCGCACGCTGTTCCGGTTCCCCCACCGCCTCGCCAACGGCGAGGTGCGGCGCGTCGAGGTGAACAGCGGCCCGGTCGTCGTGCGCGGACGCACCCAGCTGCTGTCCATCATCCACGACGTCACCGAGCGCGAGGAAGCGCTGGCGGAGCTCTCGGCCTCGCGCGCGCGACTGCGTGGCCTCCTCGATCTGCTACCGGTCGGCCTCTCGGTGGAGCGCGACGGCGCGTTCGTCTACGTGAACGAGGCGCTCGCGCGCATGCTCGGCTACCAGCTCCCCGCCCTGCTCGGCAAGCGCGCGCTCGACACCGTCGTGGAGCAGGACCGCCCGGCAGCGGCGGCCCGACGCGACGCCCTCTTGCGCGACGGACAACCGGGGCTGCTCGCGCGCCAGACGATGCTCAAGTGCGACGGCTCGTCGCTCGGGGTGGAGCTGCGATCGACCCACTTCAGCTTCGGCGAAGCGCCCGCCATCCTCACCGTCTACGCCGACACCACCGAGCGCGATCGCCTCGAGGAGCAGCTCCGCCGCGCGCAGCGCATGGAGTCCCTCGGCCGCCTCGCGGGCGGCGTCGCGCACGACTTCAACAACCTCCTGTTCGTCATCGTCAACGCGGCCCGCTACGTCGACAAACACCTGCCGCAGGCCGACCCCCTGCGGGTGCACGCCGAGCGCATCCAGGAGGCCTCGGACCGCGCCGCGGCGGTGACCCGTCAGCTGCTCCTGTTCAGCCGCGGCGGCGACGTGCGCACCGACGTCATCGACGCCGACGCCGTCATCCGCGACACGGTCCGCCTCCTGACGACGAGCCTCGGCGAGAACGTGCAGATCACGACGGTGCTCGCGGGCGGGCGGGTGCGGCTCGCCCGCACGAGCCTCGAACAGATCCTCATCAACCTGGCGGTGAACGCGCGCGACGCGATGGTCGACGGCGGCATCCTGCGATTCACCACGGCGGTCGACGCGCTCGACGCGATCGCCACCGGCCCGCTCGGGCTCACCCCTGGCCGCTGGGTACGCATCGAGGTGACCGACACGGGCCCGGGCATGACCGAGGACGTGGCGAGTCACGTCTTCGAGCCGTTCTTCACGACCAAGGACGCCGGTCAGGGCACCGGCCTCGGCCTCGCCATCACCTACGGGATCGTGCAGCGCGCAGGCGGCACGGTGCAGCTCGAGACGCGCCCCGGCTTCGGCGCCCGCTTCACGATCTACCTGCCGGCGGAGGGTCCCACCGAGCCACCGATCAGCCCCGTCGCCCAGAGCCGCCCGCCCCGCAGCGGGGTCGGCGAGACGATCCTCGTCGTCGAGGACGATCCGGCGGTGCGCGAGGTGGTCACGGCGCTGCTCGGCGAGGCGGGTTACCGCGTGCTCTCCGCGCCGGGGCCGGGCGACGCGCTCCTCCTGGCGGATCGCCACCCGGGGCCGATCGACCTCGTGCTCTCGGACGTGATGATGCCGCGCATGTCGGGGCCCGAGATGGTGGAGCGTCTCCTCTCGCTGCGCCCCCACATCCGGGTGCTCTTCATGAGCGGCTACCCCGGAGACGCGCTCGAGCGCGCGAAGCTTCCCGAGTACGCCGAGCTCCTCAGCAAGCCGTTCACGGAGGAGCTCTTGCTCGAGACCGTGCGCGCCAAGCTCGATCGCGCGCGCTGACGCCTCGCTCGCTGACACCTTCGCCGGGCGCACGGGGGCGAGCGCGACACCGCTGCGGGCGCCGACGCCACCTCGCAGAGACCGGGGCGCCCTCACACGAGCCCGACCGCTGTCCTGCCTTCCAGCGGGGGCGTCGCGCGTTGCTTGCAGCGGAGTGTCCTTGCGGTCTCTGCGAGGTGGCGTCGGCGTCCTCGCTCTTTCCCACCTTGCTTCGCGCGGGTGGAGGACCACCGCGGGACAGTGCCGTGCGGCGGTGCCGTCCACACCACGAAGTGACGGTGGTGCGATCGCGGGTATGGACCACCCGCGCGGCGGGGCGGAATTTTCTCGCGCACGAATGTAAAATGCGGGCTTTACATTCGTGCGTGGAAAATTGGCCGCCCGCTGGCGGCGAGCGCGCACGGCGAGCACGGTGCTCGGGTGGCCGTGTTCGGCGGTCACTTCTCGCCGAGCTCTGCGCTCCACTTGCTGCTCGACCGAGAGGGTCCGGCGGGCACTCGCGTCGGCGCGGACGACGCCGCACTCCTCCTTGCGGCCGTAGTCCGGGGCGGGCTGGAGAGGCATGCCGCAGACGATCGCC